>CAZIKZ010000085.1:10186-14171 GCA_964539845.1 uncultured Hyphomicrobiales bacterium
ATCATCATTGAGCGCTGCGAGTCAAGACGCAGCGCAACATCGAAGACAGCAGAACCGATCTAGCGTTCGGATTTGTCGGGTGAATGCTGAGGCGTTTCGCCCGGCGCCGTACGCATCATCGATGGGCGCTGCGAGAAGGTCTCGTACCAGTGGGCGAGTTGTGGGCGGCCTTTGCGCCAATCATCCTGCGCATAGCGAAAGTCCATGAAGCCGCAGCCGACGGCCGCAGCGATATGCCTCATGTCGGGCGCTGTCTCGCGGAAGGTCGGCACCGCGATTTCGATCTGATCAAGACAGCGCGCGATGCGATCGCGTTGCTTCGCAATGAAATCGTCAGAGCGCCCGGGCGGATGACGCAGCGTTTCAGCGCGCCTCAAGATCATCGATTCGATCGCGCCGTCGGCAATGGCCATGAGACTCAGCATCGCCCAGTGGGCCTTTCCGGAAAACGGAAACAGCCGTGGTTTATCGAGACGCGAGTCGAGATAGCTGCAAATCCAGTTCGATTCCGCGAGCGCGACGCCGTCATCGGTGATCAGCGCGGGAATTCGCCCGATCGGATTGGCCGCGATGAAGTCCGGATCGAAGGCCACCGTGTGGGTTGCCCATTCATGGGGCCAATAGGTGGGATGAATCTCGATCTGGTCATCAAGCCCCACTTCGATGGCCGCGACCATCACCTTGCGGACGAAGGGCGAGGCCGGAGTCCAGAACAGTTTCACGCACGATCCTCCTGCGCGGCAGTTTTTGTCTCACCGCTTTGCAGGCGTCTATGTGCACGAAGTCAGGCGCGCGTAAAGCCGTACAGCGCGGCGGGGTTCTCGACGAGGATCATGTTGCGGATGCGCTCATCCGGGACCCATTCCGCAAGCAGATCCAGGAGTGCGCCGTCATTTGGCATCGGCACGCTGCACATGGTGTGCGGCCAGTCGGTGCCCCACAGCATGCGCGTCGGTGCGGCTTCGACCAGCGCGCGCGCCAGCGCCGCAACTTCAGCTGCAGGAAAGGTGGTGCCCTCGGCGAGGCGATAGGCGCCGGACAGCTTCACCCACGTGTTGCCGCGCCGGACCAGTTCGAGCAGTGCCTGAAAGCCCGGGTCGTCGGGTCCCTTGCGCGCCGGCATATGACCGAGATGATCAATGACCAGAGGAACGCCGAGCTTGTCGTAGCTGAGCAATTCCGTGCCGAGCAACGACACGTCTACGAGCATTTCCAGGCACCAGTTCATGGCGCGCAGCCGCGCTGCGACTTGCGCTGCCGCATCGACATTGGCGGCCTTTCCACCCCGATAGATCATATTGACGCGGATGCCGCGGACGCCGCTTTTTTGTAGCAATTGCAATTGGTTATCGCTGCAATCGGGAGCGATACCGGCGATCGCGAAGCCCTCGATGCCGCGCGATTGCGCGGCCTGCAACGCGCTGAGCATCACCGAATTGTCGGTGCCGTGCATGCTCGGCTGCACCAGCACGATGCGTTGAAACCCTAACGTTTCAACGACATACAAGTAATCCTGCAATGGCGCGTCCGGCGGAGTGTAGGTTCGGTCGTCAACGAACGGATATAATGATGCCGGGCCGATCACATGCGCGTGGCAGTCCGTCGCAAATCGGGGAGGCGAGAAAGATGCGCGTCGGGGTCGAGGATCGGGCCCCTCGCAGTCGAATTTTGGCATGAACATCGCCCAGTTTCGGGAAGCCGCACTATTCGAGATCGGTTTGCGCTGGTGTCAATAGTAGCGAATGCCCAATGAGTACATTGAAGAAGCCCGCAGCCCTCAGTTGAATCAAGCCGGTCGGAACTTCGCCATGCAACGAAATTCCGCGTCAGGCCAAAATGGAAATATCGTCTGTATTGTTACCCGCAATCGCGCTGAGCAACTCGCGTGAGATGTCGTACGATACGTTGAGAATAGAATCTCCACTGCGTAAGCGTGGCAGTTCCGAAAATGCAGCCGCCTGATGCGCATTGAGATCGCGGTCGCCAAAAAAAGCCCCCGGCGTTGCCGGGGGCGTATGCAACGTGATGGGGGCTGGCCCTACTGCTTGGGAGCCCAAATTGTCACGTCTGAGGTGTCGATCCGCTTGGGCAGCACGCCCTCGGTGACAAACGAGTCTGCAATTTGCTGCTGCTCATTGAGTCCGGCCTTGGTGACCGTGCCGATCTTGTGGGCGCGGTTCTTGAGCGCCTGCTCGACGGTCTCGGCGTCAATGCCCCAGAGACCTGACAACAACGCTGCAGCGGCCTTCGGCTCCGCATTCACCCAGCGGCCGGTTTCGTCGAGCTTCTTGTAGAACACCGTAAGCACATCGCTGCGGTTGTTCGCAAACTTTTCGGATGCGAGATAGTAGCGCTTGTAATTCGACAGGTTCTTGCCGTCGCGCAGAACCTTGGCTCCGGATTGCCGCTGCGCGATGGTGAGGAAGGGGTCCCACGCGACCCAGGCATCGACATTGTTACTGACGAGAGCAGCGCGTCCGTCGGCGGCCGTAAGATAAGCCGGCGAGATGTCCTTAAAAGGCACACCGGAGTCCTTCAGCGCGGCAAGCAGGAGATAGTGGCTGCCCGCTCCCTTGGTCACCGCAATCTTTTTGCCTTTCAAATCGGCCACCGACTTGAGTGGCGAGTTGCCGGGAATGACGATCGCCTGCGCCGAGGGTGATGCGGTCTCCTCCGCGAAATAGACAAGCTTGGCTCCGGCCGCCTGCGCAAACACCGGGACGGTGTCGGCGACGTCGGCGCTCACATCCACATTGCCCAGGTTGAGGGCTTCGAGCAGCGGGAGGCCGCTGGTGAATTCGTGCCATGACACTTTCACCTTCAGCGGTGCCAGCGCCTTTTCCAGTTCGCCATTGGCGCGCAGGATCGCCGTGAGTGTGGAGGACCGTTGCAGTCCGATCCGTACGGTATCGGAGGCGCCTTGCGCGAACGATGGCATGGCCGAAGCCGCCACGATCAATCCAGCCAGCGCAGCGCGTCGGGTCAAATGAGGAAATGGCATTTTCAAGTCCTTTCGGGTTGATGAGACAAAAGCTTGGTAGAGGGAGAAATCGGCGCTGCAAGGCGGGCGGCAAAATCGCGCAGGATGCGCAGTCCTTCCGGCCAATGACCGAAGCCCGACGCGACGTTGATGTGTCCGCAGGCGCCGATATTGATGAGCTGCGCCCCCCAGGCGAACGCGAAAAATCGCGCGCGACCCGCTGTCATGTATGGGTCGTTAGCGCTTGCGATGACGACCGAGGGAAATGGCAACGCGCGCTGCGGTACCCCTGCAAAGCTGCCGAGCGAAATCGGAACCGCTGGTGAAGCGTCGACGTCTGCGGGGGCGACCAGCATTGCGCCGGCCACGGGAAGTTGCGGATGGCGTGTTGCGGCATGCGCGATAAGAGCACAGCCGAGGCTGTGAGCGATCAGCACGCTGTTCGGCTGCTGCTCCACCGCACGCTGTAGACCGTCCATCCATGCAGTCAGGCCTGGACGATCCCAGTTGACCCCGGACAATCTAGTCACGCGCAGGAGCAAACCTTCGAAGCGCGATTGCCAATGCTCGGGTTCCGACCCGCCGAGGCCTGGCACAATGATGGCTGGCATGCCGATATCGAGATTCGTCATCATGCGTCCCATCGACTCGGCCGCAGGGTCGAGGCTTGCAGACCGGCAATGATGATGCTCACACCCGATGCCAGCTGACGCATTGCCTCGCGAAACGTATCAGACGTCGGCGCGGGATCGATCTTTTCGATCTTGGGAGTGATCGTCATCTCTACCTCCTTCCGGAAGATAGAAATGCAATCGCTGGGTGATCAGCAAGCGATGAATGCTAGTTGGATCGAAATAAGAAGATCGCATTTGAATATGCACGAACAACGAAATCGAAGTGCAATGCCAGCGGGATTTCGGAGAATGATTGTCGTGTGGGCGAGGCCGTGAGGGAATCGATCTACATATTCTGTTTCGACTATTACGTTTCTCTGCATGAGTTGAA
>CAZIKZ010000086.1:0-14096 GCA_964539845.1 uncultured Hyphomicrobiales bacterium
GCATGTCGGGCCTGCCCGATATGCGCCGGGATAGAGCAAGGGAAGGAATGCGAGATGGGTTACGGGCGCGCCCGCGCCGGCTAAAAAATCAGGGACGGCGGAGCTTTGCTTTTTTTCTTTCTTATCCCTCCCCCGCGAAGTGGTGGGGAGGGTGGCCACCGGAGCGGAGCGACGGTGGTCGGGTGGGGGGAATTTTTCAAACCAACGACAGCGCAGCCAGCAGCATAGCCCCCCACCCCGATCTCCTTCGCTGTCGCTCAGTCGATCGACCCTCCCCAACGCTTCGCGGGGGGAGGGAAAAGAGCGGTGGCTGTGGCCCCGTCTCCACCGGCGACCGGACGAGAAACCCGCGAGCAATTTTCACAACCTTGCCCCTCCCCGCTCATCGACGCATAGTCCCGCGCCATTCGCGCGACCGGCAATCGGCGCGCAGCGACCCAAGGCAAACGATCCAAGACAACCGATCCAAGGCAAACGGAAAACACAAGAGGGACGACATGAAGCTCGTGAGATATGGCCCGGCGGGCCGCGAGAAGCCCGGCATCATCGATCCGGACGGCAAGATCCGCGACCTGTCGCGCATCGTCACCGACATCGACGGCGCGATGCTCGCGGACGGCGGCCTCGCCAAGATCAAAAAGGCCAATCTGAACCGGCTGAAGGTCGTGCCCGGCAAGCCAAGGCTCGGCGCCTGCGTCGGCAATGTGCGCAACTTCATCGCGATCGGCCTGAACTATTCCGACCACGCGGCCGAGGCCGGCATGCCGATCCCGAAAGAGCCGATCATTTTCAACAAGGCGCCGACATCGATTTGCGGGCCGAACGACAACACCATCATCCCGAAGGAGTCCGTGAAGCTCGATTACGAGGTCGAGCTCGGCATCGTGATCGGCAAGCGCGCGCGCTATCTCGATCGCTCGAAGGCGATGAGCGCGGTCGCGGGCTATTTCACCTCGAATGACGTGTCGGAGCGCGCGTTCCAGATCGACCGCTCGGGCGGGCAATGGAACAAGGGCAAGGGCTGCGAGACCTTCGGCCCGATCGGCCCTTGGTTCGTCACGCGGGACGAGATCAAGGATCCGCAAAATCTCGACATGTGGCTCGACGTGAATGGTGAGCGGCGTCAGACCGGCAACACCAGGACCATGATTTTCGGGGTCGAACATCTGGTCTGGTATTGCTCGCAGTTCTTCGTGATGGAGCCGGGCGACATCATCGTCACCGGCACCCCGCCGGGCGTGGGTCTCGGGATCAAGCCTTCGCCAAAATTCCTGCAGGCCGGCGACACGGTGACCCTCGGCATTCAGGGGCTGGGCGAGCAGAAGCAGACGATCGTGGAGTTGAAGAAGTAGGCGCCCGCGCGGCGCGGCCTATCCCTCTCCCGCGTACGGGAGAGGGATAGCGTCACCCCGGCTTCGGGGCGGCTCCCAAACCGGCCGGGGAACTTCGACGGGACGCAGGGCTTGATGCGGGGGAACGGGGCACCCCGGGAAAGCATCATGTCCAATTTGAAGATAAGCCCAGGCGCCGATCTCGCCCCGGCAGCCACCCAGGTGCCGTCGGAGGCAGGCAGCGTCGAAATCGCCACCCGCGCCGACCTTGCCCGTGTGAAGCATTGGCAGCGCGCGTTTTCCGACCAGCGCAAGGACCACCGCTATTACGAGCTGATCGAGCGGACGATCTGTCCGGATTTCGCGTACCGATATTTCATCATCAAGGATGATCGGGGCGAGGTTCGCGCGATCCAGCCCTTTTTCCTCCTGGACCAGGATCTGCTTGCAGGCGTGCCGGCGCTGGCGCGCGCCGCCGAGCGCCTCGTGCGCGGCTGGTGGCCGGGCTTTCTGCGGTTGCGCACGCTGATGATCGGATGCGCGGCCGGCGAAGGCCATCTCGATTCAATGCAGGTGGATGATCATCATCTCGCATTGTTCGCGAAATCGCTGCGCAAGCACGCCATCGACGCCGGTGCCCGGCTGATCGTGATGAAGGAATTTCCGCCGGAATACCGCGCCGGGCTTGATGTGTTCCTGAACCACGGATTCACGCGGATGCCGAGCTTCCCGATGGCGAGCCTCGATCTGCCATATGCCGACTTTGAGGATTATCTCCGACGCGGCGTCGGCGCGAAGATGCGCTCGGAATTGCGCAGAAAATTCCGCGCGGCCGACAAGGCAGTCCCGATCGAGATGAGCGTGACACGGGATATCGCGCCGGTCGTTGACGAGGTCTATCCGCTCTATCTGCAGGTCTATGAGCGCTCGCCCCTGCATTTCGAAAAACTCACCAAGGACTATCTGCGCGAGCTGGGGCGCGTGATGCCGGACAAGGTCCGCTTCTTCATCTGGCGCCAGTCCGGCAAGCCGATCGCGTTCAGCGTGTCGATGGTTCACGGCGACACCATCTACAATGAGTATCTGGGACTCGACTACGCGGTCGCGCTGAAGCTGCATCTGTACTACTACGCTTTCCGCGATATCGCTTCATGGGCGATCGCGAACGGATACAGGCGCTGGGTCAGTACCGGTCTTTCCTACGAGCCAAAACTGCAATTGCGGTTCGAGCTTGCGCCGCTCGATCTTTACGTGCGGCACACGTCCCCGGCGCTCAACGTCTTGCTGAGCTGGCTGCTCCCGCTGATCGAGCCGACCCGTCACGACAAGACGCTGAGGAAATTTCCGAACTATGCGCAGATGTGGCCGAAGCGCATGGCTCCGGACAACACCTCTGTGCGGAATGCGCAGGAACGCTATCCCCGCGCTTCGAGCACGGCACGGAGCGAAATCTTCGACCACGCGCCGACGCGTTCCCGGAAGTTGAGATAGGACTCGTGGACCTTGTGCGCGGTGCCCCCGCGGCTCGCAAGATCGGCCAGCACGCCGGCCGATTCTTTCGAGGCGGCGGCAATCAGGTCGGGCGGGAACGTCATCAGTTTGACGTTGTGCTGCGTGACCAGCGCGTTCAGTGCCTCGACATTGAGCCGCTCCATCTCCGACAGCGCAAACGCGGCTTCCGTCGCGCAAGCGTGGGTGATGATCGCCTTCATGTCCGCATCGAGCGAGTTCCACGCCTTCAGCGATATGATGCATTCGCCGGTGCCGTTCGGTTTGTTGAAGCCCGGCGCGTAATACATCGGCGCGACGCGATACAGTCCGAGCGCGATATCAGAGCCCGGTCCGACAAATTCCGCAGCATCGAGCACACCGGATTGCAGGCTGGTCAGGATTTCCGCCGGCGGCGTGGTCTGTGCCACAGCCCCAAGCCTGCGATAGATCTCTCCGCCAAGGCCGAGTGAGCGGATCTTCACCCCGCGGATATCCTCGCGGCTTTTGATCTCGCGGCGGAACCAGCCGCCCATGCACACGCCGGTATTGCCGCCCATGAAGGGCTTTACCCCGAACGGCGCGTAAAGCTCGTCCCAGAGCGCTTGCCCGCCCCCTGCATCGACCCAGGCGACATGCTCGTTCGGCGTCAGGCCGAACGGCACGGTGGTGTAGAACACGGCGGCCGGCTCCTTGCCCTGCCAGAAGAACGACGCCGTATGCCCCATCTCGGCGACGCCGCCACCAACGGCGTCCAGCACCTCGAAGGCCGGAACCACTTCGCCCGCGGCCGATACGACGATCTCGAGACGCCCTCCCGACATCGCCTTGATGCGCTCCGCCACGCGTTCGGCCGACATGCCGGGGCCGGGCAACCGCTTCGGCCACGACGTGACCATGCGCCAGCGCTTGGTCTGCGCCCGCGCCACGTTCGGCGCGGTGACAGCACCGGCCAGCGCTGCGCCGGCCACAAGATTGCGTCGTGAAATGCTCATGAAGTCTGGTCCCACCAGTTATGGAAGTGATGCACCGGCCCGTGACCGTGGCCGATATTGAGGCGGTCCGACGCCTTGATCGCCGCCGTAACATAGGCCTTGCCCTCGCGCACCGCCTCCGCGAGCGACATGCCTTTCGCGAGACCGGCTGCAATCGCCGACGACAGCGTACAGCCAGTGCCGTGCGTGTTCTGGGTGTCGATCCGTTCGGCGGCGAGCCGCGCGACAGCATTCGGCTCAATCAGGAGATCGACGCTTTCGGCGCCTGATCCATGCCCGCCTTTCATCAACACGGCCTTGGCGCCGAGCGCGAGCAGCTTCTCGCCCTGCTCTTGCATTTCCCTTTCGGTCTGCGCCATTGCGGTCTCGAGCAAGGCCGCCGCTTCCGGCAGGTTCGGCGTGATCACCATCGCCTTCGGAATGAGGACGGTGCGCAGGACCTCAATCGCTTCCGGCACCAGCAGCCGATCGCCGGACGCCGCCACCATGACCGGGTCGAGCACGACCCTCGTCTGTCTGTACTGGTCCAGCCCATCGGCAACAGCGGCAATCACATCCGGATGCGACAGCATCCCTATCTTCACGGCGTTTACAGCGAGGTCGGAGAACACCGCATCGATCTGCGCAGTGACAAATGACGGCGGCACATCATGGATGCCCGTGACGCCTTTGGTGTTCTGCGCGGTCAGCGCCGCGATCACCGACGCGCCGTAAACGCCGAGCGCAGAGAAGGTCTTCAGGTCGGCCTGAATCCCGGCGCCACCACCGGAATCGGAACCCGCGATAGTGACGGCGATAGCGGTCATGCGCCCCCCCGAAGCCGAAGACCATCGTCAACGATACCGCGCAGCCGCGCAGCGGCCTTCGCCGGATCTGGCGCGAGCGATAGAGCGGAAATCACGGCAATCCCATCAGCACCGGCCGCGATCACGCCCGCCGCATTGCTCTCGTCGATACCGGCGATGGCGCCAACCGGCATATTGGGCGCACGCGAACGCAAATATCCCGCGAGCGCCGCGAAGCCCTCCGGACGCACCGGCGGCTCCTTGTTGTCCTTCGACGAGGTCTCGAACACACCACCGATGCAGACATAGTCGAGGAGGTCGAGCGGCGCGGCCTCGACCTGCGCGCGGGTCTTGATCGAAAGCCCAATGATCGCTTCGCGTCCGAGCAGCCGCCGCGCATCGGCGACCGGCATGTCGTCCCAGCCGATATGCACGCCGTCGGCGCCCGCGGCCAGCGCGACATCGACACGATCGTTGATCAGAAGCGGCACGAAAGAGCCCACGAGCGCCGACTTGATCGCACGCGCTTCCTCGATCAGGCGTTTGGTGGAACCGGTCTTGTCGCGCAGTTGCACAAGTGTCGCGCCCCCCTCGACGAGACTGCGAGACAGCGCGCCAAGCTCGTGCCCGCCGCTGAGGTCGGGATCGACAAGCGCATAGAGACGAAGATCGACACTCATGATGTAGCCTTTGCACGCGCCTTCAATGTCGCGCGATCGAGATTGAACAACGCATCGAGAAAGTGAACGCCGAAGGTACCCGGTCCGTTCGCGGTTTCGCCGGCGATATCGCCAGCCACCCCGAATATCAGAAGCGCAGCACCGACCGCTTTCAGCGGGTCGGATTCGACCGCAAGTGCTGCCGCAACCAGCGCCGATGCCGCGCAGCCCATGGCAGTCACCCTCGCCATCAGTGGATGGCCGTTAGCGATGCGCAGAATGCGGCCACCGTCGGTGACAACGTCGTTTACACCCGTGAGCGCAACCACAGCGCTGTTTTGTCGCGCGAACGATTCGGGTGGTGAGCCCTCCGCGAGCGCTGTGAATTCCGCTTCATTGAGCCGTATGGCAGACGGCCGGCGGGTTGCGAGATCGCGCGCATATGCCGCCCGCGGCGGCGACCGGTCGATCAGCACAGGGTCAAGCACCCAGGGCTTCCCCTCCTTCGTCACCTGCGTAAGCGCAGCCTCTGTCGCGGCGCGCCGCCCGGCATCGAAGGTCCCCAGATTGACCAGCAACGCATCGGCGCGCGCGGCAAACGCCGCGACTTCGTCCGGAGAGATGGTCATGGAGGGTATGGCGCCAGCGGCCAGCAGCACGTTCGCGGTGAAGGTCTGCGCCACCGCATTGGTGATGCAATGCACGCGCGGTCGCCGTTCGCGCAGCCGCTCGATCAGGTCGGCCGCGTGGTCCGCAAGTTGAAAATGCTCAGGCAGATCGCCATGGGGCGCGGGCATCTCTCACTCCCTCCGCCGGCATGACCCGGATCAGGTTCAATGGGTTGGCGACGGGCGCCTCTCAGCACGGCGGCCGATCCGCCGCGCACCCCATGAGATTGCTGGCTATCTAGGACGGCTTTGCGGGCGATGCAAGCGAACCGGCTGGTCATTCCGGGGCGCGGGCGTAAGCCCGCGAACCCGGAATCCAGAGCGACAAGTGCCGAGTTAGCCGCCCCTGTATCCGGGTTCGCTCGCTTCGCGAGCACCCCGGAATGACGAAGGATGAGGGTGGAGCTAATTCGCGGCCTTGATGCCGGCCGCCTTGATGACCTCCGCCCACTTCTTCGTTTCGGCCTTGATGAAGGCGTCAAACTGAGCAGGCGTCATCGGTGAAGGCTCGGCCCCGACGCTGCGGATGCGCGCAGCCACCTCCGGCTCCTGCAACGTCGCGACGAACACCTCATTGAGCTTGGCAACGATGTCCGGCGGCGTACCGGCCGGCGCGAGCACGCCGTACCAGCCGATCGATTCGTAACCCTTGAGGCCGAGTTCATCGAAGGTGGGAACATCCGGCAGGCTCGGCGTGCGCTTGAGAGAAGAGACCGCAAGCGGCTTCACCGCACCGCCCTTGATCTGTCCGATCGCAGACGGCGCATCCGTGATACCGAGCGGAATATGTCCCGCCATCACATCCGCCGTGACCGGTCCGCTGCCGCGATACGGCACAAGGGTCGTCGAGACGCCGCTCATCTGGTTGAACAAAGCTGCCGTCAGATGCATCGCGGTACCGTTGCCGCCATGCCCGATGGTTAATTCGCCGGGCTTGGCCTTGGCGGATGCAATCACCGCGGACAGCGTCTGTGACTCAAACTTGGGCGATGCCACGAGCAGAAATGGCGAGGTGCCGACGAGCGTGATCGGGATGAGATCCTTCTGTACATTGAAGGGCATTTTCTCGATCAGGCTCGGATTGACCGTCAGCGCACCGGCGGCGGAAAAGCCGATGGTGTAGCCGTCAGGTGCCGCCTTCGCGACCGCGTCGGTGCCAAGATTGCCTCCGGCCCCGCCCCTGTTCTCGATCACCACCGGCTGGCCGAGCCGCTTCTCCAGGCTCGGGAGCATCGCGCGCGCAACCACGTCGGTCGACCCGCCGGGCGGGAAACTGACGATCCACTTGATGGGCCGGTTCGGATAGCCCTGCGCCGCCGCAACGGCTGTCATGGACACCAAGGCGGCAAGACCCGCGGCGAGAATCCGCGCAAAATTGGACATTCTGTGTTCCTCCCGAGCTTATCCTTGCTCCTGTATCCGGCGATGATATGCGATCGCCTTCCATGATAGAAGTGCATCCCCGAATTTGCTGCGGTGTGAGATGAGACAGGAAAAGACCAGCGTTCTGATCGTGGGCGGCGGCCCAGTGGGCCTCACCCTTGCCATGGACCTCGCATGGCGCGGAATCGACGTGCTTGTCGTCGAGACGCGCTATCCGGGAGAGCCGCCAAGCGTTAAATGCAACCACGTTTCGGCCCGCACCATGGAGACCTTCCGCCGCCTCGGCCTTGCGCAGAAAGTGCGCGACGCGGGCCTGCCCGCCGACTATCCGAACGATGCGTCCTACCGGACCACCTCGACCGGCATTGAGTTGGCGCGCATCCCGATTCCCGCGCGCAACGAGCGCTACACTGCCACCGGCGGCCCCGACACATGGTGGCCAACGCCGGAACCACCGCACCGGATCAATCAGCAATTCCTCGAGCCGGTCATGTTCGCGCACGCGGCCGCAATGCCGGGCGTACGCATTCTCAACCGCACGATGATCGAGGATTTCACGCAGGGCGAGCACAGCATCATCGCGACGGCGCGCGATCTCGACACTGACGAGACATTCCGGATCGAGGCGAAGTATCTCGCCGGGTGTGACGGCAGCCGCTCGATGGTCCGCCGCGGGATCGGCGCGACACTGTCCGGCACGCCGGTGATACAGCGCGTGCAATCGACCTGCATCCGCGCGCCGCAGCTTCTCGGCATGATGCCCGGCAAGCGGGCCTGGATGTATCTGTCGCTCAACCCCCGCCGCTGCGGCACCGTGGTCGCGATCGATGGGCGCGAGACCTGGCTGATCCACAATCACCTCTATGACGGCGAGCCGGATTTTGATTCCATCGACCGCGACTGGGCGCTCCGCACCATTCTCGGCGTGCCCGAGGATTTCGAATACGAAATCCTGTCGAAGGAAGACTGGACCGGCCGCCGCCTCGTCGCCGATCGCTTCCGCGACCGCCGCGCCTTCATCGCGGGCGATGCTGCACATCTCTGGATACCCTATGCAGGCTACGGCATGAATGCCGGCATCGCCGACGCAATGGATTTATCCTGGATGCTCGCAGCCGTGCTGACGGGCTGGGCGCCAGCGTCGTTGCTCGACGCCTATGAAAGCGAACGTCAGCCGATCACCGAGCAGGTGTCGAAATTCGCGATGGAGATGGCGTTGAACAACATGCGTCAGCGCAAGGGAACGCCACCCGAGGTCGAACTGGCTGGACCGGAAGGCGATGCCGTACGGGCGCGTGTCGGCCAGGAAGCCTATGACCTCAACGTCAATCAGTATTGCTGCGGCGGGCTGAATTTCGGCTATTTCTATGCGCAGTCGCCTGTCATTGCCTATGACGGCGATGACCACCCAACCTACACCATGTCCGATTTCACGCCGTCCACCGTGCCGGGCTGCCGTGCGCCTCACTTCTTCCTGCCGGACGGCCGCTCGCTCTACGACTTGCTCGGGCCCGATTACTCGCTCTTGCGCTTCGACCCGGCGGTAGACGTGGAGGGGCTTGTGCAGGCTGCCGCGCATCGCGGTGTGCCGCTTGTCGTTGTGGATTTGCCCGCTGAAAGCGCGAGCGATCTCTATCCACACAAGCTCGCCCTCGTCCGTCCTGATCAGCATGTCGCGTGGCGCGGCAATACCGCGCCATCCGATCCGCTGTCGCTGGTCGACATGATCCGCGGCGCAGCCGTTGCCGCCGCACGCAAGGCGGCGTGACGATGAAACGCCTCGCCGCGATTGCACTGGTGACGCTCGCGATGGCGTCGCCTGCCGCGGCACATTCCGGCGAAGGCCTCACGGGCGGTTTCGCCGGCGGCTTCATGCATCCCCTGCTTGGCCCGGACCACATCGCGGCGATGCTTGCGGTTGGACTCTGGGGCGCATTTCTGGGTTTGCCGGCGATCTGGATATTGCCGATCGTGTTCCCGCTGGTGATGGCGCTCGGCGCAATACTCGGCATTGTCGGCGTCCCGTTGCCCGGCATCGAGATCGGCATCGCGGTTTCCGCGCTCGTGCTCGGATCGATGGTGGCACTCGCGGCAAAACCGCATCTCGCGATCGCCGCGATCCTGGTCGGTGCGTTCGCGATCTTCCACGGTCACGCTCATGGCACCGAATTGCCGGACGGTGCCAATGCGCTCGCCTACGCGCTGGGCTTTGTCATCGCGACCGGCCTCCTGCATCTCGCCGGCATCGGCTTCGGATTGCTCACGCAATATCCGGGCGGGCGGCTGGCGGTGCGTGCCGCCGGCGGCGCCATCGCGATTGCGGGGCTCGTATTCCTCGGCCGCCTGATATGAAGCGAGCGGCACTTGCCGCTGCGCTCTTGCTTTTCATGTCGGCTGCCGCGCGAGCGCATACTGTCATTGCGGGCGTCGGCGGCTTTCCCGGCGGACTGCTGCATCCGCTGCTGGTTCCGGCACATGCGCTGACGTTGATTGCGCTTGGCCTGCTGGCCGGCACTTTCTCCAGGCAGACGCTCGTGATGCTGCTGGCTATATTTCTCGCCGCAGCCGTGGCGAGTTTCGCGCTGGTCGCCATGGCCTTCAGCGCAACGCAGGCCGAAACGCTCATACTGTGCCTGGGCGCCGCAATCGGCCTGATGCTGGCAGCAAACCTGACGCCCCCCGCCCCGCTCGCCGCAATCCTGACGGCTACGATCGCAAGCGCCATTCTGTTCGACTCGGTGCCGCCGGTGCTCACGGTGTCCGAGACGGCGTTGGGACTGGCCGGCACGACCTTGTCTGCCGCGGCGCTCGTGGCCGCCACCGCGCTGGTCTCACGCGCACTCCCCCGGCGCGTCAGGCAGATCGGCATCCGCATCGCGGGGTCGTGGATCGCGGCCAGCGCGATCATGGTGCTGGCGCTCAGATTGGCGGCTTAACCCGTACCCGCTTTCGGGATCGCGCTCTCGCTTGCCAAGCCTCGGCCTTTTTGCTGGATTGGCCCGAAGCGGTTTACGGAGGCGTCGATGATCCCGTTCTTTGTTCAGATCAAATGCCACATGGGCAAGTCCTACCAGGTGGCCAATGCGATTGCCGACGCCGAAATCGCCTCCGAAGTCTATTCAACCGCGGGCCATTACGATCTGCTGGTGAAGTTCTATGTCGACCCATCGATCGACATCGGCCATTTCGTGAACGAGAAGGTTCAGGTCATTCCCGGCATCCAGGACACGCTGACCATCATCACCTTCAAGGCATTCTGAGTCTCAGGGCGCCGGCGGGGGCGCGTCGATCTCGCGCTTGCCGAGCTGACGCTCGCGGAACACCACGATCAGCCCGGCCACCGCGATAATGCTCGCGCCGACCAGCACGAGCGGCACTGGGATCTCGCCGAAGAATACGTAGCCGAAGACCAGCGCCCACAGCATTGTGGTGTAGTTGAACGGCGCTACCACCGATTGCGGCGCATGGCGGTAGCTCTCGGTCAGGAAGATATGCGACAAGCCGCCAATCAGGCCGGTCGCTATCAGGGCCACGAGTTGCATCGGCGACGGCCAGATCCAGCCGAACGGCAAGGTCGCAAGCCCGGCCAGCGCACAGAACAACGAGAAATAGAACACGATCGACGACGTGGTCTCCGTGTCGGTCAGCCGGCGCGTCTGTATGACAGCCCCGGCATTGATGACCGCGCCCGCAAGCCCGCACATCGCGCCGATCGCGGTTGCGGTGGTCGCGAGACCAACATACCGCGACGGATCGAAATGCGGCCACAGCATTACGAGAACGCCGATAAAGCCGAGTATCACCGCGGACCATCGATAGATCCGAACGCGTTCGTTCAGGAATATCGCCGAGAACACCACTGTGACGAGCGGCGATGCAAACGAAAAGGCCGTCGCGTCGACGATGGGGAGCCGCGCCAGCGAGGCAAAATTCAGGAACATGCCGCCAATGCTGAACATGCCGCGACCGGCATGGCCGAGCACGCGTCGCGTACGAAGCATCTGCATCATCTCGCCGCGGAACAGTACGAGCAGGGTAATCGGCACGATGCCGAATGCAGCGCGAAAGAATACAACCTGCCCGACGGGCGCCGTTTCGCCTGTAAAACGGACGAGCGACGACATCGCCGCGAACATCAGCGACGAGATCAGCGTGAACAGAATAGCCTTGTAGATATTCATATAAACGGAAGACGGCGCCGTGCGGCGCACCCGGCAGGCAGTATCAGCCCTGCTCCGTGTCGCCGATACATGCGGCGCGCGCAAGGCCGCACGCCGCATGACGCCAATGCAGGCGGTTCACGACATGCCAGACTATTTGCCGGGACGTTTCGGCCCTTCCACCGGCGCCAATGATTTCAGGTACTCCGCCATCGCAAGGCGGTCTTCCTTGGAAAGTTGGGACGTATTGCGGATCACCGGCGACATATTCGAGCCGACGGAATCACCCGAAGGCGTATTCCCGGTCTCCAGCAGATATTCGAGGTCGTCTACGGTCCAATCCTTCAGCCCGGCCTGGGTAATGTTGGGCACCCAGCCCTTGCCTTCCGGATTGGGTCCGCCCGCGAATTTCTGACCCGACACGATGCCGCCGAGCAGATTACGCGGGGAATGGCACTCGATGCAGTGGCCGGGACCGTTGACGAGATAGGCGCCGCGGTTCCATTGCGCCGATTTGCTCGGATCGGGCTTGAAGGCCGTGTCGTCAAAAAACAGCAGTTTCCAGCCGCCGAGCGGACGCCGCAGGCTGAACGGGAACGGCACGTCATGCGACTTCGACGCATCCTGCACCGCCGGCAACGTCTTCATGAAGGCAAACAGATCGCGGACGTCGGCAACCGGCATCAGACGATACGAGGTGAAGGGGAAGGCCGGAAAATAGTGCGATCCGTTCGGCGTCGTCCCCTTCAGCATGGCATTGACGAAGTGATGCTCGGTCCAGGCACCGATCCCGGCCTTCGGATCCTGAGAAATATTCGGCGCGTAGAACGTCCCGAACGGCGAATGCAACGGATGGCCGCCGCCGAGCTTGAGCTTGTCATCCTGGCCTTGCGTCGCATGGCAGGATGCGCAGCCGCCCGCGTAGAACATCGTCTTCCCGTTTTCGAGGTTGGGCGTATGCGCCGCGAGCGCGGTTGCCGGCACGGTCGAGGG
This sequence comes from uncultured Hyphomicrobiales bacterium, assembly GCA_964539845.1. Taxonomy (GTDB): domain Bacteria; phylum Pseudomonadota; class Alphaproteobacteria; order Rhizobiales; family Xanthobacteraceae; genus Pseudorhodoplanes. Next base: position 12,463 of record CAZIKZ010000086.1, read on the forward strand.
AATGGTGACGAACCAGAAGATCGCGAGGCCGACGATGCCGGCGGCGATCGCCAGCAGGATAAGCTTGCGCAGCATACGGCACTCCCTTGTCTTCGGCGGATATTAGGCGGTCGGTGGCGCACAGAAAAGCATGAGGGCGGCGCATCACCTGGATGGCCGCCCTCCGCATACCAGCCTGAGTGCCGTTACTTCTTGATGCGATAGACTTCGTGGCAGGCGCCGCATTGCTTGCCCATCGCGCCAAAGGCTGTCTTGAAGCTGTCGATATCCTTGACGGAGGCCTGCGCGGCCTTCGCTTCCGATTCCATTTTCGCGAAGCCAGCCTTGAAGCCAGCCATGTCTTCCCAGATTTTCGGAGCCGCCGTGGTTTCCCCGCCGCTCTTCGAATCATCGGGGAACAGGGCCGGCATTTTCGCCGCGGCATTCGCGTAGACGACGAACACCTCAACCGCCTTGACATTGTCGTAGGGCGCGGAGCCACGGGCCATCGCGGCACCGTCCTTCGCGGCTGCGCCGACGCCCTTCATGATTTCTCTTCGCTCGCCAATCGCCTTGGACTGGGCAATCACGGCGCTGACGCTGAAAGCGACAGCCAAGGCGGCACAGACGGCGGTGCGGACGATCATGGGAGACTCCCCGTGTGTTTTTCGAAGGAAGGACAATTCTGCAGGTGACCGGCAAACCCGGATAGCACTTTGTTATTCCTAAAAAGTGGCGCGACCGCTATCGCCAACGCCAAACAAAGCGCATCAAGAAACCGTGATCGCAATCCTAGGCGCGCTTCTGGCGCGCCTATCCTCAATCGCCCGCCAGATACGCTCGGGGGTCGCCGGCATGTCGAGGTGATCCACGCCGTAGCCTCGCCACAGCGCGTCGACCACAGCATTCATCACCGCCGGACATGAGCCGATGGCGCCTGCTTCACCCGCCCCCTTCACCCCGAGCGGATTTGCCTTGCAAGGGACATTCCGCGTTTCGAAGGTGAATTCGGGCATGTCTTCCGCGCGCGGCAACGCGTAGTCCATCAGGCTTGCTGTCAGGAGTTGACCCGAGTCGGGATCGTAGACGGTGTTCTCCATCAACGCCTGACCGATCCCCTGCACCGTGCCGCCATGGACCTGGCCTTCCAGCAACAGCGGGTTCAGGGACACGCCAAAGTCGTCGACGATCACATAATTCACAATGCTCGTGCAGCCAGTGGCCTCGTCGATTTCGATCTCGGCGACATGCGTTCCGTTCGGATAGGTCGGCGCCTTGGGCGCGAACGCGTCGGCGGCCTGCAGCTTCTCAGGCGCAGCCTTTGGATGGGCAGCGAGTGCAGCGAAGGTGATTGACCGATCCGTTCCGGCAATTCGAATTGCGCCATCTGAAAATTCGAGGTCACGCGGCGCAGCTTCGAGCGCGTCGGCCGCGATGTCCTTCAATTGATCGGCAAGCTTGGCCGCAGCCATCGCAACCGAGTTGCCGCCAGCAGGAATGGAGCTAGATCCTCCCGTTCCCGTACCCGTCGCAATCAGCTGAGTGTCGCCCTGCAGCATGCGAACCTGCCCGGGCGGCACATGCAGGTGGTCCGCCACGATCTGCGAAAACGCGGTGTCGTGCCCCTGCCCGGTCGTCTGCGTTCCGACATGCAG
>CAZIKZ010000087.1:0-2261 GCA_964539845.1 uncultured Hyphomicrobiales bacterium
CCTGGAACGACAGGACGGTCAGCGTCTTGCCCTTCAGATCGGCCGGCTTCTCGACGCCCGCGTCATCGCGGACCACCGTCTGCATGAAACCCTTGCCGCCGAACAGCGCGACGATCTTCACCGGCACACCGTTCGCGCGGACCATGATCGGCCCGTCGCCGACAATGCCGCCGATCGGCGCGTTGCCGGCGCCGACCATTTTGGCGACCTCAACGCCACCGCGCGCCACCTGGAAATCGACGTCGAGACCGGCTTCCTTGAAATAGCCCTTGCCCAAGGCGAGTTGCAGCGGCGCGAAAGCCGGCAGGATCGGCGGGGCCGGAAACAGGTACGTCACCTTTTCCTGCGCTAGCGCCTGCGGCATCGCAAAGCCCGTACCGAGGGCGGCTGCGAAAGCGGCAATCGCCAGCCGTCTGGAGATGGCGGAAGTGGTCGAAGCGGTCATGGACTGAACCCCTGCTGGTGCTTGTGTCGTTGTGCCCCATTCCCGCGGGCGTGACACCCTTGGATAAGTCTTACTATACTCGACAGTCTCGTGTAGCGCTACGTGGGGCAGCGCTCAACATTGGTCCGGATGTTGCTCTCCCAGGTTTCGCGCCGTCGCAAATGCCAGCAGGGATGGATGATCGTCGCATGAAGCGGCTCGAATATCGCAAGGTCACGATGCGCTTTGCGGGCGCAAAAGGCGCCACCATCACGGCCATCGAAGATGTCGACTTCTCGGTCGCGGACGGCGAGGTCGTGTCGCTGATCGGGCCGAGCGGCTGCGGAAAGAGCACGTTGCTCAATATCGGGTCAGGTCTCTATGCGCCAAGCGTAGGCGATGCGTTCGTCGACGGCGAACGGGTTGAGGGACCGAACGACCACGTCGCCTTCATGCTTCAGAAGGATCTGTTATTGCCGTGGCGCACCATCGAGCAGAACGTGATGCTCGGCACGGAAATACGCAAACTCAATTCCGCTGACAGCCGACGCAAGGCGCGCGGGCTCCTGCAGGCTTTCAAGCTTGGCGAATTCGCCGAACGCTACCCCCACCAGTTGTCCGGCGGCATGCGGCAACGCGCCGCGCTGGCCCGCACGCTCGCGGTCGATCCGTCGGTGCTGCTGCTCGACGAACCGTTCTCGGCCGTCGATGCGCAGACCCGCATCATGCTGCAGCACGATCTCGCCCAGACCTTGATGAAAACCAAAAAAACCGCGCTCCTCATCACCCATGACCTGCTCGAAGCCGTGATCCTGTCGGATCGTGTGCTGGTCATGAGCAAGAGGCCCGGCTGCATCATCGACGAGATCATCATCGACATCCCCGAGCGCGACAATCCGCTCAAGCGGCGGCGCGACCCCAAGGTCGCGGGCTATGTTGCGCGCCTGATGGACAAGCTGGATATCGGCGAGCACAGCGCGCAGGACGCGGCGCAGAAGGAACCCGCGTGATGGACGCCGATCGTTCCGCTCTCGTCCGTCGCGGCACCATCGCGAGCCTTGCGATGCTGGTCGTGTTTGTCGTGGCCTGGGAATGGGGACCGGGGCTGCTGAAAATCCCGCCCTATATCGTCCCGCCGCTGTCGGCGACCTGGAAGGAATTCCTGCGGATGTGGAGCGTGACCGCGCTCCCCTGGCACACCGGCGTCACCGCCTTCGAAGTGTTGGTCGGATTTGTGCTCGGGAGCCTGCTCGGAGCGATGATCGGCTATGCGCTTGGCATGTCACCAACGGCCGAATTCGCGCTGTCGCCGTACATCCTCGCATTGCAGATCGCGCCGAAGATCGCATTCGCCCCGCTGTTCATTCTGTGGATGGGGTTCACGATCTACCCGAAAATCCTGGTCGCGATCCTGATCGTGTTCTTCCCGGTGATGGTCAACGTTCTCACCGCGGTGCGCGGCGTCGATCCCGACCTGATCAATCTCGCGCGTTCGTTCAAGGCCACGCGCTCGCAGATCTTCTGGAAGATTGAGTTTCCGGCGTCGCTGCCGCCGCTGTTCGCGGGACTTCGAATCGGCTCCACGCTCGCGGTGATCGGCGTCGTCGTCGGCGAACTGGTCGGCGGCAATTCCGGCCTCGGCTATCTCCTCTCCTTCGGCGAGGGCCAGGGCAACACCGCAATGGTGTTCGTGACCATCATCATGCTGACCATCGTCGGCGGCTTTGCCTATCTCCTCGTGATCCTGCTGGAGATGCGGGTGCTGCACTACATGCCAAGGCGCGCTGCTGGGGGGATCTAGCTCGGGTCATCCTGTAGGGTGGGTTAGCGCCAAAGG
>CAZIKZ010000087.1:2361-14091 GCA_964539845.1 uncultured Hyphomicrobiales bacterium
AGGAAGATGGTGGGTTACGGCGCGACGCGCCTAACCCACCCTACGGCATCGCGACAGGAAAGTTCACACCATCACATGCCGCACGGCGCTCTCGATGCGGGCCTCGATGTCGCGCGCGCTCGGCGCCTTGTCGATGCCGAGCAGCATCTTCAGATGCGAATAGCCGCGCAACAATTCGAGAAACTGTTCCGCCGCGCAGCGCGGGTCGGAGACCTTCAGCGCGCGGTCGGCCCTGTGCCGAACGAAATAGCTTTCAAGCGCGTCGATACAGGCCTGCGGACCGGTCTCGTAGAACAGCCGGCCGAGCTTCGGGAAACGCCTGCTTTCCGCGATCACGATACGATGCAGTTCGGCGGTGTCGCGCGCAAACACGATGTCGGTCATCTTGCGGGCGAAGGCCCGCAGCGCGTCACGCATTGGAAGCGCGAAAATCTCGTCGATCTCTTCGGTGACAATGCGCTGGCACAATTCGGTAATGACGCCGGCGAACAGATCTTCCTTGCTGCCGAAATGCCGATACACAGTCATTTTCGAGACGCCGGCCGCCGAGGCGACCTCGTCCATGCTGGCATCCCCGAAGCCATGCTTCAGAAATACCGCCTTGGCGCCCGTGAGGATGGCCTCGCGCTTCCTGTCGGACAGACCGACGCGGCTTCTCCCGGCCGGCTTTTCCAGAGCAAGTGTCACGATTCCTCCCTGCCACACACGATACTTCTCGGTACCGCATGCATCAAGTCCGGCACCCGGGAGGATCGGAACCGGTTCCGGGCCGCAAGAGTCGCTCGCGGCCCGGAATGACCCGCAACTACGGCAGGAACGGCTTTTCCGGCAGGTAGCCCGGCGCGTAGATCTGTTCCGCCGTCAGCTTCTGGCCGGGCACCTCGATATTCTTGTTGATGAAATCGACGGTGGTCTTCATCCGCTCGAGCGTGATGTAGCCCAGGCCGTTCTTCTGCACCTCGGGTGTAATGGCGACACGCCGCAGAATCTCGATTTCCTCGACGATGATCTGCGGGTCGAGCGCCTTCACATATTGCAGCTGGATCTGCGCTGCTTCCTTCGGATTCTCGAAGGTGTCCTTCCAGCCGCGGAGCGCCGCGCGCACGAACTTCTTCACGGTCTCGGGATTCTTCTTCAGATAATCCTCATGCACGCCGATCGAGTTGGCGTAGATCTCGAGGCCCAGATCGCCCGCAAATAGGCAAACCGGCTTTGAATCCGGCACAGCGCGCCTGATCGCGGGCTCGCTCATGATGAAGAGATCGATCGACGCCACCTTGCGGGCGGCCAGCATCGGCACGCGCGCCGGCGCATCGATATTGACGATCTTCATGGTCTTGGAATCGACGCCGTTCATTTCCATCACCGCCTGCCAGATGCGCGGAAGGAACGACGCGGAGCTTGAGCCAAGCTCGATCCCGGCCAGCTTCTTGGCGCTATCGATATTGGCGCCGGGGTTGAGGCTGAAGATGCAGTAAGGCGGTTTCTGGTAATTCGCCGCCACGATGCGGATGACCGAGCCGGCGCCACCAGCAGCAACAAGGCTCGGAATATCGATAAACCCGAATTCCGCGCCGTTGGTCGCGACCGTGCGGATCGCGTCGGCCGTGCCTTTCGAAGGCATGATGGTGACGTTCAGGCCCTCGTCTTTGAAATAGCCCTTGCCGAGCGCGACATACCATGGCGCGTGACGCCCGAGGCTGATGAAATCGAGAACGAACTTCACATCGGTCGTTTGCGCCTGCGCGGCCGGCATCGACAGACATGCTGCAATCGCAGCTAACATTACTCTTTTCAGCATCTATTTCACTCCCCTCGCTCCGCTACCAGCGCCCAAATTGACACTTCAAATATCATAAGATATTTCACCAGATATGCACAAGCGCCCTCTGCGGTTGTGTGAAGCTGGGCGTCCACGAAGCGCAAACACCCGATATTGAAAGCAAGATCCGGGCCTGCGCGTTCGGGATCGAGCATTGCAGGAATTCCGAACCGATGGCCTTTGGCACGATCAGGAATGTGAGGAAGGTCTTCGCGGCCAGCGAGCTGAGTTCGCGCTCCGCTGAACCTGTGGTTGCACTCGACGACGCCAGTTTCGACTTCGACGAGGGCCAGCTGATCGCGCTGCTCGGGCCGAGCGGCTGCGGCAAGACCACGCTTTTGCGCATCGTCGCGGGCCTGATCCCGAAGACCTCCGGCTCGGTGATCATCGGCGGCCGCGAGGTGAACGAACCGCTCGGCGATTACGGCTTCGTTTTTCAGCAGCCGAGCCTGATGCCATGGCGTTCGGTGATCGACAACGTGCTGTTCACGATGGAGATCCTGAAGCGCAACGACCGCGCGGCCCGCGAACGCGCCATCCATCTGCTCGAACTCGTCGGCCTCTCCGGCTTCCTGCAGGCGCGGCCGCATCAATTGTCCGGCGGCATGCAGCAGCGCGTTGCGCTCTGCCGCGCCTTGATCCACCAGCCCAAGCTGCTCCTGATGGATGAGCCGTTCGGCGCGCTCGACGAACTGACCCGGCTCGAGATGAACGATCTCCTGCTGCGCATCCGCAAGGAGACCGGCGCTTCGGTGCTGTTCGTGACCCACTCGATCTCGGAAGCGATCTATCTCGCAGACAAGGTGATCGTGTTCAGCCGCAGGCCGGCGCGCGTCGCCACCGAAATTCCGGTCACCCTGCCCTATCCGCGCAACCAGCAGATCCGGTTCACAACGGCATTCACCCAGGCCGAACGGCTGGCGAGCATCGCGCTCGGCGTCATTCCCGCAACCGAGAGTGCAGCGTGATGACAACCCGCGTCGCGTCGCAAATCGGATATCCGCTCTTCGGCACGGTCGTGCTGATCGCGCTCTGGGCGTTTCTGTGCGTGTACGGCAACGTGCCGACAGTCGTCCTGCCGACGCCCGATAAGGTCCTGTATGCGTTCATCGCACGCTTCGACCTCATCGTGTCGGAGGGTTGGGTTACGCTGAAAGAGACGATCTACGGGTTCATCCTCGCGCTGGTCATCGGCATTCCGATGGCGGTTGCGGTCGCGAATTCGCGCGCACTCAACCTGATGTTCTATCCGCTGCTGATCGGCCTGCAATCGGTGCCGAAGGTCGCGCTCGCGCCGATCGTGCTGGTGTGGCTCGGAACCGGCATAGAGTCGAAGCTCGCCATCGTGTGGCTGGTGGCCTTCTTTCCGATCATCGTGGATACGGTGGCCGGCCTGCGTTCCACCCCGCCTCAATTGCTGGAACTGGCGCGGTCGCTGCGCGCCACGCCGATGCAGGTGTTTATCAAGGTGCAGCTTCCCGCCGCCCTGCCCTTCATCTTCACTGGCGCCAAGGTCGCGATCACGCTCGCTGTCATCGGAGCCGTCATCGGCGAATTCATCGGGTCCAGCGAGGGACTCGGCTTCCTGCTGCTGAGCGCAACCTCTCAGCTCGATTCGCCGCTCGCTTTCGCCGCGCTGTTCGCGCTGTCGTTCCTCGGCATGTTCGTTTACCTGCTGGTCGAACTGGCGGAGCGGCTCGCTGCACCCTGGCTTCCGCCGGAACCCCAGAGGCATTGAGCCATGGCCAAAAAAGCCGTGTCCAAAAAAGCCGTGACCAAGAAAGCTGTGGCCCGGAAAAAGGCGACGAAAACCCGCGCGGCCCCGCGCAAAAGCTCGCTTGCCGACATGGCCTTCGAGGCCATCAAGGAAAAGATCCTGAAACTCTATTTCCTGCCGGGTCAGTATCTGAACGAGGGTGCGCTGTGCGTCCTGCTCGATATGGGGCGTACGCCGGTCCATCAGGCGCTGCAGCGATTGCAGCACGAAGGCCTGGTCGAGGTCATGCCGCGCAAGGGCGTGATCGTGCAGCCCGGCAGCATCCCGGAAATCCTCAAAATTCTCGATTCACGCGCAACCGTCGAGGCCGAACTGGCCCGCAACGCCGCGGAACGCGCGACGCTGAAGGATGCCGAAGAGCTGAAAGCGCTGGCGCGCATCGGCTCAACCAGCGGCAAGGCGTCCGAACTCGACAGTTTCATCGGCGCGGACCGCGCCTTTCACCGCAAGTTTGCCGAACTCGCCGAGAACCCGGTGTTGAGCGATTTCGCGCGCTCGCTGCACGAACGCTCGATCCGCTACTGGTATCTGCATCTGTGGCAGACGCTCGACGACAAGGCGACGATCAAACAGCACACCGCCATTGCCGATGCGATTGCACGGCGCGACGCGGACGCCGCCGCCGAGGCAGTGCGCGCTCATATCGAAAGCCTTCGCGCGCGCCTGTTGCGCGCACAAGAAGCCTCGCGCGGGCGTGGCCCGCTCTAACTGAAATGATCGACGGAACGGAGTTTCGAACATGACCGCTTATTCCGGGATACCAAAGCTTGGTGACGGCGCAATGCCGAGCCTCGACGAGGTGCTGCTGCAGAGCAATGACCTGCCCTGGCGCGACAAATCGTTGAAGGGCGTCTCGGAAAAGATGCTGTGGCGCAACGAGGAGACCGGCGCGTCGATCGCACTGATCCGTTTCGAGAAGGGCGCGGGCATTCCGGCGCCGCACAGCCACGCTTCGAACCAGTTCATGATCTGCCTGCAGGGCAAATACGAATACACCAGCACCGGCGTGGTGCTGACGGCGGGCTGCTTCTACTGGAATCCGAAGGGCAACGTGCACGGTCCGGCGATCGCGCATGAGGAAACGGTCGTGGTCGAAGTCTATGACGGCCCGCACTACCCGATCCGCCCCTCTTGGTACACCAACGACGAGGATGCGCGTTGATGGCGGCGAGCGCAATTCCGGACCGAGTCCGCGTCGATGCGAAGCGGCTCACGGATGTCGTCGCGCGCATCTTCACGGCGCTCGGGATCGCACCGGCGGACGCAGACATCGTCGCGGGCGATCTGGTGCTCGCCGAACTCGAGGGCGTCAGCTCGCACGGGGTGATGCTCGTGCCGATGTATGTCGAGCGCATCCTGAAAGGCTCTGTGTCGAAGCGCAGTCTGGGCGACGTGGTGAGCGATGTCCGAACCTCGATCGTGATCGACGCCGATAACGCGCTCGGACAACTGACGGCGCATCAGGCGGTGAAACTCGCGGCCGCCCGCGCGGTGAATGCCGGCATGGCGATCGTCGCTGTCCGCAATGCCTTCCATTTCGGCACCGCCGGACGCTATGCGCGACTGATCGCGGAGCAGAATTGCATCGGCATCGTGATGTCGAACACCCGCCCGCTGATGCCGGCGCCCGGTGGCGCGGAGGCCATCACCGGCAACAATCCGATCGCGATTGCGCTGCCGAGCGCGGGCGATTTCCCGGTCGAGGTCGACATGGCCTTGAGCGCAACCGCGATGGGCAAGATCAGGCTCGCGGCCGCCGCAGGCCAGAGCATTCCGCCGGAATGGGCGATGGCTGCCGACGGTCAGCCAACGACCGATCCTGCCGAAGCCATCAAAGGCATGCTGGCGCCGGCCGCGGGACCGAAGGGCTTCGGCCTCGCCTTCATCATCGATCTTCTGTGCGGCGGCCTGTCCGGCGGGGCGATCGGCTCTCAAGTACGGCCGCTCTACGGTGATCCCGCGGAACCCTATTGCTGCAGCCAGATTTTCATCGCCATCGACACCGCGCCTTTTCCGGACGGCGGCGTCTTCCCGCAGCGGGTCAATGAACAGGCACAGCGCGTCAGCGCATCGAAGCGTGCGCCGGGAACGGTGCGCGTCTATGCGCCGGGCGAACTCGCCCAAGCCACGGTCGAGACCAATGCCGGCCGATGCACGCTGAGCCGGCAGACGCTGAACGGCCTCATCGAGGCGGGGCGGCAAGCCGGTATCGATATCGAACACTCACTCTAAGGAAAGACTAATCCATGAAGAAGCAGATCATCTCCAGCAAACTTCGCCAGCCGAATGGGCATTTCTCGCACGCAACGTCCATCGCCGCGAAGGGCACCCTCGTGTTCATTTCCGGCATGACTTCACGGCGCGCCGATGGCTCGATCGCGGGCATCGGCAATGTCGAGGAGCAGACCCGGCAGGTCTGCGAGAACGTCAAGGCCGCGGTCGAGGAAGCCGGCGGCACGATCGACGATATCGTCCGCGTCGATGTCTATGTCCGCAACATGGAGCATTTCGACATCATCCACAAAGTCCGGCGCGAGTATTTCACCGGGATCGCTCCCGCATCCACCATGGTCGAGGTCAACAAGTTCACCTCGCCGGATTACCTGATCGAGATCAACGCGATCGCAGTCCTGCCGAACGGCTGATCCATGAAAGCGCGCTTCGAAGCGGAAGGAGACGTGATCGTCATCACCGGCGGCGCCAATGGCATCGGCCGGGCGCTCGCCGATGCCGTGGTTGACGCCGGGGCACGCGTGGTGATCTGCGATGTCGATGAAAAAGGCATGGCCGATGCGGAAGCGGCCAATGCCCTGATTGCGACCCGCCGCCTCGATGTCTCTGACCGCGATGCGGTGATGACGACCTTTGCCGAGATCGAGCAAAGCTTCGGCCGCATCGACGGACTGGTTTGCGCGGCTGCGATCCAGCCGCGCAATCTGGTGCACGAAACCTCCCCCGAAGAATGGCGTCGCGTGATCGCGATCAACCTCGACGGAATGGTCTGGTGCTATCAGGCTGCCGTGAAAGGCATGATCGCACGCCGCCGCGGCAGCATCGTCGCGTTCTCGTCAGGCCTCGCGCATCAGGGATGGTCACACGCCTCGGCTTACGCCGCGACCAAGGGCGCGCTGATCGCCTTCGTGAAAAGCGCCGCGAAAGAAGTCGCGCAGCACCGCGTGAAGGTCAACCTGATCGCGCCGGGCGTGATCGATACTCCGCAATATCGCGCGGCCAACCAGGGCACCGACCACGAGCGCTGGAAAAACTCCATCGGCGTGGGTAGGCCGAGCGATGTGGTTGGCCCGCTGATGTTCCTTCTCTCCGATGCCGCGTCGATGACGGCCTCCGTCATCTCGCGCGACTTTGCCTATCCCGCGGAGGACGAGTGACCAGCAAGCCTACGCCAAACATGAAGCCCGTGCTGATCGCGGGCGCGGGCCCGGTGGGGCTGACCACCGCGCTGGGGTTGAGCTTTTACGGCCTGCCGTTCCAGCTGTTCGAGGAAGACGCCGGACTGTCGAGCGATACCAAGGCCGGCACGGTACTGACGCGGACGCTGGAGGCATTCCGGCGCTATGGCGTCGCCGAACAGGTGCTGGCCAAGGCTTTGCGCGTCGACGAGATCGGTGACGTGGAACGCGCGACCGGCATCGCGCGGCCGTCCGTGCGCGCCGACCTCCTGGCCGACGAGACGCGCTATCCGTTCGTCATCAACATGCCGCAGCATCATCTCGAGCCGATCCTGCACGGCGCGCTGAGCGAGAAGCATCCCGGCAACGTGCATCTGCAGCACAAGCTTACGGGTTTTCGCACGACTGACGATGGCGTGGTCGCGACATTCGATACCCCGCAGGGCCCGCGCGAGGTCGAAGGCTCGTATCTCCTCGCCTGCGATGGTGGCCGCAGCTTCATTCGTGGCGAACTTGGCATCCCGGTCGAGGGCGAGTCGCTCGATGTGCTGACCATCCTTGTCGATGTGAAGGTCGATCTCGATGTGCAAAACCCGCGCGACTATCCCTATCTCGCCTATTTCGCCGATCCGTCCGAATGGATGATCCTCGTGCGCCAGCCGCATTGCTGGCGCTTCCTGTTCCCCCTGCCCGCAAACCGGCCCGAACCGACTCGCGAGAAATTCCGCGAGAAGATCCTGCGCTTCATCGGTCCGGTCGAGGACATGGAGATCATCAACACCATCGTCTATCGAATCCATCACCGCATCGCGACCGAGTGGCGGCGCGGACGCGTCTTCCTGATGGGGGACGCCGCGCATCTCATCACCCCGATGTGGGCGCTCGGGCTCAATACCGGCATTCTCGATGCGATCAGCCTGCCCTGGCGGCTGGCCTGGGTCGCGCGCGGGCTTGCGGATCCATCGCTACTCGACGGCTACGCGCGCGAGCAGCGACCGGTCGCAGCCATGGGCTCGGGCGAGATGGCGGAAGCCGCTCGCAAATACATGCTCGGCCAGAACGATGCGGTGCGCGCCATGTCGGGCGGCGCCTGGGCCAATGCGCTCACCCGCACCATGCTCGGCGTGCGGCTGGACGTCGATCAATCCGGTGACTGGTCGATGGTGCGCACGGAGCCCGGTCCGTTGCGGGTCGGCGAGCGCATTCCGGATATGGTGCTGCATGACGGAATTGGTCGTCCGGTGCGGCTGCACGATCTCGTCGATGACTCCTTCGTCGCGCTCTACTTCACCGATGTGCGGCGACGGCCGGTCATCCCCGCCGATAGTCCGGGCCTGAAACATCTGATCGTGTCGCGCAGGGATGCGCCGCTCGATTCCGGACTGCGCGAGCGCTCGCTGTTCGATGTCGGTGACCGGCTGCGCGAACGCGCCGGCTGTGCGCCCGATACCGTCATCCTGGTGCGTCCCGACGACCATATTGCCGCGATCGCACCGATGCGCGAGGGGCTGGTCGAGGAGCTTTATCGCAAGATCACACGCAGCCCCGCCCCCGCGAAAGAAGCCGCCAATGTCTGACGCAGCCGAGCGCATCAGCCTCGACGTCCACGCGCACCTGGCGCCGGTTTTCCCGGATGCGCTGGCGTCCGTCGCAGGTGTGAGCTGGGATCCGGTCTCCAGCGTGCTGAACGTGGACGGGCACGGCGTCGGCATGAAGCCGCTGTTCGATCCGCCCGCGCTGGTCGCCTGGATGGAACGTAACAACGTCGCGCAGGCCTGGGTCTCGATCCCGCCGCCGCTCTATCGCGCACATCTGCAGGGCGATGCGGCGCGCGCCTGGGTGGCATACGCCAATAACGGGCTGCAGCGGATCGCCGAAACCTATCCGGACAAGCTGTCACCCCTGCCGCACCTGCCCTTGCAGGCGCCGGAGATCGCGCTTGAGGTCGCGGCCGAATGGATCGGCAAAGGCCATCGCCGCTTCGGCGCGCCGTCCGGGGGGCATGGCGAGCAGGTCCTGTCGGACGCGTCGTATGAGCCGCTCTGGCGCGCGCTGAACGACGCAAAGGCTTTCGTGTTCTTCCATCCCGGCGAATGCGCCGACGGGCGGCTGACTGCGTTCTATCTCTCGAACCTGCTCGGCAATCCCTACGAGACCGCGGTCGCGATGGGACATCTCACCTTCGCCGGCGTGTTCGAGCGCTATCCCGGCATCACCTTCTGTTTCGCGCATGGCGGCGGCGTCCTGCCGATGCTCGCCGGACGCTTCGAACGCGGCTTCGCCACCGCGCGGCCCGGCATCGACACCAAGGCCGCCTCACCCCGCAAGATGTTTCGCAATGTCTGCGTCGACTGCATCGTGCACGATCCGGACGCACTCACACTGGCCGAGCAGGTGTTCGGCCCGTCGCAGATCATGTTCGGCTCGGACTGGCCATTCCCGATGGGCGTGGTCGAGCCGCACCAGCAGATGGCTGAGCTGGAACCCGCACGGCGCAAGCGGATTTTCTGCGACAATCCCGAACGCCTTATCAAGGAGACAACACGATGACAGGTCCGTCAAAGCGGGGGCCGACCCTTGGGCCGATCGGAGACAAAGTTCTCTTCGAGAACGAGTTCGTTCGGATCTGGAGCGTCAAGCTCGATCCCGGCGAGCGCCAGGCCTGGCACAAGCATGACCTGCCCTATGTCATCGTGCCGATGACCGAGGGCAAGAACATCATGTATTTCGAGGATGGACGCGAGAAGGAAACCGCCGAGACCGTCGGCGGCGTGCTGTGGCGCGAGGCCGGTGCTCCGCACGAATTGCTGAATGTCAGCGACTGGCAATATCGCAATGTGCTGATTGAGCTGAAAGCCTCGCCGCGCGTCGATACGGCTGGCGACTGAAAACAGGAAATCCGGACATGATCCGCAAATCTGCCCTCGCTCTCACAGCATTGTTTCTGGTCACGCAAGCACAAGCGCAGACCTTCCCGTCACGCGCCGTGACCGTCGTTTCGCCCTATCAGGCCGGCGGCACCAGCGACATCATCGCCCGCGTTCTCGCCCAGAAACTGTCCGAGCGCTTCGGCCAGAATGTCGTGATCGAGAACCGGCCCGGCGCGAATGGCGGCATCGGGGTCAATCAGGTCGTACGCGCCGATCCGGACGGTCACACCCTGCTTGCCGTCGCATCCAGCGCGCTGACGCTCAACCCGATCTTCTACAAGTCGCTGAGCTACGATGTGGCACGCGACCTTGCGCCGATTGCGCGCACCGGCCTCGTCTCCAACGTACTCGTCGTCAATCCCTCGGTTCCGGCGGCCACCCTGCAAGAGCTGGTGGCGCTGGCCAAGCAGAAGCCGGGCGAACTGCTCTACGCGTCACAGGGTGTCGGCTCTAACGGTCACCTGATTGCGGAACAGTTCCGGCTGCGCGCGGGCATCGAATATCGTCATGTACCCTACAAGGGCTCGTCCCCGGCGGTGCAGGATCTGCTCGGCGGCCGCGTGCAGATCATGTTCGACAATCTGCCGTCCGCCCTGCCCCAGATACAATCCGGCAACCTGCGCGCGCTGGCTGTCACCACGGCCGAGCGCTCGTCGTTGCTCCCTGACGTTCCGACCATCGCAGAGATGGGTTATCCGGGCTTCGATGCGCCGGCCTGGTTCGCCGTTCTGACTGCGAAGTCCGTTCCCGCTCCTGTTCGCGCCGAACTGGAGAAGGCGATCCTCGAGTCTCTCAAGTCACCGGATGTGCGCGACAAGCTCAAGGCCGCCGGCGTCGAAGTTGCCGCAGACGGCGCAGACGACCTCGCCAAGCGCATCGAGCGCGAAACCGAAGTGTGGCGCGATGTCGTGAAGAAAGCCGGGATCGAACTGCAACAGTGACTGTGGTCATGCGCGGGCTTGACCCGCGCATCCATCCTTTTTCGCTTGATGGATTGCCGGGTCAAACCCGGCAATGGCACCGGGAGCTACGCCGCCACCAGCGCCAGAACGCGCAGCGGACTGCCCGAGCCCTTCTCGATCTTGAGCGGCGGCGTGATCAGGATCGCGCCGGTCGCCGGAAGCTGATCGAGATTGCACAGGCTCGCGAGGCCGAACTTGTTCGCGCCATGCATCAGGTGATGCGCGGGGAAAGCCGGCTCGAACGCGAAGGCCTGTCCGGCATCGGTGCCCACTGCTTCCACGCCCCAGCCATTGACGTTGCGTTGCTGCACCAGGAACCGCACAGCAGCGGCGGACGGCCCCGGTACGTGCGGGCCGTCTTCCTTCATGTTGAGGAATTTCGTGGCGTCGCCCTCACGCTTCGACCAGTCGGTCCGCATCAGCACCCACGCACCGTCCGGAATGCGGCCGTGCTTGGCCTCCCAGGCCTCGATATGCGACGGCTCGATCAGGAATTTCTCGTCGGCTGCGGCTTCTTTCGTGCAATCGATCACCACCGCCGGCGCGATGAAGCGCTGCACCGAAACCGTGTCGGTATAGCCGTCGGCATAGTGCTGGCCCGTCACCCAATGCGCCGGCGCGTCGAAATGCGTACCGGTGTGCTCGCCGCAGGCAATGTTGTTCCAGTACCAGCCCGGTCCGCGCTCGTCGTAGCGCGAGATTTCCGAGATGCGGAACGGATCCGAGGGTGCGAACGGCGGCGGGAGTTGAATCACCGGCGTCGACGGCTTCAATGTCTGGGTCAGGTCGACGACGCGGATGCGGCCGTCGGCGATGAAGGAGGCAAACT
>CAZIKZ010000088.1:0-13864 GCA_964539845.1 uncultured Hyphomicrobiales bacterium
CAACTACTTCGCAAATGCTGGATATGCTTCTATCAAACCGTGAACCGCTCTAGCGATCCTGCTCGATCATCGCAGCGATGGCCTTGATGCGACCCCGGGCGAATTGCGGCAGCCCGGCGCTGATGGACTGCCCGCTGTTGAATGAACTCCGCCCCATCAGCAGTTGCGCCGGCACGAGGTTCCGCAGGATCGGCGCGTTCAGAAAGTCGCGCTGCTTGGTCAATATGTCGCTGCGAATCGCAAGCGCCAGATAGAGCGTTACGACCGACGCGTTGTGTTCGGCCGGATGTTGCTGAACCACCGCCAGGATCTTGCCCGAGTGAATGACCTGGTTGACCCAGAATATGCTCTGCTCGAAGGCGCCCGTAACCGGCGCATTGATCGCGGTGAGGGCCGACAGCTCCGTCAGTTGCTGGTCGTTCGGCGAGCGCAATCGGATCTCGCTCTGGAATTCGATGAAGTCCGGGATCGGCCTTTTTGCCTCATCGCGCAGCTTGTTGACCAGAAGAATACCGGCCGGGATTCGCCCTTCGAACTTGTAGTGCGATTGAAAGCAGCCCGCGGCATCCTCGCACCACTTACGGCCGGACGGACGGTTCTGCGCCGACGATTCCTTGTTCGGTATCGCGTCGACGGCTTTTATCGCATGATGCTTGATAGCCGGATCAAGCTTCTCGAGAAACGCAAGACTTGCATAGCGCGCCAGATCGAACGCTTGCGCGGGCTTTGCCATGCGAAACCGCGCCTCCGCAACATACATCGAAAGCTTTACGCTCGCGGGCTCCTTGAATTCCGGGAACAGAGACAGAAAGCGATATTGCAGCGGCAGTTTGCGTGTCCACTCATCGAATGGAACGAGTTCGTTTGCCGCGTCAGTCGCCTTCTCGGCCCGCTGCTCGGCAAAGACGATCGTGCGCGGCTTCAGCGTCTCCACTGGAACCGAGGCGAGCGACGGAACCTGCTCGAGTTTATAATCATCGGCCTGCGCCAGAC
Source organism: uncultured Hyphomicrobiales bacterium (assembly GCA_964539845.1). GTDB lineage: Bacteria > Pseudomonadota > Alphaproteobacteria > Rhizobiales > Xanthobacteraceae > Pseudorhodoplanes. Next base: position 994 of record CAZIKZ010000088.1, read on the forward strand.
CACAAGCGCTCAGGACGGCGGCACACACAAGAACGGCGATTGGACGTTTCATTCAATGCCGCTCAAAATGGTCTGCGTCCGAACAAACCGAAGAAATAGTCGGGATCGATGCGCCGCGGCGTACGCGAGCCGTATCGGTCATCCTCGAAAAACTCTGGAGAACGCGGCTGAGCGCGCTGCTGTCCGTATTGCGGCTGCCCGTAATAATAGCCCTGTTGCGGCGGATAGAAATCGCGCATGCCGTAGCGACTGTCGTATGGCCAGCTCTGTACCGGGCTGCCGTCTTCTTCGTAGCCGTCACCACCACGATCCATGTAATAATTGTCGCCGCGCGAGACGATCCGGTAGCGGGTATCGGTAATTCCGCCGACCGAGTCACGGCGCAAATACTCGACGCTGCCACCTGAGCGATGTGCGCTGTATTGGTCGGAGTCGCCGGTATAGGGATCGATCTGCACGGCCACGAGCTCACGGCCGGCATCCTGCGAAGGCCCGCTGAGCGCGACTTTCGGCGCATGTGTGCGCCAGACCGCTTCGAGGATCGGCTCGAACATCGGCAAAGCCACCCGCCCTCCGGTCTGACCGCGGCCGAGCGTGCGCCGCCCTTCGGCATTGTCGTATCCAACCCACAGAGCGACCGTGACGTCTTCAGTAAAGCCAACGAACCACGCGTCGAGTTCGTTGTCGGTCGTGCCGGTCTTGCCGCCGGCAAAGGTCGCGAGATGCTTTATCGAGCGGGCAGTGCCGCGTGTCAGAACGCCCTGCAGCATCGACTTGAGCTGGAAGAACGAGGCTCGGTCGCCCGAGCCGATCCAGGTTACGGAATTGTTGTCCGCCTTGAAAATCGGCCGTCCGTTTTGCTCCACCGAGTCGATCACATGCGGCACAGGGCGCGCACCCTCGTTGGCAATCGCTGCGTAGAAGGCCGCGAGATCGACAAGCCGCAGTGGCTGCGCGCCGAGAATGAAGGGATAGAAGCGGCTGCACTCCTTGTAGAGCTGCGCTTCGACAGCCAACTCGCAGATGCGGTCGAGCCCCTGCTCGGCGCTGCCTTCGATGCCATTCGCCATCAGCTGAGCGGTCGCCAGGTTGCGCGAATCCTCAAGCGCACGGCGCAACGTGACTGCGCCACCCGAACCTCCACCCGCGTTTCGCGGCGCCCAATAATCCTTCGCGCGGGCGGAGCCACTCGTTTGGCCGATCGGCGGCAGCACGATCGGCGAGTCCATCACCAGCGTGTTGGGTTGCAGACCGTTCCGGAGCGCTGCGAGATAGGTCATCGGCTTTAAAGTCGAGCCGGGCTGGCGCACGCTTTGGATGGCGCGGTTGAGCTGACTTTCCGGATAGGAGAAGCCGCCGGTCATCGCGAGAATACGGCCAGTCTTGTTTTCGAGAACGAGAGCGGAGCCCTGCACTGTCGGCCGGATGCGCAGTTCAGCGCGCGCCGCCTGCTTGCCTGCGGCCGGCCGGATGCGGACATAAACGACGTCGTTGACCTGCAGACTGCGCCGGGTCGCCACGTTCCAGGGATTGAGCGGAAGGATACGGCCATCGGCGAGACCGACGTTGAGGACGTCGCCCTTCTTGGTGCGCCCATTCTCCAGGACGACCGCTGGCTCCCAATGCACGTCATAGAGCGGCAAGCGCACCGACTTCAGGGCCGCGAGCCAGGCCGACCCATCGCCCCGGCGCTCGTCGGTCATGGACTTGAGAGCCTCGGAGATATTCGCCTCCGCGCCCTGATACTTGTAGCGACCCGTATTCAGCTCATAGCGCGCCAGCGCTTCCTGCAGCACCGCTTCCGTTGCGCGCTGAAGCGCCGGGTTGATGGTCGATCGCACGACATAGGAGGACGCATTGAGCGCACCGACTGCCGGGATGGACCGCGCCTCGCGCGCGATGTGATCGACAAAATGAAACCCGGTATCGTGCCGCAGGCGCTCATAGGGAACCATCGGTGGCAACTGCACCTTGGCATCCACCGACGCGATCATGTCGTCGTCGCGCATCCGGCCGAGCACATAGGCCAGCCGGTCGCGCGCCCGGTTGGCATTGCGGTCGGGACTGAAATAACTCGGCCCCTTGGCGAGGCCGGCAATGAACGCGGCTTCGACCGGTGTCAGCGCGCCAACCGATTTGCCGAAATAGCCCCGCGCGGCCATCTCGACGCCCCAGGCACCACGGCCGAGATAGATCGAGTTCAGGTAAAGCTCGAGGATCTCGTTCTTGCTGAGCGTGCGCTCGATCTGCGAGGCGACGATAATCTCCCGCAACTTCCGCTCGTACGTGACGTCGTTGCCGACCAGCACCGTCTTCGCGAGTTGCTGGGTGATGGTCGACCCGCCCTGAGGCCGGCCCGGCTGTGCCAGGTTGCCCACGAAGGCACGGACCAGGCCCCGCTCATCGGCGCCCTTGTGCTGGAGGAAGCGTTTGTCCTCGGCCGCGATGAAGGCATTGCGGACGGTTTCGGGAATATCGGAGATCGAGACCCAGACCCGCCGGTTCTCCGGCGTGAAGACCTCGGCAAAGCGCTCGCCCTTCCCGTCCAGGATAAGGCTCATGCCGGGCAGCTTCATGCCCTTCAGCCGGCCGACATCCGGCAGATCTTTCAGAGCATCGTTGTAGAATGTGATGACTTCTGTCAGATCAACCGGGGAATTCTCGACCGTCTCGCCCTTGCAGAACTGCCGGTAGACCGTGTGCAGATCGGAAAAGGACAGGCCTTTCAGCGCCTTGATCTCGTCGCCGAGCGCGGCCTTGTCGTCCATCGCAGTCGAAATCAGGTCGTCGAGATTGATCTGTTCGATGTCGAACGACCTCCGCATGTGGAGGCATCCCGCGCGCAGGAGCTGCTCCACCTCCACCTTGTCCGTAGCAGGATTGAATTCGGCCTTGATGGCCTCAGGCCTGGTCGTGGCCTGGCTAAAGGCAAGTGCCGTCGCCAGAACCTTGACGAGTATGATGTTCATGTACCGCCGCGCACCCGAATGCCGCCCCGGCTTCGTGCATGAATCATCCTACCCGAAGGCGGGGAAAATAAGGAGTGATATTAGGCCGATAGCGCGTTTTTGACCGGCCCCGACTGCCGCCCTCGGACCGGTCGACGCCACGCCTGACGCATTAGCGTACGAGCGTAGACTCTGCGCTACTTGCGGCGGTGGCGCAGCTCGAAGGGAATGATCGCCACCCGGCCCAGCGTGGTCGCCGAATTGTGAAACGGCAGAAATTCGCCGCGCGCGTTCACGACACTCGTCTGAGCGACCGCTGCCGGCTGCAGGGAGCGGATATCGTTGTAGTCCACGACGAAATAGTCGCCGAAGCTGTCGAGCACCTCGGCGAACAGATCGCGACAGGCGATTCTTTCCGCGCTTATCGTCCCGTTCCGGGTCTCGATCATCACCGTCTCACCATTTCGGCCAAGGGCCGCAAGCGCCTGCTTCAGCCTTTCGGCTCGCACAGCAGCGATGAAATGACGTTGCTCATGGCCCTTTAACCCGGAAATACAGTTGCTGTTCCCGTCTCTTGATCTTGGTCGGGGACAATCCGGCGGGGGTTCAAACCGCGAAGGCCTGGTCGAGAGAGCCGTCGCGTCTTCAATCGATCCGATCGACATTATCGAACACGCGCTTGCGCAACGCGGCGCTGTCAATCTGCTGGACGCTGCCGCTACCGGCGAGATCGAGCGCATGCGCCGCGGCCGCCCCCATCGCAATACAGGGCCCCATCACCCGCACGCTCGACAGCGCCGCGCTGTCGCCGTCGATGCAGCGTCCGACCGCAACCACGTTATCCGCCTCATCAGGAACGAGCGCGCCGAACGGCACGTAATGAAGGTGGTCGTCTCCGAATGGCTCCCAGGCCGTACTGTCCGGCCGGTCGTGCAACTCGATCGGCCAGCCCGTCCGCGCGATCGCATCGGGGAATTCGGTGCCGGCTCGCACATCGTCCACGGTGAGATGCTGGCGGCCCTTGATCCAGCGCGTCTGGCGGATGCCGGGAAAGCCATAGGCGCGCACCCGCGCGGTAGCGAAGGTATCCGGATATTCAGCCTTGAGGAAGCGGATCACATCGTCCGCCATTGCTTTGCCCAGCATCGCGTTGCGCGAGGCCGCGAAGGGTTCAAGCGGCGTCTCGACATGGTTCATGTTGATCAGCGAGATGCCGCGTCCGGGAAACACAAAGGAAAATCCATCGCGACGGATCAGCCCGTATTCGTCGCCCTTCTCCCTCATGCGCGCGATCATCTCGGCACGCGGCGGATGATTGGCCTCGACAACACCTTCGAGCACCACCATCTGGCTGCCGTAGAGTACGCCGTCAGCGTTCTCGCGGCAGGCAAAGCCGGCTTCCCACGTGACAGCGGCATCCCCGCTCGCATCGACAAAACCCGGAGCGGATATCGTGACGTCGCCATAGCGGGTCGCAAAATCGATGGCACGAACGCGGCCACCGTCGCGCGTGACGCTGCGCATGACCGCTCCGAGCAGCACCGTGATATTGGCCTTGCGGACCGCTTCCTCGATCCAGCGCGAGAGGGCGATCTCGTCATACATTATGACCGTGGTGTTCGACGGGCCGCCGCGCAGATAATGCAGCGCATCCTGCGCGCCCAAATCGCGCAGGATGCCGTCGGCAATGCCGTGGGTGATCTGACGGCCCTGATAGCCATTGGCAAACAGGCCGCAGAACGTCCCTATGATGGAGTGCACCGCCTGTCCGCCCAGCGCCGGCAGGCTATCCACCAGCACAACCTTGCGGCCAAGCTGCGCCGCTTCAAGCGCGGCCGACACGCCTGCGATCCCCGCCCCGACGACACAAATGTCTGAGGTGACGGATTGCGGGCTCCGCCCGCTGCTTCGCACAATCCGCGTTGCCGTGGAGAAATCACGATTGGCGACCATGTGGTGCTCCCAGCGGGCTTCTAGATGCATTCCGAAAGCAACGCCGGCCGATCGCATGCTCAACCACCCTGAGCGCTGTTAACCGTACGTTATCCTCAATCAGCGATTAATGATGCTGGACCATCGTGGACGACGCGTGCCGGCGCCGATCTAAGCGCATCGCGGCAGCCGCTTCGAGTGATAATCGTGACAGCTGCCGACCAAAAGCCGCGATCACTGAAAAATGCCTCGGTCAATCTGCGCGATCTGACGATTCTGATCGCGGATCCCGGAACATTCATGCGCCGTGTTGTTTACGGCATGCTCCGTGGCTTCGGAGCAAATCGTATTCTGGAGGCCGGAGACGCCGCCGGAGTATTGTCGGCGCTGATGCAACAAAAGGTCGACATCTTGATCCTGGACGCCAAGTTGCCGCCGCAGGACGGGCTGGCGGTCACGCAGGCGATCCGGCGTAATGTCGATAACGAAAATCGGACGCTTCCAATCCTGATCATGACCAGCGACGCGCAGCAATTGACGATCCGGGAGGCTCGCGATTCCGGGGCGAGCATGGTGGTCGCCAAACCCATGTCACCGACGACACTGTATGACCGCCTGGTCTGGATCGCCTTCGACCGGCGTCAATTCATCGACTGCCCGACCTATTTCGGCCCTGACCGGAGATTCAAGATCGAGGGATATCCGACCGGCGTCGGACGGCGGGCGAGCGACAAGAGCATCGAAGTCTCGGATGCGACCGAGCCCAATCTCGAACAGGACGATATTGATAGCCTCTTCCAGGCTGCACGCGCCGGACAAAATGAATGAAAAATAAGTTGCCGCCGAACGTGCGTGTCTTCGCCGTCAAAACCCGTTTTCAGGAAATGGCCCAGCGTCCCGGCGGCGTGCCGCGCGATATCGCGATTCAGCAGGCCGAAACCGGAATCGAAAGTTTCAAGACCGAGTTCGTCGATTGGGTCGGCCGCGAATTGCAGGACCTCACGCAAGCTCTCCGCAAGGTCGAAGGCGACCAGGCGGAGAAGGCCCAGATCGACGAGATTCATCAGCGCTGCCGCCAATTGCGCGACACCGGAACAACCATGGGCCTCGCGCTACTCACCTTCATCGCCGATAATCTTTGCAGGGTGCTCGAAGCTGTCCAAAGCGGGGCTTCCTATGACACCGAGGTCATCGAGTGCCATATCAATGCGCTTTTCCTCGCCAAGCAGGACGCTTATCGCAATATTCGTCCCGACCAGGTGCCGGAAATGACGAGCGGACTGCACCGCATGCTGGAGCGTGCAAACCGGTCCCTGCCCGATAAGACCGGCTAGAAGACCACGTCGACTTCGAGTTCGCTTTCCGACGGCTCCGCCAGTGGTTGAAACACTGTTCCCAGGCCGTTCTCAAGACGGTCCAGAAATCGCTCCTTCAAATCTCCAAGTGTGATCTCGTGGATCACATCACGGCCAAAGGGCTCGCGTGGTCGATCGCCCGCGACCGGAAATGCACTTGTCGAATCGGCATAGCGCGCCAACGCACCGCTCAAGGCCTCGAATTCCTGCTTGAGCCGATCGAAGCTCTGTAACGTAACAATCAGCTCACGATCAGGCTTACCGTCGCGCGTAACAAGATCGGTGACGCGAGCGACGGTATCCTCGAGTTCCCGGACGTTGTCCAGGAACAGCGTCGCGAGCACGCCAAGCAGGGCTGCGATCTCCGATACCGCGCCGTCCGGTGCGGGATTCGCTCCCGGCGCGGCATTCGCCTCAACGCTGAGCGCAGCACTGAGGTCCATTTAAGACAGCTTCCCCATCACCTGTTCAATCTTCTGACGCAGCACTTGAGCGGTGAAAGGCTTGATTAGATAATTGTTCACGCCGGCCTGCGCCGCCTTGACCACGAGTTCGCGATCGCCGCGGCCAGTCAACAGAATGAACGGCACACGCCGGACGACCGGATGACCTCGCACGGCCCGCAGAAGATCGAGCCCATCCATCTCATCCATGTAATAGTCGGAGAGGATCAGATCGATCGGCTGCAACGAGGCGATCTCCATTGCCTTCTTGCCATTCTCGGCTTCGTGGATATGGCGAATACCGAGCTGTTCGAGCGTCATCGCCGTCATTTTCCGCACGCTTTCCTGATCGTCGACAACCAGGACTTTGAGCGCCACCGCATTTGGCATCGTCATTTCTCCTCAACTCAGCGGACGACACGGGGGTCAACCCGGCCTCCAATTGTCGTCACGCGACTTTCGCGAGTGAATTGCCCATCTGTGCCATGACCGTCGAAGAGGAATCGCTCGCAAGATCAGACAGCTTCTCGACGTCCAGAATCAGCGCAACGCTTCCATTGCCGAGGATCGTGGCGGCCGCGACACCGGGTACCGGGCCGTAGCTCTCCTCGATGCTCTTCACGACCACCTGCTGGTGCCCGCATAGCTCATCAGCGACGAGCCCGAGCCTCGTGCCATCGCCGGCATCCGTGATGATGACCACGCATTCCCCCGACAGATCGGCAGCCGAGCCAATATCCAACAGGTCACCCAGATATACCAACGGGACGAGATCGCCGCGCAACTGCAGCACGCCTCGCGTGCCAACCAGATTGTTGATGTGGGACCGCGGCGGACGCAGACATTCCACGATCATCGACATCGGCATGACATAGGTCTCACGGCCGACCTTGATCACCATGCCGTCCATGACCGCGAGCGTCAGCGGCAACGCGAACTGGATGGTTGTGCCCTTGCCGCGGACCGATTGCAGCGACAGCCGCCCTCCGACCTCCTGGATATTGGTCTTCACCACGTCCATGCCGACGCCGCGGCCGGAAATGTCGGAAACGACGTCGGCGGTCGAGAATCCGGGCATCATGATCAGGTTGTTGATTTCGTCCTCGGTCAGGACGGCATCCGCGCCGACGAGGCCCTTCTCGCGCGCTTTCTGCAGAACCTTCTCGGTATTGATGCCGCCACCATCGTCACTTACCTCGATGACGATTCTACCGCCGCGATGTTCGGCTGAGAGGCGGATCGTCCCCTCCTCGCTCTTCCCGGCGGCGATGCGTACATCGGGCGCTTCAATGCCGTGGTCGACCGAGTTCCGGATAATGTGAGTCAGCGGGTCTGTGAGCCGCTCGATGATCGAGCGATCGACCTCGGTGGTCTCGCCTGCTAGCTCAAGCCGGATCTTCTTGCCGACCTTTATCGCAGTTTCGCGCACAAGCCGCGGCATCCGCTGGAAAACGCTGCCGACCGCCTGCGCGCGCATCGACATAAGCCCGTCCTTCAATTCCCGCGTGTGATGAACCACCTCGTCGAGAATTTGCGTCAGCCGGTCGCTCACGCCTTCAGGCAAATCATGCACAATCTGGCCAAGCATAGCCTGCGCGATCACAAGTTCGCCGACCATGTTCACCACACGGTCGATCTTCTCGAGTTCGATGCGCGTTGTGGTGGCCTGAGGCTTGGCCGGCCGCGTAGCCTTCTCGGCGGGAGCGGCGCCTCCAGATGTCCGGCTGCCTTGCGGTGGCGCAATCGGCTTGACGATCTGCGGTGTCGAATCGACGGTCATCGCAGCTTGAATAGGCGCGAAGGCCGCAACAGGCACCATCGGCGGCGCTGCGTCGACCACTGGAAGCTGCGAAGCCGCGCACTCCGCCATCGCCGGCTCCGCCGCGCCTGCGCCGACTTCGGTAATCGTGATTTCGCAATCGCCGACGAAGTCGAAAATGTCCTGAAGCTGCTCGCGCGTTGCTTCGGTGCGCAACGTTCCGGTCCAGCTTAGATAGGCGATCTCAGGCCGCAACGACTGCAGATCCGGCAGCCGATCGATCACCGCCGACAATTCAAGCTCACCGAGTTGCCGCAATTGTCGCAGCAGAAGGAGCGGATCGCTGCCATTCCGCAACATGTCGGCATTCGGGGAGAATGCGATCTCGAACGACCGCTGGCCGTCCGCAAATGCGTCGGCCATCACCGGCGTAAAGTCGATGCCGTCGAAATCCGACATATCGTCGGAGTCGGACGCGTCGGCCCGCACCGGGACGAAATCCAGTCCGTCGAAATCGGACGGAGCCTCTTCGTTCCCTGCGGAATCGTTGCCAAGCAAATTCTCCAGCGCAACGCGGGTTTCGTCACCGAAGCCCGCCGGGATCGCATCGCCGGCACGCGAAATCTGCACAAGATCGGACAGCACGTCGCTCGATGCGAGCAAAACATCGATCACGTCGGTTGTCGCAGCGAGGTCGCCGCGCCGGACCGCGTCCAGCGTTGTTTCGAAAACATGTGCGAAGCCAACCAGTGACTCAAATCCGAAAATGCCCGCACCACCCTTGACCGAGTGCACGGCGCGGAAAACGGCGTTGATCGTATCGTCAGAGCCGAGACCTTCGCGCATGTCGCTGAGGCCCTGCTCGATCTGCTGCATTCCTTCTGCACATTCATCGAAGAAAGTCAGTTTGAGTTGCTCGAAACTCGCCATTGGCGTCGTCCTTTCCTAGCAGGCCACCTTACGAACCGTCGCGATCAATCGCTCCGGATCGAACGGTTTCACCAGCCAACCGGTCGCGCCGGCTTCACGTGCAATATTCTTCTTGTCGACCTCGCTTTCAGTGGTGAGCACGAGGATCGGTGTCGTCTTGTGTTCGGGCCGCGCGCGCAATTGACGCACGACCTCGTAGCCATCCATGCGCGGCATGTTGATGTCGGTGATGACGACGTCGACATTCTCCCGCTCGAGCATATCGATTCCGTCCTTGCCATCGACCGCCTGGATCACGTCGAACCCGGCATCGGCGAGCGTCAGCATCAGCATGTCACGCATCGTCTTGGAATCGTCGATCGTGAGAATGCGGATATTGCCGACAGCCGACGCGGACTGCTCGATCAGGTCCGAACTCGGCTGCGGCGCGCTCACCGTGGCAGGATCCATCGTGGACCCAGCGGAAGGTTGGCCGGCGGGCGCGGCGGCAAGCGCTACGACAGGCTCCGGCAATTCGTTCATGCCATCGGCCCAATCGAGACCGAGATCGGCGAAGGCGCCAACAAAGGCTTCGGACGGTTGGTCGATCCAGATCTTCGCGTCGCGCTTCGCCGCAAGCAATATCTGAATGCATGGCAGCGTCAGCGCTTCCACGTCCGACGCATCCAGCCATACGCCACCCGCAGCCTGGACGTCCCGCAGGATCGCCTCATGCAAGCCGATCGCGGCTGTGAGATCGAGCACCTTCGGTAGTTTCATGGTCGGCCTCTCAATTCAAAATCTGAAAACATCAAAGCAATCGTCTCCGGCATCCGATTAAAGAGCGTGAACCATGCGCTGCGGATTGGTCGTCTCAAGTTTGCCTTCGCAAGCATCCAGAATTGCATCGGCAACGTGATTCAATGAACACTGGCGCATCACCCCGCCGCGCTCGAACGCCACATGCGGCATGCCGTAAATCAGCGAGGAGGCTTCATCCTGGCCGATCGTCAGCGCACCGGCCTTTCGCATCTCTAACATCCCGTCCGCACCGTCCTTACCCATACCGGTCAGGATCACTCCAATCGCGGAACGGCCAACCACGCGGGCGACAGAGCGGAACAACACGTCAACCGACGGACGGTGCCCAGTCGAAGCGGGACCGTCATCCAGCGCGCAGCGGTATCCGGTACCAGCCTTGACGACCTGCAGATGGTGCGACCCCGGCGCGATGTAGACATGCCCCTGCTCGAGCACGTCGCCATCGACGGCTTCCGTGACCGTCATCGGGCATTCGCGATTGAGACGCTGGGCAAAGGCTGCGGTAAACCGGGGCGGCATGTGCTGCGTGATCACAATCGGCGGGCAATCCGCCGGCAAGTTCATCAGAACGACCTTGAGCGCCTCGACACCGCCGGTGGACGCACCAATTGCAACGATCTTTCCGTTGGCGCGCACCGAGCGCGCGACCTTCCTGACGGGGGCCGGAGCCATCGCTGCGCGTGCCGCGACGCGAGTTCGGGCGGCCGCCTTAACCTTGGCTATCAACTCATCCGCCAACGCCGGCAACGCATGTGCGGCGTCGGTTGAGGGCTTTGCAATGAAGTCGACCGCGCCGATCTCAAGCGCTTCGAGCGTGATATCAGCGCCTGCCTTCGTCAGCGTCGAGATCATGATGACCGGCATCGGGCGTAGCGTCATAATTTTTCGCAGAAAGGTGATGCCGTCCATATGCGGCATCTCGACGTCAAGCGTCACCACATCCGGATTGAGCGCCTTGATACGATCACGTGCAACAATCGGGTCATCCGCCGTGCCGACCACTTCGATCTCAGGATCGGCGGCGAGCAGCGTGGACAGCAGTTGGCGTATCAACGCTGAATCGTCGACAATCAAAACACGAATCGGCTTCCCCATATCCCGCCCCTAATTGTCGAAAAGCTCGATTTCGCCCGCTGGCGCGCGCGTCGACAGACGTTTTGCATGTTCAAATTCATCACGAGCGACAGCGCCGGACGCATCACGGCCGAGAAGACGTCTCACCACGCGGCCGGTCGCCGGCGAATAATGAATGCGGCGCGGAAAACGACCGCCGAGGTCCTGCGCGACGCAGCGCAGTCGTTCAGCTTCGAGATACCGGAGCGCGAATTGCGCGTTGTCAGAACCGACCGCAATATTACTTTCAGTTACGTTGCCACCCCCAAAAACCTTGATCTCGAGCGATTCGCGCGCGCAGCCCATTTTCATGAGCTCGTTGATCAGCTTTTCCATCGCGAAATTGCCGAAGCGCGTCGATTCCGGATCGCGGCCCCAGCCGCCGGTACGCCCTTGCGGCAGCATGAAATGATTCATGCCGCCAATGCCGAGGCGCGGATCGCGGATGCACGCCGCCACACACGAACCCAACACCGTGACCAACGTTTCGTCTGCCTTGTCGGTCACATAGAAATCGCCGGGAAAAATCTTCACCATCCATGTCTCGGCCGAAGGATCGTAAAATCGCCGGCTGCCGACACCCGCCATGTCCTTGCCAACATCGGCAGGTCGAACCGCTGCCGCCGCACTCATGCTTTTCTCCGGTAGGTCGTGCGGCCGACAAGCTGCAGTTCGGCATGCGTTCCGTGAAACGATTCCGAGTGGCCGATATAGAGAAAGCCACCTGGCTTGATGCTCTGGATAAAGCGGTCGATCAGCGCCGCTTTGGTGGGGTTGTCGAAATAGATCATCACGTTGCGGCAAAAAATGGCATCGAACTTGCCGCGGAATGGCCAAGATTCGATCAGGTTGAGCCGACGGAACGCGATCAGTGACCGGATGGCCTCGCTTGCCATCATGTTGTCGCCGCGACCGTCGCTGGTCGGTTCAAAATAGTCGCGATAGGTCCGAGGCACGCTATCGAAGCCGCTGACCGGGTAAACGCCGCGCGCTGCCTTCGCGAGCACATCGGTGTCGATGTCGGTCGCGAGAATGCGGATATCGTGCCGGCTCCCGTCCGGAATTTCGTGCTTTAGCACGGAAGCGACCGTGTAGGGCTCCTCACCGGTCGAGCAACCTGCCGACCAAACCCGAAACCGGCCATCACCGCGCTGGCTGGCCTTCAGGAATGGTTGAGCGACGTGGCTACGGAAGTGGTCGAAGTGATGCGACTCTCGGAAGAATTTCGTGAGGTTGGTCGAGATCGCGTTGATGAAGCTTTCGAGTTCGCCGGAATTTCCGGCGAGATAGTCGCGATACTGCTTGAAGGCCGTGAATCCCAATGCGCGCAACCTTCGCGACACGCGCGTGTAGACAAGATTGCGCTTGCTGTCTGACAGCGATATCCCAGCATGCTCGTGCGCGAGCTGCACCAAGCTGCGGAAATCGGCGTCCGAGAACGCAAACTCGCGCGCCGCCTCGGGAACCGCCAGATCGGGGGCGACCGGGCCAGTGACTTTGTGAGCCTGACGCGCCATGCTGGTCTAGAACTCTTCCCAGTCTTGATCGCTAGCTGGCGCAAGCGCTGTGTTACCGCGCGTCATTCGCGCT
>CAZIKZ010000089.1:0-1184 GCA_964539845.1 uncultured Hyphomicrobiales bacterium
ATCGAGACAATGGAGCATCTGTTCGTCCATTCGTTGCAGGACATCTATTACGCCGAACAGCAGATCGAAAATGCGCTGCCGAAGATGATCGAGAAGGCGTCCGACGCTGAGTTGAAACGCTCTTTTCAGATGCATCTGCGCCAGACCAAGGGCCAGATCAAACGGCTCGACCGTGCATTCAAGAAGCTCAAGCGCACGCCGCAGGCCCACAAATGTCCGGCCATCGACGGTATTCTCGATGAGGCGAGCGAGATCGCCGGCGATGTCGGCGACAAGTTCGTGCTGAATGCGGCCCTGATCGCTGCTGCGCAGGCGGTCGAGCATTACGAGATCACGCGCTACGGCACGCTGACCGCATGGGCCAAGCTGCTCGGACACACGGAAGTGGCGGCGCTGTTGTTCGCAAATCTCAAGGAAGAGAAGGCGACCGACAAGAAGCTGAACGATATCGCCAAGCGCAAGATCAACAAGAAGGCGCTGGCGCGTCAGCCGAAGCCGCTGACGGTCGAGGAAAAGCTGGAAGAGGCAATGATCGGCATCCCGGTGCTCGGCTAGCGACGGTTATTTCCGGGGCGGCTCCATGAGCCGCGCATGAATTGCGAGGGGATACGTCGAATGCCTGGACTTGCGAAAGTCGGCCTGATGGTGGCTGCGCTTGTCACTGTGACGATCGCGGCTTTGCCTGATCCGGCGGAGGCCGCGCGCTCCCGTCCGCAAACGAAATGGTGTTTGCGCGGTCCGACCGGCGGCCAGGCCTGCGCCTTTCACACGCTGGAGCAATGCAGGCGGTCCGCCCATGGCACCGGTGGCTCCTGCCTGCGCAATCCGCGTTACGGGAGGTGAGGGCCGGAGCCCCGCAGGTCAAGAAAGCCCCACAGCTAAAGCCTCGTGACTCGCGCGGCTCAACATTGATCGTTACGGGTAGCCGTTCACATTCATTCTGCGCCGAATGTGAGCCGGCTTACAGTCCGCGCGCGGCATGCGGGTTAACAATGGGATCGAACCGCAACGTCCCGGTGACTCATGTCGTTCCGCCGATTGCGATACCGAATATCGGCCTGCGTCGCGGCAGGCATCTTGTGCGTTTTGCTCGTCGGCAAAGCGGCTGCGGCGGAATTGCGGACGCCGGTGACGAGCGGTCAGTCGCACATTGCGCGTTCCGAACGCTTCGTCGCCGCCGAGGC
>CAZIKZ010000089.1:1284-13772 GCA_964539845.1 uncultured Hyphomicrobiales bacterium
TCACACGGATGGAAAAAGCAATTTCGCTTACGCGCGGTCTCCGGTGGACGGCCGCTTGTGGGCGATTCACTGGACCATGAGCGCCGGTGAATGGATCGTCGGTGCGGTCACCGTCCCGCATCCGGACCTTGATTGGCCGGGCGGTTCTCGCCTGTTCGCTCCCAGGATCGGCGATGACAAAGGGCTTCGATCGCAATGCGCCGCCCGTTTGCGTGTGGCATGCATTGGGCGGCCCTGACATTGCCGGCTGGATCGAGCGCAGGAGCCAGGGATTTTTTCCAACAGCGGCATGAGCCGCAATAGGTCACGTCATTTGTCGGTTGCATGCGCGATCACCTTGCGCATGACGTTAGGGAAGGCTTCGCCTTCGATTTCGCGCGCCGCGATCCAGCGCATGCCTTCGGGTGCGCGCGCGGCATTCGGCACGAGCGCGCGATACACGGCAAGCTCCAGCGGGAAATGCGTGAAGACGTGGGTCACGACACCCGGGACGCGATGCCATGCGGCTTTGATCGGCGGACCGGCAAGGGCCTGCGCGTCATCGAAATCGTGCGTCCATTCGGTGGTCGGCACTTCCGTCATTTTGGCGAGCAGGCCCTTGTCCGGCCGTGTACGCACCAGCAATGCGCCATCGGCACGCCTGACCACGAACGCCGCGCCGCGCCGCAGTTTGCCTTCGGTCTTCGGCGTCTTGCGGGGGAACGTTTCCTGATCGCCGCGTTTGCGCGCAATGCAGGGCTCGCTCCAGGGGCACAGGCTGCAGGCCGGCTTTTTCGGCGTGCAGATGGTGGCGCCGAGATCCATCATCGCCTGCGCGAAGTCGCCGGGACGTGCGTCCGGCGTCAGTGTCGCGGTGAGCGCGCGGATGCGCGGTTTCGATCCCGGCAGCGACTCTTCGACCGCGTAGAGCCGCGCGATCACCCGCTCGATGTTGCCGTCCACCGGCGACGCCTTGCGGTCGAAAGCGATGGCGGCAATGGCGGCGGCGGTATAGGCGCCGATGCCGGGCAGTGCGAGCAGGCCGGTCTCGGTATCGGGGAAGGCGCCGCCGTGATCCTGTACGACCGCGCGAGCACAGGCGTGAAGATTGCGAGCACGGGCGTAGTAACCCAATCCCGCCCAGAGCTTCAGCACTTCTTCGAGCCTTTCCGCGGCGAGTTCTGCGATTGTCGGCCAGCGGGACAGGAACCGACCATAATAAGGACCGACCGCCTTCACGGTGGTCTGCTGCAGCATGATCTCGGAGAGCCAGACGCGGTAAGGGTCCGGCCTTTCGCCGTTTTCCGCGCGCCAGGGCAGTTTGCGCCGGTGCCGGTCGTACCACGCCAGCAGCGCCGCGGCCGACGCCAGCGGCCGCGCGCAATCGGCTGATTCATCGGCCTTTTTCCGCGCGTTGCGCTTTGCTAGCGTCATCTCTTCCGTGTGACAGAGGCGCCCCGTTTGAACAAGCCACGACGATTGGTCCGTCCACTGACGGACATTGCGGGCACGCTGCTTGCCGATGCTTTCCGCAAGCAGGGCTTCAGTTCGGCCGAACTCGTGGTTCGTTGGTCCACCATTGTGGGCGATGACGTGGCCCAGCACGCGGAACCGCTGAAAATTCAGTGGCAAAGGGTCCCGGATGGCCAGCCGCCGCTCCCCGGTACGCTGGTGTTGCGCGTTAGCGGCCCGGCCGCACTCGAGATTCAGCATATGTCGCATGTGATCCTGGAGCGGGTGAATCGCTATTTCGGCTTTGCCGCGATCGCCAAGATCGCCATCCGGCAGGCGCCGTTACGCCGTGCCCCGCCCAAACCGGACCGGCGGCTCGACCCGCAACTCGTTCAATCCATTGCCGAAAGTCTGCCCGACAGCGCCGACCCCGCGCTGAAAGACGCCCTCGCGCGGCTGGGCGCGGCTATCAAGCGAAAGTGACGGTGACCGTTGCGGTGGCGGCATGGGGCCGCCATTGCCACATTGGCCGCGACAGGATAGCCAGACCCGAATTTGCCGGTTCAGCCGCAGGAGTTGTCAGTGCTCATCACCCGCCGCCAGTTTGTCACAGCGACCATCGCTTTGTCGGCCATGCTCGCGCTGCCGTTCGGCAGAGATTTTGCGTTGGTCGGCAATGCTCTGGCCCAGACGCCCAGCCCGGCTGATCTTATGAAGGCGGGCCCGCTCGGCGACGTGGTGGTCGGCAAGGACGACGCCCCGGTGACCATCATCGAATATGCGTCGATGACGTGCAGCCATTGCGCCACCTTCCACAACACCACCTATCCGGAGATGAAGAAGAAATACATCGATACCGGCAAGGTGAAGTACATCCTGCGCGAATTTCCCCTCGATCCGCTGGCGGCCGCGGGCTTCATGCTGGCGCGTTGCGCGGGCAACGATAAATATCACGCCATGGTCGAGATGCTGTTCAACAAGCAGAAGGAATGGGTGACGCAGAACCCGATCCCGCCGCTGCTCGCGCTCGCCAAGCAGGCCGGCTTCACGCAGGAAAGCTTCGAATCCTGCCTGAAGGACCAGAAGGTTCTGGAGGCGATCGAGAGCGTGCGCACGCATGGCGCCGAAAAGCTCGGAGTGAGTTCCACGCCGACCTTCTTCATCAACGGCAATCTGTTCCGTGGCACGCTGACGATCGACGAACTCGACAAGCAACTCGCGCCGCTGCTCAAGAGCTGACCCGCTTCGTTCATTGCGCCAGCCGGCGAGTGTCATCGCCCGCGAAAGCGTGCGATCGCGTTTTGCTGCGACTTTGCCGGTGACGGGAGGCGCCGTCTTCGCTGCTATTAAGCCAATATCCGCTGCGGGCAATTTTGCGGCGCCGTCGCATCAAGACGCTACGACCGTGGTGCAGAGGGGCGCATACCCTGCGACGCTATCAGGATCAGCTTCGGATCGCGGAAGCCGGTGTGCCAGCACGTTGCGGCTGGTGGCAGGCTGACTCACGCAGAGTGCCGCGGCGCTGGATTTGTCGCGTCATCTGACCGCGACCGATTGCTGCATACCGCAACGATTGCCCGGGCGATCACGTTCTCGCCACGACTTCGCGAAACCCTTGGCCTTTCCAAGGCACCGCTCGGAATACGAAGATCGGAGGCGAATGGCATGGCGAAGAAATTTCTCGCGCTGATCGTGGTTCTGCTGATGGCGGGCGCAGGGGGCACATATTTCGGATACCGCGCGGGACAGGCGGATACTTTTCACTCGCTCATCGGCGCCGGGGAGCCCGCAGAGCGGCGGAACTACGCGATCCGCTACGCACTCGGCCTGGAAGCGTTCAAGGGCATCATCGGGCAAGACCTGTGGGTGATGCATGCGGTGCATCCGGGCGTCACCGATGGCTTCTTCGTCGATCTGGGTTCCGCCGACGGCACCGCGCTGTCCAACACCTGGGCGCTCGAACGCAACGGCTGGACCGGCGTCTGCATCGACCCGTTCCCGCGGAATATGGAAGGCCGGACATGCCAGGTGTTTGCCGAGGCTGTGGACAATGTCGGCGGCCGCACCGTCCAGTTCCAGAATCCGGGCGCTTATAGCGGCGGTATCCTCGAACATGCCGGCTGGTGGGTGTCGCCACAGGACAAGAAGAATGCCGTGGAGGTGACGACAACGACCTTGAGCGACATCCTTCGGCGCGCAAATGCCCCTTCATACATCCACTATCTGAACGTGGACATCGAGGGCGCCGAATACGCGGCGCTGAGTGACCTCCCGTTCGACGAATACAAATTCGGCGCGATCACCATCGAACATAACAACGTCGAGGACCGGCGCGCAAAG
This sequence comes from uncultured Hyphomicrobiales bacterium, assembly GCA_964539845.1. Taxonomy (GTDB): domain Bacteria; phylum Pseudomonadota; class Alphaproteobacteria; order Rhizobiales; family Xanthobacteraceae; genus Pseudorhodoplanes. The sequence goes on from CAZIKZ010000089.1 coordinate 5,056, forward strand.
CTGCGCGAATTGCTGGTGAAGAACGGCTACCGGCTCGAATGGGCGATCCGCGACCAGGATTGGTACGTGCCCGCCGAAGATACGCCGGACGCCGCCTCCGCAACCGAGCGCTGATTGCGTTGGAGCAACCGTCCCCCCGTTAACGGTCAGGTGCATCCCCGGCTTGACGCTTGTCACCCGCAACGTCGACGCCGCCGCCGCACCGGGATGTCGGTCTTCGATTCGTTCGTGGTGTATGAGCGAGCAACTCGCAACGCGGCGGGCGCAGAAGTTTGGGATGATCCGACGCGACGGGAAACCTTGATCTAGTTGCTTCGCAAGGCCGATAACGCGGATGTAATCGATGAAATCGGGGTATCTGGTGGAGCGAAGAGGGCGTCGAAACTGTAACTGCCGTCAAACTGCTCTGTCCTTCCTTGATCAAAAGCTTGGACGGCATGAGATTCGCACCCCTCTCCGTTGCCCGATTTTCTGATCTTTATGTACTCGGTCCACGCTAATCGAAATATCTCAGCCCGTTGAGGCTTAGTTCCATCTTTGCCTGCGACGCTCATACTGCATGCCCAGAACGGAAAATCCGTTAAGATAGTGTGTACTGACGACGCAAACGGTGATGGCAGGAAATTCTTCAAAATAGTCAACATGAAGCGGAACAAGAATGATCGTTTCATCTACCGTCTTTCCATCTGTGCTTTTCTTGAATTTTCGACTCTCAAACATCGTGTTTCGAAGTTGAGAGCTGAAGTCGTCCTTGGACGAATTTGGCGAACCGATGACCTCTCGTCCCGGCCGAGCTATTTCAGTGGAAAATCGCTTTTCTTTAGCTGCAAACATGTGGTTGCAATAGTTCTTTGCCATAGGGGGCGTAATTGATCGCACTTGGTATCCTGGGATGAGTAGGGCTATTCCAAAACGTACAGCCCTTTCGACTGTGTCGATTTCGTAGTAGGCGTTTTTTGTTTTTGATAAGAATGGTGGCAATAATTCCGGCTCCAAATTCCAGTGTTTGGACATGTTGACCACTTCTGCAATGTCCTGAACGGCAGCTATATAGGCATTTGCTACGGTTTCTTCTGAATACACGTCCTCCCCAAGTTCGATGAAGGGCGAATGAAGTCGTAGTGACGAGGTGGGATATAGGAAACGCTTTGGGTCTCCAATGGCGCCTTCCGGCGCTTCGCCGGAAATATCCCGTTGGCCTGCAAGAAATACGAATCCGCACGATGAGTAGCATCGTTGATTTGGCCGGATGATGGTTTGGATTTTGTACTCGGCGACCAAGTTGGCTAATTTCAATCCTTCCGTGAAGTTTCCGCCGACACTATTCAAAAACAAATTCGTCTCCAATACCAGTTGGCATGTTTCGCCTGGTTGCCGTGTTCTTACCTTGGCGCACACCTCCCTTTTTTTGCGAGCAGAAAATTGCTCAATGACGAGCCGCAACTTTGCTTGATCACCCTTTTCAATTGCGCCTTCCAGCGCGATGCTGATCTCGGTTTTTGGGAGACCAAATTCTAAAGAAGACAAGTCATCTACAGAGCTTACAATCTTAAACTCCGCGGCCTCCACTTTGATCGCGTCGTGAAGAAAGGTCCCGGCCAACGCTCCGAATATTATAAGGAGGCGTCGCATAGTCAGCCTCCAATGTTTATCACTTCTACCCGTCTATTCACTCCGCCAAGCGGGTTCCGTGAGTCCTTCAACTGCTCCATACCAAAACCTATGGGGGCAACCCGATCGGGTTGGATTCCGAATGTCGAAACTAAGAATGCTCTGACAGCATCCACTCTGCGCTCACTCAATGCTCTATTGTACTCGCGACTTCCGGCTGCATCAGTATGACCGGCAATCAGAAAGCGGAATTTTGAAAGTCGCTGGTCCCTTAATGCCTGACCAAGCTGGATCAGTGCAGGCGCCGATTGCGGGCTTAGAGCTGCGGAATTGTAGTCAAAGTAAATCTCAAAGCTGACACTTGGCAGCTCTTTGGCGAGATCAGGGATCGATGTTGGAACACCGGTTGGGTGCTCCGATGACTTTGCCTCGACAGAGATTTTGTTCTTAACGGAATTGCGCAGCTCCTCGACGTCAATCGTTCTAGCCTTCACTCCTCGGCTTAACTGCTCGACAATTGCATTCGAATCTTGGGACCAAGAATGAGTCGGCTGAAAGACCAACGCCGCGATCGTTGCGACGAAAACTAAACTTCCGAACTGCTTCATCGCTGTTCGCCCCTGATTGCAGCCTCTCCAGACAACATCGTACGGCATTTGGTAGGTGTCAGAATAAGGGCCACTGCCTCGCTTGCTGGACCAAATGACGCACTCACAATAATGACCCGGGCAAATGTTGCTCCATGCGGCCTTGAGGGTATTGCCCGAATGCCATCCAGCCCGCGATCAAATGATCTCCGCAAGCCCCAATTTCTCCCGTCAACACTGTTTTTTCCGTGATATCAGCGGCTTGGGGGAAACCGCGTTTTCGGCTTGCTCTCCGGGAGGGGCGTCATCATTCTCCCGGCCAATTCGGGGCGTATGTGATGATTCGCTCCGGAAACGGAAAAAGGCGCCGGCGGCACCGGCAAGGAAAGAAGAAGTCCAGCAATGAAGCTGACGCGACTGCGGCTGATTGGCTTTAAGTCCTTCGTTGAGCCCACCGATTTTCTCATTGAACCCGGCCTCACTGGCGTTGTCGGGCCGAATGGCTGTGGCAAGTCGAACCTTGTCGAAGCGTTGCGCTGGGTCATGGGCGAGAATTCCTACAAGTCCATGCGTGCGACCGACATGGACCAGGTGATTTTCGCCGGCTCCGGCAACCGTCCTGCTCGCAACCACGCGGAAGTGTCGATGGCGATCGACAATGCCGATCGTACTGCGCCGCAGGTTTATGCCGACGTCGACTCGCTTGAAGTGGCGCGCCGGATCGAGCGCGATCAGGGTTCGACCTATCGCATCAACGGGCGCGAAGTGCGCGCCCGCGATGTGCAGATCCTGTTCGCCGACGCGTCCACCGGCGCGCGCTCACCCGCGCTCGTGCATCAGGGCCGTATCGGTGAGATCATTCAGGCGAAGCCGGAACAGCGCCGCCGCGTCCTGGAAGAAGCCGCGGGCATTTCCGGCCTGCATGCGCGTCGTCACGAAGCCGAATTGCGGCTGCGCGCCGCCGAGCAGAACCTGCAGCGGCTGGAAGATGTGATCGGACAACTGGCTTCGCAGATGGATGCGCTGAAGCGTCAGGCTCGTCAGGCCGTGCGCTATCGCAACGTCTCGGCTCAGGTCCGCAAGCAGGAAGCCACCCTGTTTCACTTGCGTTGGCTGAACGCCAATACCGAAGCGGCCGCGGCCGAGCAGGCGCGCGATCTAGGCGTGCGTGAAGTGGCCGCCGCCACGCTGGCGCAGGCCGAAACCGCCAAGGCGCAGGACGAGGCTGCGGCAGCGTTGCCGCCTTTGCGTGAGGCCGAGGCGCGTGCAGGTGCAGCCCTGCAGCGGCTTGTGGCTGCGCGCGAGACGCTCGACCGCGAAGAGACCCGCGCCAAGGAGCGGATCGCGGAACTGGCGCAGCGGCTCCTGCAGTTCAACGATGACATTGCGCGCGAGCGGCAACTGGCTGCCGATTCCGAGGGCGCGCTGGCGCGGTTGACCGATGAATCGGCCGTGTTGCGGCGCGATCTGGAAGCGGGCGAAAGCAAGCGATTGACTGCGAACGAGCGCGTCGCTGAAGCAGATGCGCAACTCGCAATATCCGAGAAAAATTTTAGCGAGGCGACCGGCGCGCTTGCCGACCTCACCGCGCGCCGCAATACGCTTGAGCGCGCCGCGCGCGAGCAGACCGACCGGTTGACGCGGCTCGAACGCGATATTGCCGACGTGGTTGCCGAGTTTGCGAAGATCGATGCCGCGAGCGAAGGCGGCCCGGACCTTGCGGCGCTGCTTCAGGCTGTCGAGGCTGCGCAGCAATCGGTGACCGAGGGTGAAGCCACGGCCCTGCGTGCCGAGGCGGCGCATTCCGCCGCGCGCCAGGCGCTTGATGTGGAGCGCAAGCCGCTCGCGGAAGCCGAACGCCGCGCTGGCAGGCTCGAAACCGAAGCGCGTACGCTGCGCAAAGTCCTCCATGTCGATTCCGGCAGCCTGTGGCCTTCGGTGATCGACAATCTCAATGTTGCGAAGGGTTACGAGACTGCGCTTGGCGCCGCTTTGGGCGACGACCTCGAAGCGCCGGCCGATCCGCGCGCGCCAATGCGCTGGGCTGGCGCCGCAGTCGATCCGACCGATCCGCTTCTGCCGGAAGGTGTCGAGCCGCTGACCAATCATGTAAACGCACCGGCCGAACTCGATCGCCGTCTGCGCCAGATCGGACTGGTCGATCGTACGGAAGCGGACCGTTTCGTGCCGCTGCTCATGCCGGGCCAGCGGCTGGTGTCGCGCGAGGGTGATCTCTGGCGCTGGGACGGTTTTGCGGTCGCTGCCAACGCGCCGACCGGTGCTGCGCGACGGCTCGCCGAACGCAATCGCTTGGCCGAGATCGAGGCGGAGCTTGAATCGGCGCGCGCCCATGCGGAAGCCAAACGCGAAATCGTGACCAAGGCGGAATCCGAGGCCGCGGCCGCGAACACGGCGGAAACCGAGGCGCGCAACAACTGGCGCGAATTGCAGCGCGCAGCCAATGAGGTGCGTGAGCGCCACGCCGCTGCCGAGCGCCAACTCACGCACATCACGACGCGCCGCGCGGCGCTGACCGAGGCGCAGAGTCGACTGGGCGCGAACCGCGACGAAGCGGCCGCCGCGCAGACCGAAGCGCAGAACGCCTTGTCCGCGTTGCAGCCGACCGCCGAACTGGAAGCCCGACTTGACGAGACCCGCAGCGAGATTTCCACGCGTCGTGTCCATGTCGCAGAACTGCGGGCGGAAGCGCAGGCGCTGACGCGCGAGGCGGAGCTTGCGAAGAAGCGGCTCGAAGCGATCGCCGGCGAGCAGCAATCCTGGATCGATACGCAGGAGCGGACCGCAAAGCAGATTGCGGCGCTGGACGCACGGCTCACGGAAGCCACGACCGAGCGCGATAGCCTGGTCGATGCGCCGCGCTTGTTCGAGGAGAAGCGGGTCGCGCTCCTCGGCGAAGTGCAGAATGCCGAAGCGGCGAAGCGCGAGTCGAGCGACAAGCTCGCCGAGGGTGAAAGCGCTGCGGCAGCTGCGAACAGTGCCGCGCGTGCTGCGCTCGATGCGCTCAGCACCGCGCGTGAGCAACTCGGCCGCTCGGAAGAGCGCGGAGAGGGCGCACGTCGCAGGGTTTCCGATATCGAACACGAAATCCGGGAGATGCTGGAGGTCGAGCCGCAGGGTGTTGCTGCGCTTGCAGAGATTGCCGAGGGTGCAACCCTGCCGGATGTGACCGAGGTCGAGACCGATCTCGAAAAGCTCCGGCGCGAGCGCGAGCGGCTTGGCGCCGTCAACCTGCGTGCCGAGGAAGAGCTGACCGAAGTCGAAACGCAGCACACGTCGCTCGTCACCGAGCGCGATGATCTCGTCGAAGCGATCAAGCGGCTGCGCCAGGGCATCCAGAACCTGAACCGCGAAGCGCGCGAGCGTCTGGTCGCGTCGTTCGAGGTGGTCAATGGCTACTTCAAGCAGCTGTTCGGCCAGCTGTTCGGCGGCGGCGAGGCCGAGCTGCAACTCATCGAGAGCGACGATCCGCTCGAGGCCGGTCTCGAAATCATGGCCAAGCCGCCGGGCAAGAAGCTGCAATCGCTTTCGCTTCTATCCGGTGGTGAGCAGGCGCTGACCGCGATGGCGCTTATTTTCGCTGTGTTCCGCACCAATCCAGCGCCGATCTGCGTGCTGGACGAAGTGGACGCGCCGCTCGACGACCACAATGTGGAGCGGTTCTGCGATCTGCTCGATGAGATGACGCGGCTGACCGAGACGCGTTTTGTCATCATCACCCATAATCCGATCAGCATGGCGCGGATGAACCGGCTCTATGGCGTGACCATGGCCGAGCGTGGCGTCTCGCAGTTAGTGTCGGTCGACCTCGAAGCCGCGGTCGCCATCCGCGATCAGCAGGTGGGCGCGGCGTAGCTGGCATTTGTTAGCCAAAAGCCGGGTTGGCTCGCCGGATTCACGGCTTGGAAAATGAGAGCGGCTAGAATTGCTCTCATGGAATACGACCATCGCACCAAGCCGCGCCGCTTGTATTATCAGGCCTTTATCCAGGGCGAGAACGGGGCCGCCAACCGGCGTTGCCATCTCGAAGACGTATCCGAGGGCGGAGCCAGGCTGCGCGTAGAGGACAGTGCCGGGATTCCGGCCGTCTTCAGCCTGCTGCTCAGCGAAGGGGGCGTCGCGCGGCCATGCCGTGTCATCTGGCGTTCGGATTCCGAGGTTGGGCTGAGGTTCGACCAGCCGGCCAGCCGATCCAATGCCCTGAAGCGGCCGCTCAAAGCCGGCTGATCGTCTGATATCCCTGTTTTTAGCGAACGGTTGACGCGCCCGGTTCCGCACGTCATCACGGCGGAATGCCGATCCGTCTCGACAGCCGCAGTGCCGATTTCGCCTCGCGTTTTGAGGAACTTCTCGCCACCAAGCGGGAGGTTTCGGCCGACGTGGAGTCAGCGGTCCGCGGAATCGTGGCCGATGTACAGGCTCGCGGCGACGAGGCTCTGATTGATTTATCCCTGAAATTCGACCGGGTGGATCTGGGCAATCTCGGCTTGCGGGTCGCCGCTGCTGAGATCGACGATGCCGAAAGGTTGTGCAATCGGGCCGCGCTCGATGCGCTGAAGTTTGCCCGTGATCGGATCTGGGCCTTCCATATCCGGCAGAAGCCGGTGGACGACCGTTTCACCGATGCGCTCGGGGTCGAACTCGGTCACCGGTGGACGGCGATCGAGGCAGTCGGGCTCTACGTCCCCGGCGGGACCGCGGCCTATCCGTCGTCCGTGTTGATGAATGCGGTGCCGGCCAAGGTCGCGGGCGTACCGCGCATCGTGATGGTGGTGCCGGCGCCGGATGGCGTGATCAATCCGCTGGTGCTGGCTGCGGCGAAACTCGGCGGGGTCGACGAAATCTATCGGGTCGGCGGTGCGCAGGCCGTTGCGGCGCTCGCCTATGGCACGCAGACCATCAAGCCGGTGGCAAAGATCGTGGGTCCGGGCAACGCCTATGTCGCGGCCGCCAAGCGCCAGGTCTTCGGCAAGGTCGGCATCGACATGATCGCGGGACCCTCCGAAGTGCTGGTGCTCGCCGACGGCAGTGGCAATCCGGATTGGATCGCGGCCGATCTGCTCGCGCAGGCCGAGCACGACGAGGCCGCGCAGTCGATTTTGATTACGAACGATGCGCGGCTTGCCGACGACGTGGAGGCCGCCCTCGCGTCGCAACTCAAGACGCTGCCGCGTGCGAAGATCGCCAGCGCGTCATGGCGCGATTTCGGCGCAACGGTCATCACGCGCGACCTGGACGAGGCGATACCACTCGTCAATGCGCTCGCGCCCGAGCATCTCGAATTGATTGCCGCCGATCCGGAAGCGCTTATCGGGAAAATCCGCAATGCCGGCGCGATCTTCGTCGGCGGATATACGCCGGAAGCGATCGGCGATTATGTCGGCGGCTCCAACCATGTGCTGCCGACAGCGCGCTCGGCGCGCTTTTCGTCGGGGCTCGGCGTGCTCGATTTCGTCAAGCGGACGTCGATCCTCAAATGCGGCCCGGATCAACTTGCCGCACTTGGGCCTGCTGCGATCGCGCTTGGCGAAGCGGAAGGGCTCGGCGCGCATGCGCGCTCGGTTGCGATCCGGTTGAACAGCCGATGACAGGGCGCAGGCGATGACCGACACGCCCTCCGCATCGAAACTCGTCGCGGTGACGCTCGATGAGGAATCGATCGGGCGGTCCGGGCCGGATATCGAGCATGAGCGCGCGGTCGCGATCTACGACCTGATCGAAGAGAATTCCTTCCGGCCGGCCGATCAGGATGCCGGAGCCTACGCGCTGCATCTCAGCATGGCGGACAATCGCCTCGTCTTCGATATCCGCAAATCCGACGGCGCGCCGGTGGTGGCGCATCTGCTGTCGTTGACGCCGCTGCGCAAGATCGTGCGCGACTATTTCATGATCTGCGACAGTTATTACGCTGCGATCCGTACCGCGACGCCGGACCGGATCGAGGCGATCGATATGGGGCGGCGCGGCCTGCACGACGAGGGCTCGAAGATCCTGCAGGAGCGGCTGGGCGGGAAGGTGGATATGGACTTCGCCACCGCGCGGCGCCTGTTCACGCTGATCTGCGTCTTGCACTGGAAGGGCTGATCGCGCGATGCCATCGCCCGGTACGAGTCCGCAGTCGGTCCTGTTTGCCTGCGGCCTCAACTCGATCCGGTCGCCGATGGCGATGGCGTTGTTTCGCCATCTGTTCGGCAAGCGCATGTATACCGGCTCAGCCGGCGTGAAGCCCGGGGAGCCGGATCCGTTCGCCGCCGCCGTCATGGACGAGATCGGGCTCGATATTTCCAAACACAAGCCGCAGACCTTCGAGCAGCTGGAAGACTGGGAGGGGCTGAATTTCGACCTGATCGTCACCCTGTCGCCGGAGGCCCATCACAAGGCGCTGGACCTGACCCGCACCATCGCCGCCGACGTGGAATACTGGCCGACCCCGGACCCCAGCGATATCGGCGATACGCGGGAGCAGAAGCTCGAGGCCTATCGGACGGTGCGGGATCATCT
>CAZIKZ010000090.1:0-13676 GCA_964539845.1 uncultured Hyphomicrobiales bacterium
GATGCCCGTTGGTCGCTGATTCGTGCAAAGAAGTTCAATCATACTTCGACAACGCGGACAGCCACAGTCGAAATGTCGCACGTGTATCGGCGTACGAGGTCCCTGCGCGGGCCATTCATAAGCGCGACGGATTGTCCCTGTCGGGGAAACATCCGCCGGCATCCGGGTTGGTTCTTGTGACATTGCCCCATCACAGGAGACGGACCATGCTGAAGCCGGCGTTCGCTATCGCCATGATCGGATTTGTTGCGATCGCAGCGTCGTGGCCTGCTCAAGCGCAGATGCCGAAGGCTCCCGCCGTTTCGCTCGAGCAGGCGACCAGGATCGCGCGCGACAACGGGCTGGTTGTTATCCGGGAGATAGAACTCGACGATGGCAAGTGGGAGGTCGAAGGCCGCAATCAGTCCGGCGAGCGGCGCGAACTGCACATTGATGCGACAAGCGGCAAGATCCTGCGCAACGAACGCGACTGATCTTCGCGCAGGGGACGCTGCCCCGCCGGATTTGCCGGCCTCGTCCCGCAAGCAAGCCGCTACGCGGCTTGCTCAGTCCAAGGCCGGCATCATCACGACATGTATTGTCCGCCGTTGGCGGTCAGCGTGGAGCCCGTGACGAAGCCTGAATCATCGGAGGCCAGGAACACCACGCAGCGCGCGATCTCTTCCGGCTCGCCGAGACGGCCGGCCGGGATGTGCGGCAGAATGCTCTTCTCCAGCACGTCCTGCGGTACCGCCTTCACCATTTCGGTCGCGATATAGCCCGGACAGATCGCATTCACGGTGATTCCGCTCTTGGCGCCTTCCTGCGCGAGCGCCTTGGTGAAGCCGATGTCCCCCGCCTTGGCGGCGGAGTAATTGACCTGACCCATCTGACCCTTCTGGCCATTGATCGAGGAAATATTGATCACGCGGCCGAACTTGCGGGCGCGCATCCCTTCGATCACCGGCCGCGTCATGTTGAACAGCGAGCCGAGATTGGTGCCGATCACTTCGTTCCATTGCTGCGGCGTCATGCGGTGAAACATGGTGTCGCGGGTAATACCGGCATTGTTGACCAGAACCTCGATGGGGCCGAGTTCGGCCTGCACCTGTTTGACCCCGGCGGCGCACGCGTCGAAATTCGAAACGTCCCATTTGAAGACCGGGATGCCCGTCGCCGCCTTGAATTTCTGCGCGGCCTCGTCGTTACCGCCGTAATTGGCCGCGACCTTGTAGCCTGCGGTTTGCAGCGCCTTGCAGATCGCTTCGCCGATCCCGCGTGTTCCCCCGGTTACCAGCGCTACGCGTGCCATGTTCGTCCCCCCGATTTTTTGTCAGGCCGATTTTGCTAGCCGTAAGCACACACTAGAGACGTAAATGGCCGGGGCAAGCCCCGGCCATGACGTAAATCAAAGCGGTTGTGCGGTTCGACAAACCGCCCCCGATCGTCGCGTTATCACGGGCGCTCAAGGCACATAGCAATGCCCATGCCACCGCCGATGCAGAGCGTGGCGAGGCCCTTTTTCGCGCTGCGCTTCTGCATTTCGTAAAGCAGCGTGGTCAGCACGCGGGCGCCGGACGCGCCGATCGGGTGACCGATGGCAATGGCGCCGCCATTGACGTTGACCTTGCCGGTGTCCCAGCCAAGCTCCTTGTTGACCGCGCAGGCTTGGGCAGCGAAAGCTTCATTGGCCTCGATCAGGTCCAGGTCCGCGGCCTTCCAGCCGGCTTTCTGCAGGGCCGAGCGCGAGGCCGGGATCGGCCCGGTGCCCATGATCGAGGGATCGACGCCGGCATGCGCCCAGGAGGCGATGCGCGCGAGGATCGGCCGGCCGGCCTTCTTGGCCTCGGACGCCTTCATCAGAACCACCGCGGCGGCGCCGTCATTGATGCCGGACGCATTGGCGGCCGTGACCGTGCCCTCTTTGTCGAAGGCAGGGCGCAGCTTGCCGATCGACTCGATGGTCACGCCGGCTTTCGGATATTCGTCGGTATCGACAACGATATCGCCCTTGCGTGACTTGATGGTGACCGGGACGATCTCGTCCTTGAACTTGCCGGCCTTCATCGCAGCCTCGGCCTTGTTCTGCGAGCCAACGGCGAACTCATCCTGCTGCTGGCGGGTGATCTGCCACTGTTTGGCGACGTTCTCGGCCGTGGCGCCCATGTGATAGCCGTTGAAGGCATCCCAGAGGCCGTCCTTGATCATGGTGTCGACCATCTGAAAATCGCCCATCTTCACGCCATTGCGCAGATGTGAGCAATGTGGCGCCATGCTCATGGATTCCTGGCCGCCGGCGACCACGATGTCGGAATCCCCGTTGAGGATGGCCTGATACCCGAGCGCGACCGCGCGCAAACCGGAGCCGCAAAGCTGATTGACGCCCCAGGCCGGGCTTTCGACCGGGATGCCGGCCGCGATCGAGGCCTGCCGCGCCGGGTTCTGGCCCTGACCCGCGGTCAGGATCTGCCCCATAATGACCTCTGAGACCTGCTTGCCCTCGATTCCGGCACGTTCCAGCGCCGCCGCGATGGCGACCTTGCCGAGTTCGTGCGCGGAAAGATTGGCAAAAGCGCCGTTAAACGCGCCGACCGGCGTACGCGCGGCGCTGACGATGACGATGTCATCCTGCATGATGAGAGCTCCCTGTCTGCTGGCCCTGCAGATAGCATGGCTCGGGCCGGCCCGGCAAAACCTTGGGCCATGCGATAGAGCCGGATGCGACCCGCATAAAACGGTGGCTACGCCGGTTGAAACCGCTTATTTTCAACACACAGGCCCAATTCCGGGTGTAGCGGGCGCCGCGCAAGCGAAATCATGGCAAAATCCGACGGACCTATCACGATCAAGAAGTACGCCAACCGGCGTCTCTACAACACCGGCACCAGCACCTACGTGACGCTGGAAGACCTCGCCACGATGGTGAAGGCTGGCGAAAATTTCGTGGTCTATGACGCCAAGTCCTCCGAAGACATCACCCGCTCGGTGCTCGCACAGATCATCTTCGAGCAGGAGAACAAGGAAGGTCAGAACCTTCTACCGATCAATTTCCTGCGCCAGCTCATCCGCTTTTATGGCGACTCCATGCAGATGATGGTGCCGCGCTATCTCGAGGTTTCGCTCGAGTCGTTTACGCGCGAGCAGGAGAAGATGCGCCAGCAGATGGCGCAGGCCTTCGGCGTCAACGTTCCGTCGTTCGGACCCATGGAAGACCATGTCCGCCGCAACATGGAAATGTTCGAGAAGGCCTTCTCCATGTTCACGCCGTTCACGCGGGGCGGCGTCCAGGAAAAGGCTGAACCCGAGAAGCCCGCAACCTCGTCCGACGATATCGACGCGCTGAAGCGTCAGATCGACGAGATGCAGAAGCGCATCGACAAGATCAGCGACAAGGATTGATCGCCGGCGCTGTCACTGCGGGCCGCGCAACGCGCGTGCGGCCCGGCAACCGATCTCACCGAAAAAGCTGATGTCAGGCTCGGGCCTGTTGCGCGCGTGACTGCGGTGCTTCGTGCCGCGTATCGTACCAGTCGAGCCGCGCCAGTCCGATATGCTCGCCCTGCAGGTAGCTGCAGCCCCAGGCAGCGAGAATGGCGGCGGATTGTTCGTCCTGCACCCATTCTGCAACCGTCTTCAATTTCAGACCGCGCGCGAGATCGAGCATGGTGCGCACGAAAGTGCGGTCGTCTTCCGATTTTGCCAGGTTCTGCACGAACGCGCCGTCGATCTTGAGGATGTCGACGCCGAGCTGACGCAGATTGCGAAACGACGTGTAGCCCGCGCCGAAATCGTCGATGGCGATGCGCACGCCGAGATCTTTGACGCGCTGCACGAAGCCGCGGGCATTGTCGAGATTGTGAATCGCGGTGGTCTCGGTGATTTCCACGATCAGCCGCTCGGCGACGCTCTCGTTCAGTCGCAACAGAGAATCGAGTCTGGACCACCAATCGGGATCCATGGTCGATGACGCCGAGACATTCAGGCTCGTGCGCAGATCCGGATGCGCGGCCATCTCGGCAACCACAAGTTCCAGAACGCGCTGATCGAGCAGGCGTGCAAGACCGAGCCGCTCCGCGGCCGGCAAGATCTGGGCGGCCGGTACGAGCGTGCCGTCGGTTCGGCGGATGCGAAGCAGGCATTCGTGAAACACCAGTTCGCGAGTGTGCGAATCGACCACCGGCTCGTAGGCCAGCAGGATGCGCTGTTCGTTCAGTGCGTTCACGACATTGTCGGTGACGCGGATATTGGCGCGCCGCTGTGTCTCGCGCTCGGGATTGGGCTGATAGGCGAAAAACGAACCCGGCCGTCTGTCCTTGGCGCGGTTGAGGCCTTCGTGGGCGCGCGCCAGAACGTCATCGACATTTCCGGCATGATATGGGGCGGTGACACCGCCGATCGTACCGGTGACCGAAACCGGACCCGCCATGGTCATGACGACATCGTCGCGGATCGCGGTCAGAAAGCGCTCGGCGGCGACGCCGATTTCTTCCGGCGCGCAATTCCTCAGGATGATCCCGAACTTGTTGCCGGAGAAACGGCCGAGAACGTCGCCGCCGCGCATGCGGCTGCGCAGACGCTTTGCGATGACCCCGATCACCTCGTCCGCGCAGTCATAGCCATAGGCTTCGTTGATGCGCCCGAGATTATCGATCGCAGCCAGCAGAAACCCGCAGGATGTCTGCGCGCGTGCGGCGTCTTCCAAGGTTTCGTTCAATCGCTCGGTCAGATGCCAGCGATTGAACTCGCCGGTCAGCACATCGAAGCGCGACAGATAGGCCAGATGCTGCTCACGCTCGTAACGGTCGGTGATCACCCGGATCACGCCATGCGCCCTGCAGGGTTTGCCATCCGCACCCGCGAACCAGCGGCCAATATCCTCGATCCACAGCTTGTTCGAGCGCGGGCCGGGTCGCAGCGCATATTGCAGCTGATAGGGAACGCCGGTGCCGTGCTCGTCGGTCTCGACCGCATTCACGATGGCGTCGAAGCGGGTTCGCGCATTGCCGGGATCAAGCAGAGTGGCGAAGCCCCGGCCGGTCGCGATCGGTGCGGCGTCGCGCAGTCCGAGCATACGCGGCGCGCCGGCGCCCCAGGTCAGTCCGTCGGTGTCGATCCGCCATTCATAGGCGGCCTCGCCGGCCGCCTGCATGATCTCGGCATAATTCAGCGGCCCCATGGCAAGACCGTCCGCCTTCGGGACATCCCGCTGCGGATCGTCTGGACGTGAATCGTCGGAAGCTGATGTCACCATTGCCCCCTGGGGGTGCGCGCGCTGCGGCTCGTAGCGGCACACGTCGCGCACAACCTTAGAGAGAAACTCTAAACAACTGGAAAAATCCGGCGGTTGCATTCTAGGAACATCGGGTCGCGTATGGCGTTCGCGGCATGAGGCTTGCGACCTGGGCAGCGGGAGGACATCCGATGTCCCAATTCGAGGCAGGAGCCGCCGCCGTGCCAGTCGATAAATCGAAACGCAGCATCAGCGTGTCCCGCGAAAGTGTTCCCGAAAGCGAATCCGTTCGGGACGAGGCGGACGCAACGTCCGGCCGGCGCGATCTCGTTGTGGTTAACCCGAAGTCAACGCCGCACAAGGGCAAGCCGTCGCGCTATGCCGACGCGCTGTTCCTCGCCCATATGTTCGCAAGCAAATTCGATGCGCCGCAACAGCGCGAGAAGCGCCGGGCAGATCCCGCGGATGCCAATGCCAGCTATCGCAAGAGCACGCGGCAGCCGGGCAGGCCCGGCCGTGTGTTGTCGAAGAAGGTTTAGCGGTCGCGCGGATTAATACCCGAGCGCGCAGCCATCCTTACGCGGATCGGATGCGCCGATCAGGACGCCGCGATCCCAGTCGATGCGGATCGCCTGACCACCGCCATGCGGCAGCGGCCGCCGCGCGACGTCATGGCCCATCTCGCGCATCGTCTTCATCACGTCGTCGCTGACGCCCTTCTCAACTTCAACGCGTTCGTTTTCGAAGAACACGCGCGGCCAATCGATCGCCGTTTGCAGATCCATGCCGTGATCGACGACGTTGGAAATGAAATGCGCGTGCCCCATTGCCTGATAGGCGCCGCCCATCACGCCGAAGGCCATGTCGACGCGCCCGTTGCGTAGCGCGAGCGCAGGAATGATGGTGTGCAGCGGCCGCTTGTCCGGTCCGATACAATTCGGATGACCCGGCGTGAGATTGAAGCCGGAGCCGCGGTGATGCAGCAGGATGCCGGTCTTGCCGGTCGCGATGCCCGACCCGAATGCCGAGAACAGCGAATTGATCATCGTGACCGCGTTGCGATCCTTGTCGACCACGCAGACCAGAACCGTCGAGCCCATGGGCTTGATCGCTTTCGGGAATTGCGAGCGCTTCGTGCGATCGATCATGCCCGCGAGTTGCGCGGCAAAGCCGCGGTCGAGCAGGGCGTCGACCGTCTCGGTCATGAAGGCCGGGTCGGCGATGTTGGTATTGCGCATGCCATAGGCGAGGCGGCCGGCTTCGATGAGCAGATGCAGCCGCGCGGCACCGTTGGCGTCGAGCGCGCCCATGTCGAAGCGTTCGAGAATATTCAGCATCACCAGTGCCGCGAGTCCCTGGCCGTTCGGCGGCAACTCGACCACCTCCAGTCCGCGGTAATGCGTTGAAATCGGCGTCACCTCATCGCCGCGATGCGCCGCAAAATCCTTCGCGGTCTGAACGCCTCCGAGCGCCGACAGGGTTGCGACGATGTCGTCGGCAATCTCGCCCTCATAAAATGCCCGTGCGCCGTCTTTGGCGATGGTGCGCAGCGTACGGGCCAGTGCCGGAAATCTGACGATGTCTCCCGCTTTCGGCGCGCGCCCATCGATGAGAAAATGCTGCGCGGTGGCGGCGTGCTTGCTGAGTTTTTCGACCGCGAGCGACCAGTCGTGCGCGACGCGTGGCTGGACCGGGATGCCGCGTTCGGCGGCATCGATCGCAGGCTGCAGCACGCGGTCGAGCCCGAAGCGGCCATGCGTCTTGAGGATTTTGTCCCAGGCCTCGATCGTGCCCGGCACCGTCACGGCATGCGGCGATTCGGTTGCGATGTCCTTCAGGCCCTGCTCGATCAATCGTTCGGCACGCATCGCCGCGCCGGTGCGGCCGGAGCCGTTATAACCCCAGACCGGCTGACCGGGCCGCGCCACGAGACAGAAGCAGTCGCCGCCAATTCCCGTCATGTGCGGCTCGCCAATGCAGGCGACCGCCATTGCCGCGACCGCGGCATCGGCGGCGGTGCCGCCCGCGCGCAGGATCTCGACGGCGGCAAGCGAGGCGAGCGGGTGGGAGGTCGCGATCATGCCACCAGTGGCGTAGACCGCCGAGCGTCCCGGCGCGTGGAAATCACGTGTCATGTCACAACCGCCGGAACGCAGTGGCGTGGATCAATGCGCGAGGGGATGATGGCCTTCGACGTTGTAATCGCGTGCCGCTGCGCGGATCGAGATCGAAAAGCCACCGATCACATCGACGGCGCAGATCACGAGGAAAATCAGGAAGGTCGAGGTTGCCGCCTTCTGCACCATCAGAAATTCGATCAGCGCTGCAACGAACACCACAAATGAAAGCATGTGGTCGACAATCGACTTCACCCCAAAGCGCGTGGCTTTAAGGATTTCAACGAACAGCAAAAGGATCGAGACGATAATCAGCAGATCGCCGGTCGTGACGCCAAGCGTTGCGCCCGACATCATCTGGACCGAAAACACCGTGTCGCTGAAACCAAGATCAAACAGGAACGCGATCATGTTGTAGATCGCGAGCGGGATCAGCAGGAGAGGAAAGCCGACGAGATACATGGGATCAAGTCCTCCGGGACCCAGCTCTCCTGTCCCGGCACGCAATCGGCAAAAGGCGGTACCGGTCTTTTACGTCTCGCGGGCGTTAACCGGCGCAATCAGCAAAAGTGGATACCGGTTTTGGGTGCGATTGCGCGCCCGCCAAACCAGGTTATCAGGCTTCGGCGCTCTTAACCTTCAGCACCTGACGGCCTTTGTACATGCCGGTCTTCATATCGAGATGGTGCGGACGGCGATACTCACCGGAATCCTTGTCCTCGACATAGGCGGGCTGCTTCAGGGCGTCGGCGGACCGGCGCATCCCGCGCCGCGACGGCGAGGTTTTTCGTTTCGGAACGGCCATTGCTGGAACTCCTAAAAAAGACAATCCGGTCCAGGGAAACCACCAAAAGGGAACCCAGCCGGACCGGATGTAATGGATTGCGGCGGCTTATAGAGGAACGGGGCCGCTTGCGCTAGGGTTTTTGGCCGCCTTCCGGGTCCGTTTCAGGCAGGCGTCCAGCCCCGGAACGTTGGCCCGCCGCTGGTAAATCCCGGAGAGCCGGCGGACGGCCGGTCCCGGCTTCTGGGCGTCCCGCCGTTTCGGATTGGGCAGCATGGCCGCCATCAGGGCGGCCTCCCGGGCATCCAGGTCGGCCGCGGACTTCCTGAAGGCCCGCCGGGCGCCGGCTTCGGCCCCGAATTGCCCGTTGGGGCCCCATTCGGCCACGTTGAGGTAGATTTCCATGATCCGTCGTTTGCCCAGGATCAGGTCCATCCACATCGCCAGAGGTATTTCCAGGGCCTTCCGGATGTAGGAGCGGCCCTGCCAGAGGAAGAGGTTCTTGGCGGTCTGCTGGGTGATGGTGGAGCCGCCCCGCAGGTCGTCGAGGTCCTCGGCTTCCGTGAGGATATCCTTGAGGCCCCGCCAGTCGATCCCGCGGTGCTTGCAGAATTGCCCGTCCTCCGACGAAATCACGGTGCGGGGCAGGACCGCCGCGATGTCGTCGAGCGGACGGTAAATCCGCGTCACCGGCTGGAATGTGACATACCGCCAGAGCATGGGCGTGGAAACTGGCCGCACCACGAGATAGAGCGGGGTCAGGAGATAGGGCAGGAGCAGGGCGGCCATGACAACGAGCGCGGCGATCCGGATGGCGCGGCCAAAGCCCGGTCTGGAACGTCTCGACTGTTGCTGCGATAAGGTCACCAAACCTCGGCCCGTAGACCTCCCCCGTAGAGACTCTCAGGCAGCGTGACAAGACAGGGAATGCGGCGCTGTGCCGCGAGATGGCGAATGATGAAGACCAGTTTTACCTCAGCACTCGATGCCGCAGCGAATGAAACCGAAGCCTTGCTCGACAGGTTGTTTTCGTCGCAACCCATCGACAGCGAGATCGCGCGGCCGCAGCGTCTGCTTGACGGCATGCGCTATTCGGCATTGGGCGGAGGCAAGCGGTTGCGTCCGTTTCTCGTGGTCGAAAGCGCGGCGCTGTTTGCCGCGCCGCGCGAGCGCGCCCTGATGGCCGGCGCCGCACTCGAATGCGTGCATTGCTATTCGCTGGTGCATGACGATCTGCCGGCGATGGATAACGACGATGTCCGGCGCGGACGTCCGACGCTGCATCGCGCCTATGACGATGCGACCGCGATCCTTGCGGGCGACTCGCTGCTGACCTTTGCATTCGACATTCTCTCGCGCGACGAAACACATCCCGACCCCGCGATCCGTATTGCGCTGGTGCGCGCGCTTGCACGCGCTTCGGGCCTCGGCGGCATGGCCGGCGGTCAGATGCTCGATCTCGCCGCCGAAGGCCGCTTCGGCGCCATGGCGTCCGGCGAGGAGCAATTCATCATCACGATGCAGGCGATGAAGACCGGTGCGCTCCTGCATTTCGCATGCATTGCCGGCGGCATTCTCGGCGGCGCTTCTGCGAGCGAGCGCGCGGCCCTGTCGACATACGGCCGCGCTGTCGGCACCGCCTTCCAGATCGCGGATGACCTTCTCGATGTCGAGGGCGACGCCGCGACGGTCGGAAAGGCGACCGGGAAGGATGCGGCTGTGGGCAAAGCCACGCTGGTCTCGGTACTCGGCGTCGCAGCCGCCCGCGAGCGGCTCGCCGGTGTTGTCGCTGATGCGGAAGCAGCTTTGGCGCCCTTCGGCGAACGCGGTGCGATCCTGCGCGAGACCGCCCGCTTCATCGCCGCGCGCGAAAAGTGAGGCCTGCCGGCAGCGCCTGTTTTCGCCGCGTAAATTGTGACGAATTGTGTCTGCAGACTGTCTAAAACGTAAGGTGACTGGGTCTAGTTCCCCCACTACATCTGGTCGCCGGGGTAGACGACCATGCGCAAGTTACCTGTTTTAGTTCTGCTCATCGCCGCGACGGGCGCGGCGGCTCTCTATTTTGTGCCTGGCTGGAACGGTGCGCCCGCGGAGGGCAGCTACCGTACCGCCAAGGCCGATCGCGGTGAGGTGGTCGCGACTGTCAGCGCCACTGGCACCATCAATCCAACAACGACCGTGATTGTCGGTTCGCAATTGTCGGGGCAGGTGGTCGAGGTTCGCGCCGACTATAATTCGGAAGTGAAGGCCGGCGAGATCGTGGCGCGGCTGAACCAGGATCAGATCCGCGCTCGGCTGGACGCAGCGCGTGCTGATCTGGCGCAGATGCGCGCACAGAAACTTGTCGTCGAAGGCCAGATCGAGAAGGTCAAGGCTGAAACGGTGAAGGCCGGCGCAGCGCAGGTTGACACCGAGGCGCAGGTTACCCGCAACGAGGCGCTGTTTGCCGATGCCGATCGCATCTACAATCGTCAGAACGATCTGCGCACCCGCGGCTACGCCGCCGAGGCCGCGGTCGACACCGCGCGCGCGACCCGCGATGCGCAGGACGCAGCGCTCGCATCTGCGCGCGCTCAGGTGAATTCGGCAAAAGCTGCAATCACGGGTCTTGCCGCCGATCTGCAGGTCGCGCAGGCCAACCTCGCCGCTGTCGGCGCGCAGATTCAGCAGCGCGAAGCGGCGGTGCGGCAGATCGAGGTCGACTTGTCGAATACCGACATCAAGTCGCCGGTGTCCGGTGTGGTCGTGCAGCGCAATGTCGAACTCGGTCAGACGGTCGCCGCTTCGCTGCAGGCGCCGGAACTGTTCCGTATCGCCGACGATCTGAGCAAGATGGAAATCGCGGCGAATATCGACGAGACCGATATCGGCCGCATCAGGGCGGGCCAGCGCGTGACCTTCACGGTCAATGCATTTCCCGGACGCACCTTCGAGGGCGTGGTCAAGCAGGTGAGGCTTGGCTCGCAGAATGTCCAGAATGTCGTGATCTATACCACGATCGTCTCGATCGAGAATCCGCGGCGCGAATTGCTGCCCGGCATGACCGCAAATCTGCGCGTCGAGACCGAACGGCGCAATGATGTGGTGCGCATCCCGAATGCAGCTTTGCGCTGGCGCCCGGCCGCGCTTGCCGATCAGCCGCTTGCCAGGGTTGGCAGTGGACCGGCCGCTCCGCAGCGGCGCGCGAGTGGTGGAAACAGCGCGGAATTTCTTGATGCGATCAAGACCGAGATCAAGCCGGGCGCGGATCAGCTGCGCGAGATCGAGGCGGCATTCGCCCAGATGCGTCAGAACTTTCTCGCCGGCGCGGGCGATGGCGACAATGAAGCGCGACGTGACCGCGTCCGCGCGGCCCGCCGCGATCTGGAGCAGCAGATCGCCGGAATCCTGACTCCCGCGCAGAAATCCCTGTTCGAGGACATCGTGAAACGGCAGGCCGCCGCCGGTGGTCAGCGCACATCGCAGTCGGGCCGGGTGTTTATTGTTGGCCGCGATGGCAAGCCGCAGGGCGTGACCATCGGCACCGGCGTGACGGATGGCGGTTCGACCGAGGTGATCGCGGGTCTCGATGCGGGCGCTGAAGTCATTGTCGGCGGAACCGGACAGCCCGCGGGTGCAGCTGCTGGGCAGCGCGGGCCGCGATTAGGGTTCTGATGATGGGACAGCGGCGCAACCTGCGCAGGTTTTCACCCTCCCCCTTGTGGGGAGCGTCGCCTGCGAAGCGAAGCGAAGCAGGCGGGGCCGCTGTTTTTGAGTGGGTGCGACTCCGCGTTCCGACCGCAATCACCCCAACCCCGATCTCCTTCGCCGCGCTCAGTCGATCGATCCTCCCCACAAGGGGGAGGATAAGGAAGCGCGCGGGACGATCACCATGCCGCTGATCGAAACCGAGACCCTGACGCGGCTCTACCGGCTCGGCGGCGAGACGGTGACCGCGCTCGACGGCGTGTCGGTGTCCGTCGACGAAGGCGATTTCGTTGCGGTGATGGGTCCGTCCGGATCGGGCAAGTCGACCTTCATGAATGTGATCGGCTGCCTCGACAAGCCGACATCCGGCATTTACCGGCTGGACGGCGAACTGGTTTCGGCCCTGACGGCCGACGCGCTTGCCGCCGTGCGCAACACGAAGATCGGCTTTGTCTTTCAGCAATTCCATCTGCTCGACCGGCTCGACGCGCTGTCCAATGTCGAACTGCCGATGATCTATGCGGAAACCGATCGTGCCACGCGCAAGGACAAGGCTGTCACCGCGCTGAAGCGCGTCGGACTGGGAGACCGCATTCATCACCGGCCGACGCAATTGTCCGGCGGACAGCAGCAGCGTGTCGCGGTCGCGCGAGCCCTCGTTAACAATCCGAAAATGCTGCTCGCCGACGAACCGACCGGCGCGCTCGACAGTCGCACCTCGGTCGAACTGATGGCGCTGTTTCAGGAACTGAACCGCGATGGCACCACAGTCGTCATCGTCACGCATGAGCCCGACATTGCGGCTTATGCCAACCGTCTGATCCGTTTCCTCGACGGCCGTGTGCTGTTCGACCGCCGCCAGACGCCGGTCAACGCTGCGGAGAAGCTGGACGAATTGCTGAAGCAGCCGCATCCGCATCACGAGGCCGCCGAATGACGAACCGTGACGCAATCGCTTCCGCGCTCGACGCCTTGCGCCTGCACAAGCTGCGCAGCGCCCTCACCATGCTGGGCATCATCATCGGCGTGGGCGCGGTGATTGCAATGGTCGCGGTCGGTGGTGGTGCACGCGAACAGGTGGTGGCGCAGATCCGCAGTCTGGGCTCGAATCTTCTTGTGGTCACGCCGGGCAACGTCACGGCCGGCGGCGTGCGCATGGGATCGGGTGCTGCGTCGACGCTCACAGACGACGATGCCGCCGCGATCATGGCGGAGGTGCCGGGCGTTCAGGTCACCGCGCCCAATATGCGCGGCACCGGTCAGATCGTCGCCGGCGGCGTGAACTGGTCGACCGCCGTATTCGGCGTCGATTCCGGCTGGTTCGAGGCGCGTGACTGGGACGTGGAAATCGGGCGCGCATTTGAGCCGGAGGAGATCGCCCGCGGCGCACAGGTGGTCATCCTCGGGCAGACCGTGGCGCGCAATCTGTACGGCGGTATCGATCCAGTGGGGCAGGAATTGCGCATCCGGAACGTGCCGTTGCGGATCGTCGGCGTGATGAGCCGCAAGGGGCAGACCACCTGGGGTCAGGATCAGGACGACGTGGCGTTCGTACCGCTCAATACCGCGCGACAGCGGGTGATCGGCCGCAATCAGGCCAATGCGCGCGCCGTCGGTTCGATCTATGTGAAGGTCAAGGACGGCGAGAATATGAGTCTCATCGAGGACGAGACGAAGACGCTGCTGCGTCAGCGCCATCGTCTGCAGCCCGGACAGGATGACGACTTTTCGATCCGCAATCTCGCCGACATTGCCGCGACCCGCGAAGCAAGCGCGCGAACGCTCGCCATTCTGCTGGCTGCGGTTGCCGGCGTGTCGCTTGCGGTCGGCGGCATCGGCATCATGAACATCATGCTGGTGTCGGTCACCGAGCGCACGC
>CAZIKZ010000091.1:0-13676 GCA_964539845.1 uncultured Hyphomicrobiales bacterium
CAGGTCGAGTAATTGCAGGCCGCGATTGGTGTATTTCTTGGCGATCGAGATGACGAGGCGCAGGTTCGCCTCCACCATTTCCTTCTTCGCCTGGCGCGCCTCGCGCTCGCCCTTCTGCACCGAATGCACGATCTTGCGGAATTCGCCGATCTCGAGCCCGGTCTCGGACGCCAGCATGTGGATGTTGCCGCGCAGATCCTTCAGCTTCTCCTTGTCGACGGCGACAAGGTTCTTCCAGCCCTTGGCGGACAGCTTGGAGACGCGGTTGAGCCAGCGCGGATCGAGCTCCGAGCCGAAATAGTTCTTCAGGAAGTCTTCGCGCGCGACGCCGTGGCTTTCGGCAAGCCGCATCATGCGGCCTTCGAGCGAGACCAGGCGCTTGTTGATCTCGTAAAGCTGATCGACAAGTGAATCGATGCGCGCCTGGTTGAGGCGCAGCGACTTCACCGCGGTGATGATCTCGTCCTTCAGCTTCTTGTATTTGCGCTCCTGCGAGGGCGAGAGCGTCTCGTTCTGCAGGCGGTTGGCAATGTCCTGTTCCTGCAGCTTGCGCAGCTTCTTGTATTCGTTGGCGACGGTGTCGAAGGTCTCGAGCACCTTCGGCTTCAGCTCGAGCTCGATGGCGGCCAGCGACATCGAGTTCTCGAACTCGTCGTCCTCCATGTCGGCTTCGGCGGCGAGTTCGGCCGGGTCCTTCTCCACCGCATCGGCGGCAGGCGCCGCCTTGAACGGAGTGGCGCCGGCGGGCGCCGACGGCGGCGATGCTTCCTGCGCCATCTCGGCGCCGGGCACGCCGGGCAGCGGCTTGCCGTCGGGACCGACAGGCGCCGGCAGCTTGGCGTCCGGGCCGGCATAGGTCGCTTCCAGATCGATGATGTCGCGCAGGAAGACTTTGCCTTCGTTCAGTTCGTCGCGCCAGATGATGATCGCCTGGAAGGTCAGCGGGCTTTCGCACAGGCCCGCGATCATCGCCTCGCGGCCGGCCTCGATGCGTTTCGCGATCGCGATTTCGCCTTCGCGCGACAAGAGCTCGACCGAGCCCATCTCGCGCAGATACATGCGGACCGGATCGTCGGTGCGTTCCGACGGCTCCTTGTCGGACTTGACGATCAGCGGCTTGGACGTGACCTCGACCAGCTCACCGCCCTCGTCGTCGTCGTCCTCCTCCTTCTCGGCGTCGTCGTCCGAGGCCTCGTCCTGCTCGATCACGTTGATGCCCATCTCGGACAGCATCGAGAGCGTGTCCTCGATCTGCTCGGAGGTGACCTCCTCGGAGGGCATCACGGCATTGAGCTGCTCATAGGTGATGTAGCCGCGCTTCTTGGCCTGCTTGATCATCTTCTTGACGGCGGCGTCGGAGAGATCGAGCAGCGGCAGCGGGGTATCCGGTGTGTTCTCGCCGTCCTTCTCGCCCTCCTCCTTGCCTGCAACCTTCGCTTTCACGGCCTCCTTCTCGGAGACGGCTTTGGCGCCGGCTTTCAGGGCTGCGGTACGGGACACTTCGGGACGCATTGGCGAGACTTTCGGGGCAGGAGAGGCTTTGGAAGCAGGGGTGGATTTGGTGGACGAGGCTGATTTGGCGGACGGAGCGGGCTTGGCGGCCGCAGCGGGTTTGGCGGCCCCCTTCGCGGAGGCCTTGGCGGCAGACTTTGCCAATTCCTTGACAGGCTCCTTGGCGGCCTTGGCTTCCGATTTCGGTTCGGGCCGGGACGTGGATTTGCCGGCGGCGCCCTTGAACAGCGACTTGACCGTGTTCTTGATCGAATTCTTGACCTTGGCCGCTGTCTTGCTGGCCGCACTCTTGCTCGCCATGAAGCTCTCTCTCCCGCGGCGGGGGTTCCGCCGTTTCGTCCACCCCTACCCTATGGCGCGAGACTCGATTTTATCCCGAGTCCCGGCCGCCGGGGTGACCGAATCAACACACACACTCTCGTGGGGGCCCGTTAAGTGGGGATTAACCCCGTAACCCCTTGGCACGCGGACCGAAAGTCCATCTGCCAAAAAAGCCCCGCGAACGGGGCCCCTTCCTTAAGTACCGCGAACCGGCCGCCCGGAGGAGGCTCCAAAACCCTCGATCAGCGCCTCGGTCCCCTCGAGCGCTGCAAACCTGCTCTGCACATCCCGGATCCAGGCCAGATTGGCTTCACTCGGATCGTCACCGAGCGCGCGCTCTGCGTCCTTGAGCTCCTTATTTAGCGTGCGTGTCTTGCGATGCAAGGTAACGATGTGAGCCCACCATTGCGCAACGTCGGCTTCCCCCGCTCCCGGCTTGGCGGGCCAGTCCGAACCATGGGTGATTGCCGCCCGGACTCGCGAAATAAGCGGGTCGAAACCGCGCGCGGACAGGGTTGCCTGCAATTTTTGGGGCTCCAGCACCGCCTCGCCGGAAGCGGCTTCCAGGATCGCCCGCCGGACCTGATCGGCATCCGGGTGGATCAGCTCGATCTCGGCGAATTCCTCGGTATGGGTCTCCAGCAGCCAGGGATGCTCGATCACCCCGAGCAGGATCAGCGCCTCGCGCGGCGAAATCGCGCTGCGGAAACCGCGCACCAGCCCGCTTTGCCCAAGCCGCGGCGAGAGCGCGCCCAGCGGCTCGCGCATCTTGTTGCGCTGCCCGCCGCGCCAGTCGGAACGCCCGCCACCACCGCCACTGCCGCCGCCACGCCTGTTGGAGTACTGGAAGCCGCGGCCGCGCTCGAAGCCGCCCGCGGCTTGGGCCGGCATGAACAGCGCCCGCACCCGGGCCTCGAAATCCTGCCGATAATATTTGCGAACCGCCTCATGCCCGATGCCGCCGAGGATTTCGCCGACGCGCGCTTCCAGCGCCGCGCGCCGCTCCGGCGTATCGAAGGAGGCGGTTTCAGTCTCACGCATCCAGAGGATATCGCCGAGCGGGCGGGCGCTCTTGAGCACTTCATCCATGGCCCCGCGGCCCCCCGAGCGGATCAGGTCGTCCGGGTCCTGCCCTTCCGGCAGCATCGCGAAGGTGAGGCTCTTGCCTGCCTGAAGTTTCGGCAGCGCGAGATCGACTGCGCGATAGGCGGCCCTGCGGCCGGCCTTGTCGCCGTCGAAACACAGCATCGGCTCGTCGGCGATCTTCCAGAGCAGTCCGAGTTGCTCCTCGGTCAGCGCGGTTCCGAGCGGTGCCACAGCGCCTTCGAAGCCTGCCGTCACCATCGCGATGACGTCGACATAGCCTTCGACCACGATCAGCGGCTTGCCGTCATGCGCAGCCGCGCGGGCGTTCGCGCCGTTGAACAGGATCGAGCCCTTGTGAAACAGCGTGGTCTCGGGCGAATTCAGATATTTTGCGGGCGCGTCCTTATCGAGCGCGCGTCCGCCGAACGCGATCAGCCGGTTGCGCCAGTCGGCGATCGGAAACATCACGCGGTCGCGGAAGCGATCGTACGGCACCGGAATGTCGTCGCCGTGGACCAGAAGCCCGGCCTCGATCATGTCCTCGACCGACACACCCTGCTGGCCGAGATGCTCCTTCATCGCGAAGCGGTCGGGCGGCGCATAACCCATACGGAACTTCAGTTGCGTCTCGGGCCCGAGGCCGCGATCGGCGAGATAGCCGCGCGCCTTCGCGCCCGCCCGCGCCTGCAAGGTCGCTTCAAAAAACTTCGACGCGAGATCGACGACCTCATAGAGCGACCTGCGATGCTGCTCGCGCGCTTCCTCCTCGCGGGAGACCTTCGGCATCGGCAGGCCCGCCATGACGGCGAGCCGCTCGACCGCTTCCGGAAAGGTCACGCCTTCCGTCATCATGATGAAATCGAAGATCGATCCGTTCTTGCCGGAGGAGAAATCGAACCAGGCCTGTTTCTGGTCGTTGACGAAAAACGACGGCGTCTTCTCCTGATTGAACGGCGACAGCCCGCGCCATTCGCGCCCGGCCTTTTTCAATTTCACGCGCCGGCCCACCACCTCCGAGACCGGCAGGCGGATCCTTATTTCATCCAGAAACTGGGGCGGGAAGCGCATGGGCTGCTATAGCGAATCGTCCTGAGACAAAGATAGCCGCCGAATGAGCCAGCATTCGGAATGCCGGCAATTGGATGAAAATTTCAGCGTTTTCCGGCTTTTCCACAGGGGCAATCGAAAGGGGGATGGCAACAATCGCACTCCGGCCGCTCGTCGCCGCGAAGATGGGAACCCGCAACCCGGACTGCCGGATGCCCGCCTTGGCCGGCAGAAGCGGAACACGACTCACACCACCTCGTCGGTATAAACCTGAAATTTGGTGAGCGTGGTGTGCCCAAACGAATTGCTGAGCGGCACGTCTGCGGCGTCACGGCCGCGCGCAACCAGGACGCGGCCGATGCGTGGGACATTGTGGCGCGCGTCGAACGTGTACCAGCTGCCCGACAGATAGACCTCGAACCACGCCGAGAAATCCATCGGCGCTTCGTCCGGCGGCACGCCGATGTCGCCCAGATATCCGGTACAATAGCGCGCCGGGATGTTCATGCAGCGGCAGAGCGTGACCGCGAGATGCGCGAAGTCGCGGCAAACCCCGCGCCGCTCGTCATGCACGGAATGCGCGCTCTTGGTCGGCGCGGCGAACTCATAGCCGAAGGTCAGGCGGTTGTGCACGTAGTCGCAGATTGCCTGCACACGGTCCCAGCCGGCCCTGGTGTCCTTGAACAGCGACCACGCGAGATCTGTCAGCTTGTCGGTCTCGCAATAGCGCGAGCCCATCAGATAGACGATGCAATCGTCCGGCAATTGCTCGATCGGAAGCTGTATCGCTGTCGGCACGATCACGTCCGGCAATCCGGAGTCGCGCACGACGCCCCGGCATGACAACACCACGCCGCCGGCCGGAGCCACGAGCCGTCCGCAGATATTGCCGAAGCCGTCGCGATAAGTGGTGATCGGCGTAAAGGGTTCGGTCGTGACCTGCTCGGTGCCGACGAGATCGCCGAGCCGCGACGGATGCACGTTGAGCATGACCAGCATCGGCGTCGGCGCCTCCGCGCCGAAACCGATGTCGTATCCGATCCTGATCTGCATGAAGCGCCCCGCTCTCACATTGTCATGTCGGGGCGCGCGTGAAACGCGGCAACGAACGGGTGGTTCGTTCGCAAGATCGCCATCCTCAGCTCTGCGTTTCCGACACGACGCGGATATTCACCTTCATCTCGAGATGATCCGAGGCGCTGCCGGTGTAGGTGCCTGAAAGCGGGATCGCCTGATACGGCTCGCGCGCGACCGCCACGCGGATCAGATTGGCATTGCCGACGACGCCGCTGGCCGGATCGCACTCGACCCAGCCTGCGCCCGGCAGATAGACCTGCAGCCAGGCGTGGGTCAGGCCGCCGTCGACCTTGTCTCTCTCACCACCGCGCGTCAGCAGATAGCCGGATACAAAGCGCGCCGCGTAACCAAGCGACCGCACCGCCTCGATCATCAGCATTGCGAAATCGCGGCTCGTTCCCATTCCGCTCTGCAGGGTTTGCAGCGGGTCCTGCACGCCGCCCTGATAACGGCGGCGATAAACGAGATCGCGCTTGATCGCGCGGGTGATGTCGGCCAGCAGGTCCTGCGTAACGGTCTGTCCGTCGGATCGCACGAATTGCCGGGCCCAGATTTCGATCTTGCGATCGGGATCGGCGAAGCTGCGTTGCATCGACGGTGCAAGTTCCGGCATTTCGTCGCCGTCATAGGCGAAGGGATGCAGGAAGGCGTAATCGTCAGGCGACAGATGCGGACCGCGTCCAGGCCTGTGGTCCACCTTCACCTTGCTGTCGAAAACGAGCCTGTCATGCTCACCGGCGAATTTCACGATGCCGACCGTGTTGCCGAACACATCGCGGATGAAGCGCGCAGAGACCGGGGCGGGATTGACTCCGATCTGCTCGCCCAGCACCCGCAGGTCGTGACCATCGCGCGGACGCAGCATCATGCGATGCTCGCCGAAGGAGACCGCCCGCGCGTAGCGGTATTCGGTCTTGTGGTGGATAGTCAGGATCGGCATGGGCATCCCCGAGGCATTTGCAGCCAAGGCTGTAACAAGGCTCTTGTATCATCACCGGCAAAGCAAGAATCGTGGCAATTTCCACAGAGACTGCGAATCTTGCGTTCTTTCAGAGACTTCCGGAATATCCGATGATCCCGCGTCCGGCTGTTGTCCATTTCCCGGGCGTTCAATTCTTGGGCATATTGGCATGAACCGCCTTCTCGCACCCGACGAACCGCCGGCAGTGGTGACTCTGCAGCCCAAGGGGAGTTCCCCATTTCTCCTGGTCAGCGATCACGCCGGACGGCGCATTCCCCGCGCGCTCGGCGATCTCGGCGTCTCGGAGAGCGAATTGCGCCGCCACATCGCCTTCGATGTCGGGATCGAGCCCGTGGTGCGCTTGATGTCGGATGAACTCGACGCGCATGCGATCCTGCAACCGTATTCGCGGCTAGTGATCGACTGCAACCGGCCCTTCGAGGCGCCAAGTTCGATCGCCCCTGTCAGCGAGAACACTCCGGTTCCTGGCAATGTGAAGCTGACGAGAGAGGATGTCGAAGCCCGCCAGCGCGAAATCTTTTCGCCTTATCACGCGGCGATCGCGGCCGAGCTGGACCGGCGCAGGCGCGAGGACATGCCCGCGTTTCTGGTCGCGATGCATTCCTTCACGCCGGTGTTCAAAGGCGTGAGCCGGCCGTGGCATTCCGGCGTGCTCTACAATCGCGACTCGCGCTTCGCCGCTTTCGTTCTGCGTCTCCTGCGCGAGGAAGACGAAATGACGGTCGGCGACAACGAGCCCTATACTGTGAGCGACGCAACCGACCACACGATCCCGGTGCATGGCGAGCAGCGCGGCCTGCCGCATGTCGCGATCGAGATCCGCCACGACCTGATCGAGACGGAAAGCGAGCAGCGCGAATGGGCGCAACGGATGTGCGGGGTGCTTATTAATGCCAAGAAACTGCGCGATGAGAGTTACGGTATAAGCTGATAGTCATTCCGGGACGAGGCATCTCATGGACATTTCCCGCATCTCATCCGGCAAGAACCCGCCGAAGGATATTCACGCGGTGATTGAAATCCCGCTCGGCGGGGTGCCGGTGAAATACGAGATCGACAAGGAGTCCGGCGCGCTGTTTGTCGATCGGTTCCTGCACACGGCGATGTTCTATCCGGGCAATTACGGCTTCGTGCCGCATACGCTCTCCGCCGACGGCGATCCGTGCGACGTGCTGGTCGCGGGCCAGGTCCCGGTGGTGCCGGGCGCGGTGATCCGCTGCCGTCCGGTCGGAGCGCTGGTAATGGAAGACGAGGCCGGCGGCGACGAGAAGATCCTCGCCGTGCCGGTCGATGCGCTGCATCCGTTCTATGCCGGCGTGCAGAGCTATCGCGACCTGCCGACCATCATGTGCGAGCAGATCGCGCATTTCTTCCAGCACTACAAGGATCTGGAAAAGGGCAAGTGGGTCACGATCGTGCGCTGGGTCGATGCGGAGGGCGCGGAGAAGCTGGTGACGGACGCGATCGAGCGCTACAAGGCGGGAAAGACCGGCTGATTAGTCATTCCGGGGCGTCGCGTAGCGACGAACCCGGAATCCAGCCAGGGATGAGAACGCCGCTGGATTCCGGGTTCGCGTGCTTCGCACGCGCCCCGGAATGACCATGGCTACTTCGCCTCGCCCTTCGGCTTCTTCAGCGCGTTGATCACCATGGTGGCGAGCGGCACGATCAGGGGCAGCGCGCTGTCGAGCGGATGCCGCAGCACCTGACCGAACGAGGCGAACTCCGCCTGCAGCAGCCGCGCATCGGCCTGCAGCGCCTGCATCGTGCTCTCCTGAATCTCGTTTGCGAGTTCGAGCTCGCGGCCCGGCTTCTTGCGGTCCGCAATGAGCAGCAGGATGCCCGCGATCAGGAAATTCACCGCGCCGAGAATCAGCGCCGCAGCAATCGTGTTCCAGAATTCGCGCAGCGCGTAGAACGCCGCAACCTCGAACATCAGAAGACCGATCACCGCGAGCACACCCGCAGCCACATTCAGACCGGACCGCGCGATCACATGCCGCATCTTGATTTCGGCGATGGCCCGCTCCGTCCGCCAGAGCACGCGCAGATTGTTGATCAGGCGATCCATCGTCACTTTCCTCGCGACATCATGTTGGCGACCAGCACGCCGAGCAGGAAGGCGGCGGCGACCGATGCGAAAGGATGCGCGGCCACGATGTCCTCGGCGTCATCCGCGGCATCGCCGAGCCGGTCCTGCAACTCGCGCAAGACGCGCTCGATCTCGGAACGCGTGTCGTCGGGCGGAGGCGGCGCAGCCTTCGCTTGCGCAGCCGCGCCGTCGCCCTCCTCCGCGACCCGCGGCACCTGCCGCAGTTCGCGCCGCAGCGCTTCAAGTTCGTCTCGCAGATTGGCTGCCGCCACCGGAATCGCTCCGCCGAAATACCGGACGCATTCTGCGCTCAATCGCGACACCGTTCAAATGCAGTTGTTGATGGCGCGCAAGGCAACGCAGCCGGCGCGCACGCGACGCGCCGGCTGTTCAAGGAACGACGATTCTCAGAGACGGGCAGCGCTCACCGCCAGAACGGGATCAGCATCGATACGCGCTCGCGATAGCGGCGGTAATCGTCCCCGAACACCGCGGTCAGGTCGCGCTCCTCCAGCATGATTCCGACCAGGATGTAGGCCGTGGTCACGGCGGCGAACAGCAGATGCCCCTGCGTCATCATCGGCGTCGCCCAGAACGCGACGATGAAACCGAAATAGATCGGATGCCGCACCAGCCTGTAGAAGCCCGGAGTCTTGAAGGTCGCCGGCGTGAGAGTCTTGCCGGTGAGATTGAACACGACCTGCTGCAATCCGAACAATTCAAAATGGTTGATCATGAATGTCGAGAGCAGCACGATCAGGAATCCGACGAGCGACAGGCCGGTGAGCGCATTCGCAGCCCACGGGTTACTGACCTGCCAGACAATCTCGGGCAACGGCCGCCACTGCCAGCAGATCAGCGCGAGCGCGAGCGTCGCAAACAGCACATAGGTCGGCCGCTCGATCGCGTCCGGCACGAAGCGCGTCCACCATCGCTTGAATTGCGGCCGCGCCATCACGCTGTGCTGGAGCGCGAACACGGTCAGCAGCACAAGATTGACCATCAGCGCCTGCGCGAACGGCACGGCCGGACCGCTGTCGATGGTCTTCGGAACGACCAGACCGGTGACGAAGCCGATCGCGTAAAGGAACGTGACGAGGAAAAAGGCGTAGGACAGGACGCCGTAGAGCAAGGCTGCAAGTCTGGACATGACGATCTCCTGCGCATTGGCAATCCGCGCGCGGCGCGGCGGTCAGTGGTGTGATGTGATGGCGAAGTTGAGCGGATCGGAGCCGCAGATGACGCAATCGGCAATGCCCGACGGGATCAGGATGAACGCGGCCACGATGGCGGCGGCGCCGATGACGGGCCGCACCAACCGCGCACAATGCTGTCCCGCGCGCAGCCGCGAGACCCGGCGCATCCGGCGCAAACGGCGATGGTAATAGTCGTAATCGATCCGGTTATCGGCGAGACGGCGGCGTTGCACGTGGACCATGATCTGCTCCATCGGGTTGACGACGGAACCATGGCGGGCGTCCGGGATATTCGCTTTGAGAGCGGCTTTATTTGTCCTTGAGAACACCTTGATTTCGCGACCGCAAATTTCGCGATAGCATCCCCGGCCGGAAACCCGCGCCACAGTGGCGAGCGATTAAAATGGTGTTTTTGTTCGAGGATTTCGCGCTCGACATCGGCCGCCGGGAGCTGAGGCGCGGCCCGCAACCGGTCGCGGTCGAACCGCAGGTGTTCGATCTCCTGGTCTATCTGATCGAGAACCGCGACCGCGTGGTCAGTCGCGACGACCTGATCGCATCGGTCTGGGGCGGCCGCATTGTCTCGGAATCCACACTCGCGAGCCGGATCAATGCCGCACGGCACGCACTTGGCGACAGCGGCGATGAGCAGCGCCTGATCAGGACGATCCAGCGCAAGGGCATCCGCTTTGTCGGAGAATTGCGCGATAGCGCACCCGCGCCCGCCCCCCTCGCAGGAACCACCGCGCAGGACGTGACCTTCTGCAAGACAGCCGACGGGGTGCACCTTGCGGTCGCGACCAGCGGCAGCGGTCTGCCGGTGGTGAAATGCGCCAACTGGCTGAATCACATCGAGTATGACTGGCAGAGTCCGATCTGGTCGCCGTTCATGCACGCATTGTCGAGCCGCTTCCGTCTGATCCGCTACGACGAACGCGCGACGGGCCTGTCCGACTGGAACGTGGACGATATTTCCTTCGAGGCTTTCGTGCGCGATCTCGAGACCGTGGTCGACAATCTCGGCATCGAACGCTTCGCGTTGCTTGGCATGTCGCAAGGCGCGGCGGTGGCGATCGCCTATGCGACACGGCACCCGGAACGCGTGTCGCGGCTTGTCATTGGCGGCGGCTATGCGCAGGGCTTTCGGAAGCAGGGCAATCCCATCCAGGCCGGTCAGCGCGAGGCGCTGGAGTCACTGGTGCGGCACGGTTGGGGGCAGGACAATCCGGCATTCCGGCAGGTGTTCACGTCACTGTTCATCCCCGGCGGCACACCGGAGCAGATGCAGTGGTTTAACGATCTGCAACGCATTTCGACATCGCCTGAGAACGCAGTGCGTCTCCTGAGCTGCTTTGGCGATATCGACGTCACCGATCTCCTGCCGAAGGTCACCACACCGACGCTGGTGCTGCACGCCCGCGGCGATGCGCGCGTGCCGTTCGATCAGGGGCTGATGCTGGCGCGCGGGATTCCGGGCGCCCGCTTCGTCACAATCGACAGCGACAACCACATCATATTGTCGCATGAGCCCGCATGGGATCGCTATCTCGGGGAGATCGGAGGCTTCCTTTTGCAGGACGGATGACACTCACCCGCCGCGCTTGCCTTTCGCGATGGACGGCGCGTTCGCTTTTTTGCTTTTGTCCGCATCCGCTGAAATGCACAATGGCCACATCATGTTGATCAAGCAACCCGACATCTTCACCGAGCCGTCCGACGTCGATCCCGACACGCTCGCGAATCTGGGGCCGTTGCGGCCGCTCGCGGGCGTCTGGAGAGCCGAAAAAGGCGTGGACCTGAATCCAAAGGCGGACGCACCCGAGCGGCGCGTCTTCATCGAAACGATCCATATGCATCCGATCGATCCGCAGACCAACGGGCCGCAGCTTTTCTACGGGATGCGCTACCACATCCACATCAACACAGCCGAAGAGCAGATCACCTTCCACGAACAGGTGGGTTACTGGCTGTGGGAGCCGGCGACCGGTCTGGTGCTTCAGACACTGGCAATCCCGCGCGGTCAGAGCGCGCTTGCCGCCGGTCACGCGAAACCTGACGACAAGACATTTTCCGTTTCGGCAAAGCGCGGCGAAACGAATTACGGAATCTGTTCGACCGATTTCCTCGAGAAATCATTCCGCACGGACTCCTATCGGATCGACATTACCTGCAATGCCGACGACAGCTGGTCCTATGTCACGCACACCGAGTTGGCGGTGCACGGCGCGGAGCCGGCATTCGATCACACCGACCGCAATACGTTGCGCCGGATCGGGCCGCCGCAGAAAAATCCGCTCGCGCAAATTCTGGCGAGCAAATCTGAGAAGTAGCGCAGCGCAAACCGCAAACTCCGTTCATTCCCGCGCAAGCGGTAATCCAGTCTGGGTCCCCGCTTTCGCGAGGACGAACTGAGGATAGGTGTCGCGAAGGAATGAGGCGCTTAACCGCCGAGCTTGCCCTTGACCATGGCGCTCGCCTTCGCGAAGTCCATCTGACCCGCGAACTTCGCTTTCAGCGCACCGACCACCTTGCCCATGTCCTTCATGGCGGCGGCTCCGGTCTCGGCAATCGCGGCCTCGATCGCGGCCCCCATGTCGGAGTCCGACATCTGCTTCGGCAGATAGGACGAGATGATCGCGATCTCCTCGCCCTCCTGCTGCGCGAGTTCAGGGCGTCCGCCCTTCTCGTACAGTTCCTTCGATTCCTGGCGCTGCTTGATCATCTTCTGCAGCACGGGCATGAGATCGCCGTCGGACAGCGTCTTGCCGGAGCCCCGCGCTTCGATATCGGCGTTCTTGAAGGTGGCATTGACCATGCGCAGCGTCGAGACCTTGCGCTCGTCCTTGGCCTTCATCGCCTCTTTCAGAGCGTTGTTGATGTCGTCGCGCAGCATCGGCCTTCTCCTTCAGCGCTGCGGATCGCTCACACAATACCGGGCGGCACCGCAACTGCCTGCATCTACCGCCCGCGCGCGCAAAAACCAAGCGGACCGCTCAGCGCATCATGGCCCGGGCGGAGCCTCCGGCATTTCAGGATGGCAGCGGACGCGGGCCGTACAGGATCACCGCGGCGCCGACGAGGCAGATCGCGGCGCCGGTCAGGTCCCAGCGATCGGGGCGTGCGCCCTCCATCGCCCAGAGCCAGACCAGCGAGGCGGCAATATAAATCCCGCCATAGGCGGCATAGGCGCGGCCGGCGTGAGAGGCGTCCACAAGGGTCAGGAGCCAGGCGAACGCCGCAAGCGAGGCCATGCCCGGGATCAGCCACCAGACCGGCTGGCTGAGCCGCAACCAGGCCCAGAACGCGAAACAGCCGGCAATTTCGGCAAGGGCCGCACAGATATAGACAAAAGCCGTTCTCATATCTGTGCGTCCGGGGTTGGCATTGCGGTCCGGGACGATTATTCAGGCCGCTTATGAACACCGTACACGATTCCGGTTGGGCGGAGCCTAAGGCGACCGCGCTCCTTGTGCTGGCCGACGGCACAGTTTTCGAAGGTCAAGGCTTCGGCGCCACCGGCTCCGCAGTCGGCGAGGTCTGTTTCAACACCGCCATGACCGGCTATCAGGAGATCCTGACCGACCCCTCCTATGCCGGTCAGCTCATCACATTCACCTTCCCGCATATCGGAAATGTCGGCACCAACGACGACGATATCGAGACGGTAAACATGGCGGCGACGCCGGGCGCCCGCGGGGCAATCCTGCAGGGGGCCATTACCGATCCGTCGAATTACCGTACCACGCGGCATCTCGACCAATGGCTGCGCGCCCGCGGCATCATCGGGCTGTCCGGGATCGACACCCGCGCCCTCACCGCGCTGATCCGCGAGAAGGGCATGCCGAACGCCGTGATCGCGCATGAGCCCTCCGGCTCATTCGATCTCGCCGCGCTGAAGAAAGAAGCGCACGAATGGCCCGGCCTCGTCGGCATGGATCTCGTGCCGATGGTGACCAGCGCCCAGCGCTTCACCTGGGACGAGGGCGAATGGGTGTGGAACGAAGGCTATGCGCGCACCCAGAACCCCGAATTCCACGTGGTCGCGATTGATTATGGCGTGAAGCGCAACATCCTGCGCCTCCTCGCCTCGAACGGCTGCAGGATCACGGTCGTGCCCGCGACGACGTCGGCCCAAGACATCATCGCGCTGAAGCCGGACGGCGTGTTCCTGTCGAACGGTCCGGGCGACCCGGCGGAGACCGGCAAATATGCCGTGCCGGTGATCCGCGAGATGATCGACAAGAGCGTGCCGACATTCGGCATCTGTCTCGGCCATCAGATGCTCGGGATCGCGCTCGGCGGCCGCACCATGAAGATGCATCAGGGCCATCACGGCGCCAACCATCCGGTCAAGGACCTCACC
>CAZIKZ010000092.1:0-13675 GCA_964539845.1 uncultured Hyphomicrobiales bacterium
CATACCATTCCGGCTCCGCATATTCCTTGCTCTGCGTGATCCCGAGCAGGTAGCCAGTGCCAGCAATGACAATGAAGAAGTTGTAGCCAAGGACCACGAACCACGGCGCAAGATCGCCCGCGAGTCGTGCGCGGCACGTCCGCTGCACCACATAGAATGACGTTGCGATCAGCACGTTGCCGCCGAAAGCGAAGATCACGGCCGATGTGTGCAATGGACGGATGCGGCCGAAAGAGAGCCAGGGCAGATCGAAATTGAGGACGGGGAACGCAAGTTCGAGTGCAGCCCAGACGCCGACTGAAAATCCTGCGATGCCCCAGAAGACAGAGGCCAGGGTCGCAAACTTGACCGGACCCATATTGTAATTCGGCTTGCCGTCGACGGTCATCGGGGCGAGCATCGCCGGCCGGTTGAAATAGCGTTCGACAATCGCAAACACCGCAGCCGCGCTGCCCGCCGCGAACAGCGAAGCGTGGAATGCGTATTCCGGCGTATGGGCCATGGCGGCGATGAAGAAGGATAAGAATGCCGTGGCCGCGAATGTGAGCGCAAGTGCGCCTTCGCTGATGCTCATCGACTTGAAAGAGCCAAGAGTGGTCTGTGGCATGGAAACCTGCGCTGAACGTCGTTTTCGGCTTGCCGGTGGTGAATGCTGCATCCGCGAGCAAACGGCGTTGATCGAGGTCAATCCGGAGCCCAAAAAGTCCCTGCGCAATGTTGATCAATCGCAAGGCCGATTGCGCCGCGATCTGCGATTCAGCGCTGTATCAGGAGGTGACCCATGACAATTCAATCGGTCCCGCAGAACGTTGGGTTTTTTCGTTCGATTGGCGAAGCGTGGAGCCGCTATCGCAGGCGGCGTGCGGCCATTGCTGAATTGCAGACGCTGGGTCGCGCCGAACTCGAGCATATCGTGCGCGACGCCGGCCTTACGTTTGGCGACGTGTTGGATCTGGCCAAGAAGTCAGGCGATTCGGCCGATCTGCTGTCCCGCCGCATCGAGCAGGCCGGAGTTGAACTCCGCTCCATCGATTCGGCTGTTTTGCAGGACATGCAACGGTGCTGCTCGTTCTGCGAGAGCAAGACGCGATGTGCGCATGAGTTAGAAGACAAGCCGAAGGCCGCAAGCTGGCCGGACTATTGTCCAAACAAGCTGACCATCGAAGCGCTGGGTTTTGCGAAATGCCATTAAGTTCGCGTGTCAGGTTCGCTCTGGCGGCAGTCGCAGGCGCTGCGGCCGTAACGGTGCTCTTTCAGTCCCCGCTGCAGGCGCAAAGTGTGCAGCGGGGCGTCGTGATTGCGCGGACGTATTGTGTTGGTTGCCATTCGATCGACAAGCTCAGCCCGAGCCCTTTGAAAAACGCGCCACCCTTTCGGGACCTTCATAAGAAGTATCCTGTCGAGAGTTTGCAGGAAGCTTTGGCGGAAGGGATCGTAACGGGCCACCCCAGCATGCCCGAGTTTCGTTTCGATGTGGATCAGGTCGCAGATTTTATTGCCTTTCTGAATTCTCTCCGCTGACGATACGCGCGGTTGCTCCGCTGTAAGAATAAAGCGGAGTAAGAATAAAGCGCGGCCCTGAGGCCGCGCTTATTTGATACGTCGGAGCTTCGGAGTGCCTCTATGCTCACGAGTCGAGATTGATCAAAGCCTGCCGGTTGCGAAGGATCATCTTCCGGGACGTTGCCAGTTCGATCGCGGACGTTTGCTGAAATTGGGTGAGGGTACGAGACACCGTCTCGATCGTCAGGCCAAGAAAATCTGCGATGTCCTGACGTGACATGGGGAGTTCGACCGCCTCGCCCGTAAGCCGGTCAGAGATGTCGATCAGGAACGAAGCAACGCGCTCCTGAGCGGTCTTGACCAGGAGCATCGCATGGCGGCGCGCCTGTTCCAGTTCGTATGCCGTATGGGCCCAAAGACGCTGCGAGATATCCGGGTCCTTCGCAATCGCGGTCATCAGGGTTGAGCGTCGGACCACCGAGATTGTGGACGCAGATACGGCTTCGGCCGATGACGCATGATGGGAGCCAAGCTCCAATCCGAAGATGTCGCCCCGGAAGTAGAACGCCTCGATCTGGCGGCGGCCGTCCTGCAGGATTTTGTACACCCGGACAGTGCCGGAGAGGACCTTGTAGACATAGTCGGCAGGCTCGTTCTCGCCGTAGATTTCGACATCCTTGGCGAAAGACATTCGTGCTCCGGTCAACTCGACCGAGCCAAACATCGTCTGGGCCGATTGCTCCGGGGTGTGGTGGAGAAGGGGAGCGCGATTGAGATTTTGCGATCGCGTAGCTGCCTCGGCGTGCATGTCGTGCTCCTGAAATCAATGTAGGTTTCTGGTAAAGGGCGCGAGCGCGTGGGAAAATTCGGATATTCCACCTAAGGGCAATCCCGTAGGTGCTTCGCGGGGCAACGCGGAGTAAGAGGCGATGTTGTTGTAAATAAATGGAAATTAGATCGGTTATGCGGGCCGGAAGCTCCCGGATCTGGGTCGTTTACGGGTTTGGCGCTGTCCTTATTGTGGCGACGCTGACCGCTCGTGTGACTGTGTTTCCACAGCTCGACGGCGGGTCGGTCTATTTGTTTCTGGTCCCGGTGGTGCTGGTCATCAGCGCTCTGGGCGGTCCCCTGCCTGGATGCATTGCAACCGGCCTGATCGTGGCGCTGGAGGCTTGGCTTTCCCGCGCCACGCTGTCCCAGACCGGCGTCGTCGATGCCTTTGCTTTTCTCGCGATCGGATTTGGCCTGGCCTGGCTTGGCGCACGCGTTCAGCGGGCGCGCCAGGCGGTGGAGGCGACGAACCTCGATCTTGTCGCACGCGAGGCGCATCTGAAATCGATCCTGGAAACGATTCCTGACGCGATGATCGTCATCGATCCGAAGGGCCTGATACAGTCCTTCAGCGTCGCCGCGGAACGACTTTTCGGACGACAGGCAGACGAGGTGATCGGAAAGAACGTCAGCATGCTGATGCCGTCGCCCTATCGGGAAGCGCACGACGGCTATCTCGGACGCTATCTCCGCACTGGAGAGCGGAGGATCATTGGTGTCGGCCGGGTTGTCGTGGGTGAACGCAAGGACGGGTCGACCTTCCCGATGGAGCTTGCAGTCGGTGAGATGAAGTCCAACGACAAGCTGTTTTTCACCGGCTTCATCCGAGATTTGACAGAACGGCAAAAGACCGAAGGTCGCTTGCAGGAATTGCAGGCTGAACTCATACATATCTCGCGATTGACGGCGATGGGCGAGATGGCGTCCACGCTTGCGCACGAATTGAATCAGCCGCTGTCGGCTATCTCGAACTATCTGAAGGGAGCGCGGCGCATTCTCGACGGAAAGGCACAGGACGCGCGGGCGCTCGTGAGCGAAGCGCTGGACAAGGCGAGCGATCAATCGTTGCGCGCCGGACAGATCATATCGCGGCTTCGCAATTTCGTTGCACGCGGCGAGGCCGAGCGAAAAGTCGAAAGTCTTTCGAAACTGTTGGAAGAGGCAAGTGCGCTGGCGCTGGTCGGCGCGAAGGATCAGGGCGTAAAGGTGCGCTTCGATCTCGATACGGGCCACGATCTTGTCTTCGCCGACAAGGTGCAGGTTCAGCAGGTGGTGCTCAATCTGATCCGCAACGCCATCGAGGCAATGGCGGAAACCGAGACGCGGCATCTTGTCATTTCGTCGGCCGCAGATGACGAGCGGATGGTGCGGGTCAGCGTGTCGGATACCGGGAGCGGCTTGTCGTCCGATATGATCCCACAGCTTTTCCAGCCCTTCGTGACCACCAAGCCGCACGGGATGGGTGTCGGCCTCTCCATCTCCAAGACCATCGTTGAGGCGCATGGCGGGCGCCTGTGGGCCGAGTCCAATTCCGGTGGCGGCACCATTTTCCATTTGACACTCAAACTCGCGGGCAGTGAGAACATTCGCGATGTCTAATGCAAAACTTGTTCACGTCATCGATGACGACGAGGCCGTTCGGGACTCCCTGTCGTTTCTGTTGCGAGCGGCCGATTTCAATGTCGTCGCCTATCAATCGGCAACGCAATTTCTGGAATCGCTCAAGCGGGACATGGATGGCTGTGTGATAACCGATGTGCGGATGCCGGACATGAGTGGTCTTGATCTCCTCAGAAGCTTGCGCGGCTCGTCCTGCATGATCCCCGTGATCGTGATGACAGGACACGGAGACATCCAGCTTGCCGTTGAGGCGATGAAAGCCGGCGCACTCGACTTTCTCGAGAAACCGTTCGACG
Source organism: uncultured Hyphomicrobiales bacterium (assembly GCA_964539845.1). Lineage (GTDB taxonomy): Bacteria > Pseudomonadota > Alphaproteobacteria > Rhizobiales > Xanthobacteraceae > Pseudorhodoplanes. The sequence goes on from CAZIKZ010000092.1 coordinate 4,251, forward strand.
ACGAACGTGTCCTGACCGCTGTCCAATCCGCCCTTGAGGTGAGACGTGCGCAGGAGGAGCGTGTCGGCCGGCGTAGCGAGGTCGAAAAGCGGCTTGAAAGCCTGTCGCAGAGAGAACGACAGGTGCTTGACGGACTTGTGGCGGGCCTGCCGAACAAGACGATTGCGCACGAACTCGGCATCAGCCCGCGAACCGTCGAAGTCTACAGAGCCAATGTCATGACCAAGATGCAGGCTGGGAGCCTGTCCGAGTTGGTCCGGATGGTCCTGCTGGTCCGACCGACCTGACCCGTGGACTGCGGCGGCGCAAGGCTTGATCTTGATCAAGGCTGGTTTGGAAAAACCAGTCAGTTTTCCCTGATGAATCAAGAAATGCCACCGCTAAGGCTTTGTCCGCGCTGCAGGATTACCATGCAGGCCGAGCGGTCGGATGTTGCTTCCAGCTACAATACCTTCACTTGCCTGCGCTGCGATCTCGTCCTGTCCTACAGGCGGCCGCAGACTTTCCCGGAATCGGGCAAGCCGGATCGGGGTCGTCCCTGAGCACCTGACCATTCTTTCGTCGCCGGGCGCCAATCGACGCCTTCCGGAGCTTCCATCCGGCGCGGGGGCCATATCCGGGGCTTGCCCTTGAGCCTAGGTACCGACCTCGTTAATGAGCGTGGATGCAATGTCCCGTCGGCGGTTCGGCCGGCAATGAGCGGGGACAGTCGAAGCGTGGCCGGCGCGAGCTTCAGGAGTTGTTTTGACTGCAAAACGATTGTTGGTCGGGATCAGCGGCGCGTCGGGCGCGGTTTATGGCATCCGGCTGCTCGAGCTTTTGAAGGGGTCCGGCATTGAGACCCATCTCGTTATTTCGCGGGCTGCGCGTCTGACCCTGTCATACGAAACCGATATGACGATCGCGGATGTCGAGGCTCTGGCGACTGTCACCTATCCGGAGCAGGATATCGGTGCTGCCTGTTCGAGCGGGTCGTTCAAAACGCTTGGGATGATCATCGCCCCGTGTTCGATCAAGACGATGGCGGAAATCGCGAGTGGTGCAACCAGCAATCTTGTATCGCGCGCAGCCGATGTTTGTCTCAAGGAGCGGCGGCGCGTTGTGCTGATGCTGCGCGAGACCCCGCTGCATCTCGGCCATATCCGCAGTATGGCTGCGGTGACCGAGGCGGGGGCGATCGTCTATCCTCCGGTGTCGGCTTTTTATGCCCGCCCGCAATCGATTGAGGACATGGTCGATCACACCCTTGGCCGGGTGCTCGACCTGTTTGATATCGATGTCGGCACTGTCCGGCGCTGGAGCGGAAAGGCACGCAAGGCGGACAACAGCTGAACTGAACGATGGCAGCCCTCGAGATCGATAACCCATTCTGGCGGTTTTCATTGCGGGTCTATGCCTCCCCGGGTGTCGCGGAGGAGTGCATTGAGGCCCAGGACAAGTTTGGGATCGATGTCAACGTCGTGTTGTACACCGCGTGGCTGGGCGCGACGCGCGGCGTCATTTTGCGGGATATCGACCTCCAACGTATCGCCGCGACGGTCGAATCCTGGTCAGCCGGTGTGGTGCGTCCGTTGCGGTCGGTGCGGCGCGGGTTGAAGCAGATGCCGGAAATCGCCGTCGCCGAAGTGCAGGCGCTGCGGAAGCGCGTCGCGGATACCGAATTGCTTGCCGAGCAGGTTGAGCAAGCGTTTCTTTTCAGATTGACGGGCGAGTTTGGAGAACCTTTGTCCGAACCGGACGGAGCGGCGCATAAGAATGTCGCGGCGATGCTCTCTTTATATGGTGCTGACGTGGATCCGATTCCGTTGCGCAGGCTCCTTGCTGCAGCCGACGTCGTCCGGGATTGACCGCCCGCCGTGCGGGCGGCGGAAAGGGGGCCGTCGATGGCAAAGCGCCATCAGCGGCCGATTTCTCGATCTGATGTGATCTAATCTGGTATGGCTTTGAGCGTGATTGATAAGAATCGGGCAGGCATGATCGTGTCATATCGCGTCGCATTGTCCACGATTATGGCCCTTGCACTGTTGGCCGTCTCGCCGCTCTGGGCTGATGCCAATGCGCAGACCAAGCCCTCAGCCGCCAAGCCTGCGAAAGCCGCAACGGTCAAGGTAAAGACCGACACCCGCGTATATCTCCTGCGGGGTCTCCTGAATGTGTTTTCGCTCGGGATGGACACGCTTCAGGAACGACTGTCGTCGATGGGCTTCGAAGCCGAGGTTCATAATCACAATGGGTGGCTCACGGTCGCCAACAAGATCGCTGAGGACCGCAAGCGCGGGCACAACGGCGCCGTGGTTTTGATCGGCCATTCCCTCGGCGCCGACGTCTTGTTCCAACTCACGGAGCGGCTCGAGAAGGACGACATCCCGGTCCGGCTTGCCGTGTTTTTCGATCCGACGATCTCACACGACATATCCAAGAATGTTGAACACGTACTCAACCTGTATCAGCTCAATGGATTTGGGCGGAAGGTCACCGCGCCCAAGGGTTACAAGGGCGAGCTCGTCAACATGGATCTGAGCGGCGACCAGAGCATTGGACACGGCAACATCGACAAGTCCGAGAAGCTGCACGACCTTGTGGTCGCAAAGATCATGAAGGTTGCCGTAGGCCCCGCGCCGCGCAAACGGCCTGGCCCCGCGAAGCCGAAACCGACTGCCGCGTCGTCGCAATCCGCTCCGTCAGTGACGTCCGCTCCGGCGGCAGCACCGACCACCGCTGCTTCGCCGCCGGCGGCTACACCGGGCGCACCCTTGGCTCCGCCGCTTCAGGTCCCGCGCATTTAGCCGACGGCTTTGGGGTCATCGCCGGCCCAGGCGGCTGCGATCAAAGCGCGCACCGCTCCATGCTCGATCAGCTTGGGATTCCAGTACGGGTTTTGCGCGGCCAGATCGGCGGCGCGATCGATTCCAGCCTCAGGCATGCCAAGCGATTTCAGGCTGCGCGGGCTACCCAGCCGCTCCGCCAGAGCGACAAGCGCGGATGTCCCGTCCGGTCCACCGAGCGCACGCGCGACGGCGGAATCGGCCTCCGGGGCGGCCTTGGCATTGTACGCCATAGCGTAGGGCAGGATGACCGTGTGGGTATCGGCATGTGGCAGATCGAAAGTGCCGCCGATGACATGACAGAGCTTGTGATGTAGGGCCATGCCGACTGAACCGAGACACACACCGCACAGCCAGGCGCCGTAGAGTGCTTCGGCTCGCGCGTCCCGGTTCCCAGGATCGGAGACGATCGCGGGTAACGCGCGCCCCATCGCGCCGATCGCTTGCTCGGCCATCATCGAGATCACCGGATTTCGATCTTCTGCGTAAAGCGCTTCCACAGCATGCGCGATCGCATTGGTGCCCGAGGTCACGGACAGGCGTTGCGGCAGGCTCAAGGTGAAATCCACATCGTAGATGACGATCTCAGGGAGCACCTTCAGGGTACGCTGAGTGACCTTCACGCCGTCCTTGGTCTCGCCAATGATCTGCGTAACCTCGGACCCGGCATAGGTTGTTGGCACCACGATCTGAGTGAGGTCGGTGCGAAGGGCGATCGCCTTGCCGAGGCCGGTCGACGATCCGCCGCCAAACGACACGGTGCAGTCTGCGCCGCATTCCTGCACCTTGGTCAAAGCGCGGTCGGTCACATTGGTCGGCGTATGCATCGCCGCCTGTGTGAAGGTCCCGGCCGCAAGCGGGCCCAGCGATGCCGCGATCTCGCTGAGAGCGTCCGCCTGTTCCGGTGTGCTGAGCAAGAGCGCGCGCTGGCATCCGGCCCGCTCGATCTCGGACTTCAGCTTTGAAATGGTCCCGCTGCCAAAAATCACGCGAGACGGGAGGGCGTTGTAGACGAAAGACTGCATGGCACTCGAATCCCTGATGGATGCACGATCTGTCCGCCAAGTCCGCAACATAGTCAAAATTGTTCCGGGTTCTTCGGTTCACGACAAAATTCGTGCAGCGTCTCAACACGATTTACGGACTGCGGAGTGCGGTTCTGACGCAAAATTGCGGCGTGAAGCGCCCGACTCACTTATGAATCATTATGGCAACCTCGCGATGACGGGGCACACGGAGAAGTTGCGAATGACGGCGGCCACAATGAGCAAATCGACCAGCGGTCTCCCCCGCTGGCGAGCGGTGGCGGCAGCCTCGGTCGGCAACGCGCTCGAGTGGTTCGACTTCGTTATCTATGGCTTCTTTGCCGTCACCATGGCGAAGCTGTTTTTCCCGACCGGGAATGAGACGGTGTCGTTGCTTCTTGCGCTCGCAACATTCGGCGTGACCTTCTTCATGCGGCCGCTCGGCGCGATGGTGATTGGAAATTACGCGGATCGCCATGGACGCAAGGCGGCTTTCACGCTGACAATTTTTCTCATGATGATCGGCACGGCAATCATCTGCGTTGCGCCGACCTATGCTGCGATTGGCGTTTTCGCGCCGCTCCTGATTGTGTTCGCGCGAATGATACAGGGCTTTTCGGCGGGCGGAGAATTCGGCAGCGCGACTGCATTCCTCGCAGAGCAAAATCCGAACCGGAGAGGCTTTTTCGCGAGCTGGCAGTTTGCAAGCCAGGGCATCACCACCATCCTCGCGACCGCTATCGGTGTGACGCTGACCACGACCTTGTCGACAGCCCAGATCGAGAGCTGGGGATGGCGTATTCCCTTCCTGTTCGGATTGCTGATCGGGCCGGTCGCTTATTACATCCGCCGCCATGTCGACGAAACGATGGAGTTTCAGTCGATGCGGGTCTCGACTTCGCCCCTGCGCGAAGCCTTTTCCGATAGCAAGAAGCGGCTCCTGGTTTCACTTGGCGCAGTCGTGTTGTGCACCGTGGCCATGTACACAATTCTCTTCATGCCAAGCTACGCGACCCGGCAGCTTGGGCTCACCGCCTCTGGCGGCTTCCTGGGAGGATTACTCACCGGCGTGATTCAGGTGATGCTGATTCCGGTCTTCGGCGCGATGTCGGATCGCATCGGCCGGTTGCCGATCGCCTTCATCTCGGCCATTGGCACACTGGTTCTGATCTATCCGCTGTTTTCATGGCTCGCGGCCGTGCCGACCCTTCAGACGCTGCTGATCGTGCAAGGGATCATGGGTGTGTTGATGGCGGGATATATGGGGCCGCTCGGCGCCCTGATGTCGGAATTGTTTCCGGCCCGCATGCGTACGACCGGTCTATCGATCAGCTACGCTTTCGGCGTTGCGATCTTTGGGGGCTTTGCGCCGTTCATCAATACGTGGTTGATCGAGGCAACCGGCAGCAAGCTTGCACCGGCCTTCTATCTCATGTTCGCGGCCGTCATCAGCCTTGTGGCGCTCACTTTCGCCCGTCGGCTGGGTAGCAAATAGCATCGCGCCGGGTGGCAGATAGCATTTGTGCAAAGCCGGTTTTCGGCTGCTGAGATGCGATGTTTGCTGACGCTCGGCCGGCTTGCGCGCGCGACGTGGTTAATGAAAGTCAGCGACTGATGGTTAATCAAACGTAATCGCGTGTGCATCTGACGATGATGCCGCGCGCAGGTGCGGTGATAACACTCTGTTTCCCGACTTCATCGACAGTTTCGCTGTAGCGTCCGCACCGCCGTCTTTACCGCTCTGAAAGGGCTGTTCCTTAACAAGTTCACCGAATAATGGCGGTGGATCAAACGGGCAACTGCTCGATCGGAACGCTTTTTCATGAGGCTCGCGGCAGCCATATCCCGCTTTGTCGATCGCGTGAACGGGTCGGTCCCCGATCCGGTCCTGCATTTTGAACTCGTACGCGCCCTCTATGGCGCGACGAGCACGGCGAAGCCTCTGTTCATCGCGACTGCCGCCGCCGCGACCGTGACGACAGTTGCCTGGATGCTCAGCGGCGATCTGGTTTTTGCGGCGATCTCGGCAGGATTTCTGCTGATCGGCGTCGCGCGCAGTGCTGCAGCCAGCTTCTATCATCGCGTCGAGCACGATCCGGATGACGTCGCGGCGTTGAAGCGGTGGGAACTGATCGCGCTCCTCGGCGCATGGGCGTTCTCCGGTCTCGTCGGCATTGCCGGTGCCTACGCGGTCACCGTACATCCCGGCACCGATATCGAAATTCTCGTTGGCTGCTGCGTGATCGGATATATCGCGGGCGTTTCGTCGCGCAATGCCAGCCGTCCGCTCATCACGATCGGGCAGGTCAGCTTTACATGCCTGCCATTCACGCTGGCACTGATCCTGCGCGCCGACGTCGCGCATACGGTTCTCGCGATATTCATCGGTGCGCTTTATCTCGGCACCATCGTTATCTGCCGTAGCGTTTACGACAACCTGGTATCGCGCCATCAGGCTTTTCGCAGGATCGAAACGCTTGCGCAGCGAGACGCGCTGACCGGACTTTGGAACCGTGCTGCCTTCCTCAGTCTGCTAGAGGGGCGCTTTTTGGCACCGGTCCATGGTGAAATCGCGCTCATTGCGATCGATCTCGACCGTTTCAAGGACATCAACGACACTCTGGGGCATCCGGTTGGTGACGCTGTCCTGAAGGAGGCGGCAGAACGTATTCGGTCCGCCTTGCGGCCGGGCGATGAAGTGTCCCGTGTCGGTGGTGACGAGTTTCTCGTGATGCTGGTCGGGGCGCGCGCCCTCGATATGGCGGCTGTGTCACGAAACATTCTGACCAAATTCTCGGATGCATTTGCGATCGAAATGACGCGAAGCGTCTGCGGGGCCAGTGTGGGCTGTGCGCTGGCGCAGCGTGAATCAACCATGGATGCGCTGCTCCGCAATGCCGACCTCGCGCTCTATGAAGCCAAGAAACGCGGCCGGGGTCAGATCGTCGAATATACTGCCGAGCTGTCCCGTGAATACGAGAGCCGGGTGGCGCTGGAGCATGATTTGCAGCGGGCTCTGAGCAGGGGAGAGCTCGATGTCGTTTATCAGCCGATCGTCGATCCAAGGTCCGGGCGCGCGATTTCCTGTGAGGCGCTGTTACGCTGGAACCATCCGGAGCTTGGTCCGATCGCACCCGACGTGTTCATCCCGATCGCGGAAGCGACCGGACTGATCGCATCGATCGGCTCCTGGGTTCTGACGAAGGCCTGCGTCGAGGCGACCCATTGGAGCCCCGACATCAAGGTCTCCGTGAATCTGTCGCCTGTTCAATTCCGTCACGGGCGCGAGATCATAGACCGTGTCAGCGCAGCGCTTGAAGAATCCGGTCTGGCGCCGAACCGGTTAGACCTCGAAATCACTGAATCCGTGTTTATCGATGACAATGCGGCGACGCTCGGCATTCTCGATGAACTGCGTGGCATGAAGATCGGCATTTCGCTTGACGATTTCGGAACGGGCTTCGCCTCGCTTGCCTATCTGAACGACTTTCCGTTCTCCAAGATCAAGATCGATCGGAAATTTTCGCAGAAGGTCGATGAGTCACCGCGCACCTCCGCGATTGTAAACGGTACCGCGTTGATTGCGCGGGAGCTTCGCATGGAGTGCATTGCCGAAGGCGTCGAGACAGAGGTTCAGCTTGAGCGTCTGCGCAGCTTTGGCATCAATGCGATTCAGGGCTATCTATTCAGCAAGCCGCTGCCCGTGCGGCAACTCCGCAAGCTGATCAAGGAGCCGATCTTCCCGGCTTCGACGAAACTGGCAACGCAGCTCTCCGATCAGCGCTTGCAGCAGCGTCGCAAGGTCGCGTCCTAGACCGACACGACCTTGCGTGAGATCGCCTAGTTGGCGGTCAGCAGACGTTCCAGCACGGCCATTCGCATGAATTTTGAGAGGCGGACCTGCTCAAAATACATCGCATTCGGCAGTGAATCGCACGACGGATCGATTTCGTCGAAGCGTGGCAGCGGATGATAGAGCAGAGCCTTCGACCCAAGCCGCTCGATCTTTTCTGCCGTAACAGCAAAATGCTTCGGCGTGAAATGGGGCGAGACATAGCCCGATGCTGGCGGCTCGCCGATGGCGGACATATCGTACGGTGACATCATGACAGCATCGCACTCGACCAGCGCGGTATCGATATCGGTGATAACGCGCAGCCGGATTTGATGTTCGGCCACGGCCGTAACGATGTCTTCCGGAATCTCATAGTGAGCAGGCGGGCAAAACACGATTTCCCGCACGCCCTCGAAACGAAGCAGCTGGATCAGCGAACGCACCACGCGGCCACGTGGGTCGCCGCCAAATGCAATGCTCTTTCCGTGCAGGGTGCCGAGGCCGCGCCGCATGGCGTGGATATCGATCAGTGCTTGGCTCGGATGCTCGTTCCACCCGTCGCCTGCGTTGATAACCGGCACAATGGATGTCGCAGCCATACGAGCGGCTGCGGAGCATTCGTGGTGTCGCACCACCATCGCGTCTGCCAGACGCGATATCACCGCGGCGCAATCCTCAATCGACTCTCCAATGCTGGCATTGGTGCGCGATGCGGACATGTCCTCCATGCCGATGCAATGCGCGCCAAGCGCCACGGCCGCGGACTCGAAGCCTAGCCGGGTGCGCGTGCTGGACTGGAAGAACAACAGCGCGATCGTGCGACCGAACAATTGCTGCCGGGGCGCAAGGCCGGACTCGAAATCGTCCGCCGCCTGACAGAAATCATCGACATCGTCGATTGTGAGGTCGCGCGCGCTCAGCAGATGCCGAAGTCGGCCTGACCGTGATCGTTCACGCGGGCTCTGAACAAGAGCCGGCGACGCAACAGACATGTACGCCATTTGGTTACAGCCCCACCGCATTTGAGGTAAGGAATTGTTAACCCATACGCTTAGCCAAGTAAATTTACGCGCAGACGTGATCACGTCGTATGCGTGTGAATTGGAACTAAGCCGAGCGTGTTCACTTTGGATCGTTTTGTGTGAAATCGCAGAGAGTTACACGCATGTTGTGCGGACGAGTGCGTGTGCGCGTCGCGTTTGCGAATTAACCAAAGCTTTAAACTTCGTTGCCGATTGCGAGCTTGCAAGCCGTGCACGGCGTCAGCTGGCCGGTGCGAACGACCTGTGTGCGTGATGCGTATAGGACAGTTGCACTGAGTGCAGAGGCCGTATCAACGCACCACTACGCCAGCGTATCCTGCCTAGCAGTTCTGCCTTTCAGCAGCGGCAGGCCGAGCAGGATCAGCACGAAAAGTCCGGTCAGCAGCTTGAGGTCGGACGGCTGCATGCCAAGCGCGAGCGCAAAGCTGACGACCTGATAATAGACCACGGCGCCCACCAGTGGCGCCGCAAGCTGGCGTGCAAGAGTTTGCCGGCCGATCAACTGTTCGCCGACGATGAGAGAGGCTAGGCCGTTAACCAAGACGCCGAAGCCCATGTTTACGTCGGCAAAGCTCTGGTTCTGCGCGAGGATCGACCCGCCGAGCGCGCTCAGGGCGCCGGCGATCCCGATACCGAGTACGACGTAGTAGGAAATCGACAGGCCCTGCGCCCGCGCCATGCTCTGAGAGGCGCCGAC
>CAZIKZ010000093.1:0-13605 GCA_964539845.1 uncultured Hyphomicrobiales bacterium
GTGCGCGCCGTGTCGAGGATACCAAACGTGATGTCGCGCACTTGTGCATGATCGCCGCGTCGCGGCAGTCCGTACGACACCGCGAGATCAGACGTCCCGATATAGGTGACGTCGCAACCGTCGGCGAGCATGATGTCCCGCGCAATCTCGACACCCTTCACCGTCTCGATCAGGGCCGCATAGATCAGCGTGTCACCGCTGTCGGGGTAAATCTCGTTCATCAGCCCCCGTACGGCCGAAATCTCCGCGACGCTCTCGACATCGGGCATCATGAAGCCGTCGATCCCGCACCCGAGATAGCGCCGCAGAAGTCCCATATCCTTCGACCACGGGCGGACGACAGCGCATGCGCCGCCCAGATGCGCCGCGCGGACCAGGTGCGGAATGCTTTCGATATCCGGGCCGGCCGTTTCACAATCGATAAAGATGTAATTGAAGCGCGGCGCGACAGCCGCGACAAGGTCGGCAGACGTGAATTTCGGCGCCAAACCGATAACGTGGTCGCGGCGGGCAAAACGGGATTTGAGTTTTTCGCGGAGGGTGATCATGGCATCCACCTTGCGGTTGGACATAAGCGTCGTCAAGACTCGCAATCGAAGGGTAGCCTAGTTGAAGGCACGATGCGGGGCGTCGCCGATCAGGAAGGCCGGTCGGCAACGCGCGCCGGTCGATACATCGCTGGTTCGTGGTGCGAAGGCCGCGATTGGCAAGAAATAGCTTCGCGGATCAAAGGCCGATCCTCGCGTGTCCGCGAGGATCAGCCAAGCGCTTGTTAGTCCGAAATCGCGTACACCGGCGTTTACTGAATTCCAGCGATTATCCTTGTGAGATGAACTTGCGGTTGGTGTAGGCCTCAAGGCATACGGAAAGTGCCGTGGATCTGTGCAAGCTTGCAAATCTGCCTCCGGTGGTGTGATCTGCGAACTTGTCAACGACGACGGAACGGTGATGAAAGGACGGCAGGTCGAGGCCTTCGCCGATCGGCACACCAATGGCGGTCCTGTGTGAGCGATCTTGTCGACGAGAAAGCGCGGCGAGTACGATTGGAACGAACAAAGATCAACAAAATCATTGCCTTGCTGCTGCTTCCGACATTCACCGTGGGCCAATAAAGTCTTCTAAAGGCTGAAACTCCCGCCAGGCCGCGTCACCACCAGCCATTTTCCGGACATCGGTTGTATTCGCTCGTGCGGTACGTGCCGGTCGTTGCCGCAATATCGCCGGCGGCACTTGCGCTCGCCATAAGATGCAATCTCTCAGACTTTTGATCGCTGCGATGGATGGTAGTCGAGCCCCACGCTTGTTGAGGAAAGCCGCGAATACACGAGACTTCTCGTGCCAACTCACCGCGCCGCGTGCCGCTTTCCAGCCCAAGATTTGCGGCCGCGCGCTTGCATAGAAGCGGAATTCGCCTAAGAGGTTCCGCCTGCGGGGCACGGCGACTCTGGGGAATTTCATGATGCGTATTGTTCTAATCGTAAGCTGCGCGCTTCTTGTCGTCGCGCTGATCGTCCTTCAGCAAAGCCTTGGATTGGCCCCGAGCGCCGCCCTAAACGCCGTTCTGGCCTGGCCGATCGAGCAGAAGATTGCGATATTCGTAGCTATTGCGGCGATGTTCTGCGTTTTGATTGCTGCGATCTGGCAATCCGGCAAGATCGCGCAGCAGGGCAAGGCCATCGGCATTCTCCAGGACAGAATGAATGGCATCCGCACCGGTGTGTCGGGTGTCGACGATCAGCAGACCGGTGCCGACTCCGCGGTGCGACATCTTGTCGGGACCGATCCGGTTGCGATCATCGACGATATCCAGAAGCGTCTGACATTGACCGAAGGGCAGAATTCGCAGCAGGCGTCTCAGAACGAGGCTGTTGATCTGCAGAGCCGTATCGATGAGATCCGGCGCCGCCAGCATGCGCTGCGCACGCAACTGGGGACTGTCTCCGAGAAGCGGCGTGTGATCGAGCCGATGCTCGGCGAAGTGAAGGAGCGCCAGGCCCTGATAGAGCGTGCGCTCGGTGACCTTGAAAAGGATGAGAACGGAAAAGGCCTCGACGTGCGGCTGGAGGAATCGGAAGGGTTTCTCAATCGCGGTCACACGCGTTTGGATGGGCTCGAGACGATATTTGGAAAGCTGGAACAACTGCGGGACCAATTGGTGCAGCTGCAGGGCGAGATGGCGCCGTTGCGAAGCACGGAGACGGGGATCAAGTCCCTCGTCAACGAGGTTTTCGCTCAGCAGAAAAATGTCGAAACTGCTTTGCTGTCGCTTGAGAAGGATGACGACGGAATGATCGGCGATCGGCTCGAGCGCCTGTCGAAAGGCAAGAACGAGATTGAAGGGCGCATTTCAGCGTTGACCGATTGTTTCGGTTCGCTGGAGTCAATCCGCCGGGATATCGGTGAGCATTTTCAGAAGCTGAATGTCACCCTCGACGGGCATTTGAAGAGATAGATTCCGACGATCGCCGGCCGCCAGGCGGCTCGACGGCGGCCCCTTGTGTCCCTGCGGCCCAGGCCCTAAAGATCGGGCCGAGCCTTCTCTGCCTTTTGAGAGGCTACCGACAAATTTGTGTCGGAGCGGTTTCGCGAGTGTCAAGCAGGCCGCGCGACCTTGATAACAGAGTGACAGAGGCCGGATGACCCCGCTGCTCGATCCGCGAAAAGGCGATATCGAGGACGACGCTTCCAGCACCAAGGGCCGTTCGCTTCTGTCGCTTGCCGGCACGCTCCTGGCCGAGGTCAGCCTGCCGAAGCTTGTAGCGGCGTGGCTGCTGCTGGTGGCGGTGCCATGCTTCCTGCTCGGGCTCACTCCCCTGGTCGGCTCGGCCTGGCTCACGACCTTCTCGCGCAGCGTGGGCTCCACCTATGGCGGCCTGCTGACCTTCGCGTTCATCTTTGTCGTGCTTGCCATCGGCTGGTTTGGCGGGCGCACGATCTTCCGCATCGCCGAGCAGGCCTTTTGGGCGCTGAACGCAATGGCGGTTCAACCGTTCTATGCGCTGTATCGCGAAGTGATCAGCCACTTCGCGGAGATTGCGCTCGGACGGTGGCTCGATGAGGAGCGCCGCGCGCGATTGCGCGCCTTCAGCGCGGCGGCGGCCGGCATTTTCCTCTGTGTGCTGTCGCTGTTTTTTGTCTGGCTGATCGGCCCCCATTCGCGCTGGAGCGCGGAATTTTCTGATCTCTTGTCGCCCCTCACGCTTGTCGTGCCGGCGCTCGCCAATGCCGGTGTCATCCTTTTCGGCTATTGTGCGGCAGTGGCATTCGTATGGGGGCTCGCCGATGCCTCGATGGATCAGCCGCGCGGCTGGTCGGACTTTGTCGATGCCAGTGTGCTGACGAAGTCGTGGCGGGTGGTGCATCTGTCCGACGTGCATATTGTCGGCGAGCGTTTCGGTTATCGTATCGAGAGCGGGCGTCTGGGGCCGAGCGGCAACGGGCGGCTCACACGGCTTCTCGTGCAACTCGAGGCGATGCATGCGCAGAGGCCGTTCGACCACATCCTGATAACCGGCGACATCACCGATGCGGGGCGCTCTGCCGAATGGGCGGAATTCTACGCGGCGATGCTGGCGCACCCGAAGCTTGCGGCGCGAACCCTGATCCTTCCCGGCAATCACGATATCAATGTGGTGGACCGCACCAATCCGGCCAGGCTCGATTTTCCGACCAGTCCGGGCCGTCGTCTACGCGAGATGCGTACGCTGTCAGGTATCAATGCGGTGCAGGGGTCGCGAACGCACGTCGTCGATCCGGTCACGCGGCGTCTCGGGAAGACGCTCGAGCAGGCACTCGCACCCTATGCTGAAGACATTGCGGTCTTCGCCGACACCGGATCGCTGCGGCTGTCGCCTAAACTTGCGGGATTGTGGGCCGAGGCATTTCCAATCGTGTTGCCGCCCGAGACCGAGGATGGGCTTGGAATCTTTCTGCTGAACTCGACCGCGCTGACGCATTTTTCCTTCACCAACGCACTGGGCCTGATGTCGTCGGAACAGACACGCGCGATGCACACGGTGGCGCGCCAATTCCCCAAGGCCCAATGGATCGTCGCGCTGCATCATCATCTGGTGGAATATCCGACGCGGGCGCAGGCGCTGTCGGAACGGATCGGAACCGCGCTGATCAATGGCTCCTGGTTTGTCCGGCAGGTGCAGCGGCTCAGCCGGCGCGCGATCGTCATGCACGGTCACAGGCATATCGACTGGATCGGCCGCTGCGGGCGGCTGGTCATCGTCTCCGCCCCGTCTCCGGTGATGGACGCGCGCGATGGCGACATCACGGCGTTCTATGTCCATACGCTCGGGACCGATGTGGCAGGACGCTATCTGATGGCGCATCCGGAGCGGGTGGAGATTGCGGGGAATGAGAAGGCCGAATAGTCGTTTCGTCATTCCGAGGCGCGTGCGCAGCACGCGAACCCGGAATCCAGAGTGATGAACACTACACTCGCCGCTCCTGGATTCCGGGTCCGCGCGTTTCACGCGCGTCCCGGAATGACACCGGGGTGTCAGCTTTGCTTTTGCAAAATCCGATAAGCCAGCGCGAGGTCGAGCGCGGTTAGCCCCTGGATGACCGCCAGGGTGGATTCGTTTGCATCATTGCGCCCGTGCCAGCGGCCGTTGGCGACTTCCCCGATGCCTTTGATATCCGCCTTGATCTCGGCTTCAGTCAGCATACCATCCTTGACCCAGGACGAGAGGTCGCCCTGATAAAGCGCGTAATCGAGGTCGTCGACGAAGCGATGCGACGCGTTGCGCCAGACCCCGATATCGAATTCGGGTCCGCCGCCCATCGACAGAACGGTCGCGCCCGGTTTGATCCATCCGGTCTCCACGATACGTGTTGAAGCGGTTGTGATGGTCGCGACGATGTCTGCGTCGCGTACCGCCTGCTCGATTGAATCGGCGACGGTGACACGCACAGTCGGGGTGCCGACCTCGCGCGCGAGCCGCTCGGCTGATTCCCGTGTTCGGGAAGCGACCTGAATCAGTGCCGACGCGCAGAGCTCCCCAAATCCGCGCGCCATGTGTGTTGCGATGGCGCCGGCGCCGATCAGGGCAATCCGTGGGTTCGGACACGGCATCAGCCAGCGCGCCGTCACTGCGCCGGATATTCCTGTGCGGAATGCGTAGAGCCAGTTTTCTTCGAGGAAGAGGATCGGCGCGCCGCTTTGGAGATCCCACAACATGAGCCGCGGATGACCGCGAGAACTGAGCCGCGCCCCGGCAATGCCGTCACTCTTGAGGATCGCGCCTTTCAGCTGAATGCGATGCGGCGGACCTGCAATCCGCATCGCCGATGGCGTGGACGGTTCGACGGCGCCATTGGCCAGAGCCTTGTAAGTCTCCGCGATGATCTCTGCGGCTTCCGCGATCGTGAGTGCGTCGACCGTTTCGGCCGCTGAGATCATGCGCATCGGACAGAACCTTGGCTGTGTCAGATGATGATCTTTCCGTCGCGCGTCAGCGTCTTTCCGTCGACGGAGATTTCCGGCTTACGGATCACGCCTTCCAGCCGGATCTTGGCATGGCATGTGCCGCCGAGTGCGATCGTGTCGCCGACTCCGATATGGGAGGTGGCGTACATCTTCTTGTCGGTACGCATGGAACCGGTCGGTGTCACTTTCGGATTGAGGCCGATCGAAATCTCCGCCGGGCAATTATAGCTGTTCTTGTCGCCGGTCTTCTCCAGGATCTCACGCCAGATCCCGGCTTCGCGCCCGCCTTCGACCTTCGTGACCCAGCCATCTTCGATGGTGAGCTTCAGCGGCTCCTTGATCGCGCCGACCGAATGCGCGGTGAGGTCGAACACCACGGTGCCATTGCCGGTGCCTTCCACCGGGCAGACATGTGCTTCGCCGTCCGGGAATGCGCAGCCGCCGCCGCCATCCGGCTTCAGCCGGATCGGAATGCCGGCAATTGAGCGGCCGGGCCGGCCCTTGATGCTTGCGGTGAGATTGGTGCCGTTCGCGCAGGTGACGTGGCACGTATCGCCTTCGGTGTAGGCTTTTGCGATCCGCAAGCCGACATCGTTCATCTCATTATAATCCGCGGTGGCCGGCCCGTTCGGGCCGAGCATGGCCGGTGTGAGCTCCTCCATCAGGATGAAGCGCTTGTTGTTGTCGATCAGCTCGTCGGTCATGCGGGCATGCGCCATCGCCGTGCTAGTGAGATAGATGATGAGGTCGAGTTCCGGATCGAGCGCCGCGCATCGGATCGAACTTGTCGGGTCCGAGGAATGGGCCGCGCGCGCGTTCATGATCGCGATCGCAGGTTCCATCTGCAGCTCGTTGGCGGCTTGCTGCAATCCCTGCCAGAGCACCGGGTCCATCTTGGTGTCGGTGATGACGAGGATTTTGTCGCCCGGCTTGCTGTTGAGCTTGAGCGGGGTCTGCATCACCTTCGCGATGTCACTCACACTGGCAGTCATCTTCGTTCTCCTTGAAGGGATGCGGTCCGTCGATTTGCGGCAAGTGTCGCCGCACACGCTCGTAAGTGTTCTTGGCAAATCTGGTAGCAGTCCATATCATTCCGTTCAACAAAAGGTCTTTCCGCTAATCGGAAAATAGGCGCAAATGAGCAATCAAGATTTTGCAGGCCGCGTCGCGATCGTAACGGGCGGCGCGGGGGGCATCGGAACCGCTACGGTCCAGCGTTTCCTGGCAGCAGGCGCGAAGGTCGCGGCTTTCGACCGCGATCAGGGCAGGCTCGACCAACTCAAGGCGTCGTCGTCGGGGTCGCTGTCGGTGCATTGCCTCGATGTAACGCAGTGGGACGATGTGAGCCGCGCCGTCGACGCGGTGGAAGCCGCCTTCGGTCGCCTCGATATCCTGGTCAATGTCGCGGGCGGCGGTTCGCCGACCACGATCAACAGTGCGACGCCGGACGATTGGGGCCGCATCGTCGGGCTGAACCTCACAGCGCCTTTCTACTGCATCAAGGCGGCGGCGCCGGCGATGCGCCGCGCCGGCGGCGGGCAGATCGTCACGGTCGGCTCGCTCGCGGCGTTCCAGATGTCGTTCAACAATGGCGTGAGCTACACCGCCGCGAAGTCGGGCGTGCTCGGTCTGACGCGACATGCGGCGTTCGAACTGTCGCGCGATAATATTCGCGTCAACGCGGTGTTGCCGGGACCGGTCATGACGCCGCAGATGGATGCTAAGATCGACGCGAAGAGCAGGGCGGCGGTGCCGAGGCAAGTCCCGCTCGGGCGCTGGCTGACACCCGACGAGATCGCCGATCCAATCCTGTTCTTCTGCTCCGATGCCTCGCGCGGCTGCACCGGTACGCATGTGATCGTCGATGGCGGGCTGCATGTTGGAGCGCAATACGACCGCGATACCTATTTCGCAAAGCGCGGGGAATAGCCGGCTATGCGTTGGTCCCCGCGAAAACGGGGACCAACGTTCCGGGTTTCTGCTTCGTGGAAATGGACGGATATAACTACTTCTTTTCGCTCGACAGGGTCGCGAGTAATTCCTTGTTCTCGGCGATCTCGTCGGAAATCATCTTTTTGAACTCGGCCGGCGAGACCGGCATGACTTCAGCACCGATCTTTGCGAAGCGGTCCTTCGTTTCCGGCAATTCGAGCGCCGCGATGGTTGCCGCGTGAATCTTCTGGACCAGGTCGGCTGGCATACCCTTCGGTCCCAGCAGGCCGACCCAGGCGCCCATGCGCATTTTCAGGCCACTCTCACCAATGGCAGGTACGTCGGGGATCAGCGGCGAGCGCTTCTGTGTGGTGGATGCGATCGGGATCAGCAGCTTGCTGTCCATGAAAGCGCGACCCGAGGCGAGCGGAGCGATCACGAAATCGACCCGGCCTGCGGCAGCATCCGCGATCGCTTCCGGTGCGCCGCGATAGGGCACATGCGTCAGCTTTATATTGGCGGCTGCGCGCATACGCTCGACCTCGAGATGCGAGGCGCTGGCGAGACCGCTCGAGCCGAACATCACTTCGCCCGGCGCCTTGCGCGCCTTTTCGATCAGCTCGTTGAGCGTGCGGATGCCCTTGGCAGGCGACACCCACACCACCGCAGGAAGATTAGCCAGCGGGATAATCGGTGTGAGATCCTTCTCGGTGTCATAGGGCAATGATGTCTGGACAGCCGGCAGCGAAGCGATCGCGGACGACGTAACGAGGAGCCGATAGCCATCGGGCTCCGAGTTCGCGACAACATTGGCGCCGATCGAACCACCGGCACCGGGCCGGTTCTCGACCACGACTGTCTGTTTCAGCGTGGTTTTCAATCCATCGGCGACCGTGCGGGCTATCAGGTCGGTGCCGCTTCCGGGCGTGATGTTGACGATGATGGTCACGGGGCGATTGGGATAATCGGATTGCGCCGACGCGGAACCTGTCAAAGCAGCAAAGAATGCCGCTGCGGTGATAATTCTTTTCATGGGTGACTCCGGCTCCTGTACTCGAACTGAAAATTTACGGCCGCTTGCCGCGCACCTCGACACCCGCGATCTTCTCGAAGTGGCGAACCATCTCGGTCAGGTCGCTGTTCGCGCCGATATCGTCTGTGATGATCTGCCAGAGCGCGGCGACCCGCTCGCCGATCGGCGTCGACGCTTGCAACGCACGGCCGAGGTCGCAGTAAAGCTCCATGTCCTTGATGCCCATGCCGACCGGGCCGCCATAGGCGAATGTGCGCGGCAGCACCGCTTTCGGAAATTTATCGACCGTCGCCGAATTGCGCCCGGTGCCTGCGTTGATGACTTCGATCAGCGCATCGGCATCGACGCCCGCCTTGACGCCGGCGACCATGGCTTCCGACGTGATCATCATGGCGGTGAGCGAAAGCGCGTTGTTGACGATCTTGGCGACCTGCGCGAGCCCGGGCGTGTCGCCGACCACGATGGTGCGTCCGGCGAGATGCGACAGAACCGGCGCAACCCTCGCGCGCGCGTCAGCGGGCCCCGACAGGATCGTGGTGAGCTTGCCCTCGCGTGCCCAGCTTGGGCCGCCGCTCACCGGCATATCGAGCACGGCGATATTTGCTGCGGCGAGTTTGTCGGCGATCGAGAGGATGGTCGGTTGGCCGATGGTCGAAGATTCAATGTAGATGCGGATCGCCTTGCCTCCGACCACGCCGTTGTCGCCATAGGCGACATCGCGGCTGATCTTCTGTGCGGACAGGCAAGCGAAAACGATCTCCGCTTGGTCGGCGACCGCGCGCGGCGTCGCCACAGCCGTCGCGCCTTTAGCAGTGAGAGCGGATAGTCGCGTGGCGTCCGGATCGCACACCACGAGCGGATATCCTGCCTCCGCGAGGCGGAGCGCCATGGCGCCGCCCATATGACCGCACCCGATGAAGCCAAGCGGTGCGGTCACGCAATCATCTCCGCGAGTCGTTTCCTGGATCAGTCGAACTTGAGCTTCAGCTCGCGGACGAGCGGATCCCAGAGTTCCTTCTGCTCGCGCACCATCGCGCTGACCTCTTTCGGCGTCGCCAGCGTGATCTCGTAGCCGCGCTTGGCGAAACCCTCCTGGATTTCGGGATCCTTCACGACCGCATTGAGATCGGCGCTGAGTTTTTCGACCGCAGCGTCCGGCGTTCCTGTCGGTGCGCCGATGATGAAGCGGACAGTGCCAGAGACATCGCCCAGGCCCGCTTCCTTGATGGTAGGCACCTGCGGCATGAGCTTGCTGCGGTTGTCGCTCGCGAGTGCGAGGGCGCGCAGCTTTCCTTCCTGGATCAGGGGAAGCACAGAACTGAGACTGAGCGTGCCGAAGTCGAGAACGCCGGACAGAAGATCGGTGACCGCCGTCGCCGAGCCCTTATAGGGCACGTGCGTGAACTCGACATTATTGAGCCTGCCGAGACGCTCGGTCGCAAGATGCTGCGGAGAGCCAACGCCAGCGGAGGCAAAATTCACCTGCTTGGGCCGCGCTTTGCCTTCGGCCATCAGGTCGGCGATGGTCTTAAGCTTGGAATTCGGATTGGTGACGATCACCGCGGGCGATTCCGCGACGCCGCCGATCCAGGCAAAATCCTTTTGTGGGTCGTAGGGCAGACTGGCGAACACGGTCGGATAGATTCCGACGATCGTAGCCTGCACGAGCAGAGTATAGCCGTCGGGCTTGGACTTTGCGACCACGCCGCCGCCAATATTACCGCTGGCGCCCGGCCGGTTGTCGATCACGACCGGTTGGCCGAGTTTCGCGGCGTATTTGTCCTGGATCAGGCGCACCAGAATGTCGGTGCCGCCGCCGGGCGGGAACGGCACGACCACGCGCACCGGCTGCGATGGAAATTGCTGGGCAAGCGCGGGAGAAACGCCGAGTGCGACAATTGCAGCGAAGACAAAACGAGGCAGATGCATGGGATTTTCCTTGCTCCTCCGGACGACAGCAATTGTTCCGCTGTCGTGAATATTGTTCTTCTTCCTTCGTCGAACTGTGTGCCTCAGTTCCGCTCAATGGTCAATGATTCCACTGAACGGAAAATTGCGTTGACGGCATTCACGTCATTCGTATTGTGACGGCTGGTTGCGACCTGATGGAGAACGAGAGCGATGCCCGGACCTGTGCAGGGCGATGCGAATGCAACGTCCACGAAAATGCGCGATGCATCCGCAGCAGGCACGGTTGCGCGTGTCGTGCAATTGCTAGCCTGCCTCGCGGAATCCGACGGCCCGGTATCGATCAAGTTTCTTTGTCAGACCTTGAAGCTGCCGGCGAGCACGGTGCATCGTTTGCTTGGTCTCCTTGCCGACGAGGGCATGGTCGAACGCAGCGCGGACCGCCCGATCTATGCGCCGGGCCTCGAACTCGTGCGGTTGTCCTCGCTGCTCGCTTCGAAGGTGCGCACCGTCGATGTCGCCAAGCCGTTCATGCGCGCGGTGGTGCAGGACTGCGACGAGACCTGCTGCCTGCTGCAATATATTCCGGAGCGACGGAAGGTGATGGCGCTGCACGCCGAATTCTCATCGCATCCGTTGCGTTATCGGATCGAGTTGTTTCAGCCGCACTCGCTGATATGGGGCGCAACCGGCCGGGCCGTGCTGGCTTTCCTGCCGCAGGAGCAGATCGACGCGGCAATCGACGACGCCGGGGCATCGCCGGCGACCGGCGCGCCGCCGCCACCGCGCAAGGCGCTGCTTGCCGACCTCGCCGAAATCAGGAGCCGGGGTTACGCCATCACACATGGGCAGAAGATCGAAGGAGCGGTCGGGATCGGCACGCCGGTGTTCAATTCGGAACGGCGGGTGCTCGGCAGCCTGTGCATCACGATCCCGGCGACGCGGTTCAACAAGAAGGCCCAGGCGCGGCTTTCGCAGCTTCTGATGGGTCGGGCGGGTGAACTCAGCCGCGCGCTTGGTTACGAGCCGCTGCCGCACGCGGCGGAGTGATGCAGCCGCTTGCCGCAACGGCGGTAACAGCAATGCGCCCGATGCATAAAGCCAGGATGGAGCGGCTGAAGACATTGCGGTCGCAATAGGCCTACCGCTTCCGCGTTCCCTGCAAGAACAACTCGACCCATTTCAGGGCCGCACCCGCGTCGGCATTCTTGCGGCGGGGCAGGGTGGTCGCCGCGCTGTTGCACAAGGCGAGGACCGCATCGGCCGCGACATCCACATCGAGGTCGCTGCGCCACTCGCCGCGCTCGGCGCCGAGGACGAAGATCTTTTTCCAAAGCTGCCGGTAGGCGCGTGCCAACGTGTTCAGCTCCTTCACGACACCGGCCGGCAGATTGCGGCGCGAGACCACGAAATTCTCGACATAGGCTCGCCGGTCACTGGTCAGGTGCGCGAGCATACCGGCGCGCACCATCGCGACCGCGGGGCCATCCTTCGAGATGACCGCACGCAAACGCTCGCAAAATTCGATCGCGCTGAGGCGGCACATTTCCTCGAGCGCGGCCTCCTTCGATGGATAATAATGATAGAGGCTCGCCGGCCGCATGCCGAGGCGGTCGGCGATGTCCTTCATGGTGGCGTTGAAATAACCGCGTTCGGCAAACACACCGGCAGCGGCATCGAGGATTGCGCCGCGGCGGCGATCCTGCTTCTGCTTCACATGCGGTGACGGCTCGCGCGACGCAGCCGGTGCGCGGTCGTTGCGTCTTGCCGTTCCAGCCGCTTTGCCTGCCATCGAACCCGTTCCAGAAAATTCGAATTGGAATTTGAATTTCAGTCAAAGTCCAAGTTATGATCTGGCGCGCATCCGGGCAACGGTAAAGTGAGGACGAGCCCCATGGAGTATCGCGAACTGACATTTCCCGCCGCCTCGCGCGAGCGGGTCGCGGCGATCCAGAAAGTGCGGAAGCGCCTGGCGTTCGAACGGGCGAAGTTCTCCCCCTTTTACAAGGGCCGACTCGATCACGTGAAGGTCGATCACCTCGATCAACCCGAGGAATGGCTGAAAATTCCCGTCCTGACCAAGGACGAACTGCGCACGATCCCGGCCGATCGCTTTCACGAGATCTTCGGGATCGCGCCGGATAGCCTCGCGGTCGAATACTGGCGCTCCGGCGGTGCCACCGGGCGCCCGCTATTCTATCCGCGTTCGGCCGAGGATATGGAGGCGGGGCTCGACATGTGGCAGCGGCTCTGGCTTGCAGCAGGCTGCACCAAGGACGACAAGGCGCATATTTCGTTTCCAATGGGTATCCATCCGGTCGGCCAGCTTTATGCGCGCTCCGGCGAAATGCTCGGCGTCGGGACGATCTGGGCCGGCGCAGGCAACAACACGCCGTCAGAATTGCAGCTCGACCTGCTTCGTACGCTGCGTCCGAGCGTCTGGGTCGGCATGCCGAGCTACGGGCTGCAGCTTGCGAGCCTTGCACAGAAGCAGGGCTTCGACATTTCCGAATGCGGTGTGCGGACGATCCTGTGCGCGGCCGAGCCGCTGTCTCTGCCGAAACGGCAGAAGCTCGAGCGGCTCTGGGGCGCCGAAGTCTACGATCAGTTCGGTTGTACCGAAGGCGGCGCGATGGGTTCGGAGTCCGACGCGCATGACGGTCTGCATCTGTGGACCGACCTGTTCTTCACCGAGGTCGTGGATGAAGCGTCAGGTATGCCGGTCGCTCCCGGAACGCCCGGTATCCTGCTGATGACGCCGCTCTATACCAACACGATGACGCCGTTCCTGCGCTGGAGTCTGGGCGATATCGGCGTGATGAAGGACCAAGGTGCGACCAAGGGGCCGCTGTCGGTCTATCCGGTGTTTCAGCATGCGGCGCGCACCGCCGGCTTCTTCAAGGTGAAGGGCATCAACATCAATCACTCGGATTTCGAGGACTTCATCCATCGCAATCCGGCGGTGATCGATTTCCGGCTCGAGGTGCATGACCGGTCCGGAATCGACGCTTTGCTGTTGCAGATCGAATTGATGCGTGGCGCGGATGCGGACGTCGAAACGGCGAAGTTGATGAATGCGGTCAAGACCGCGTTCGAGGTGACGCCGCAGATCGAGATGCTGGAGACCGGGCGGCTGGCACAGCTCTTTCTCACCGACGTGAAGGCACGCCGATTTGTCGACGGGCGCAGCCGGTAGCCGTAACGTCATGCGCGGGCATAGCCGTCCGAAGGACGGCGTCGCTTCGCTCGCCTATGACCCGCGCATCCATCTTCTTTGCTTGATGGATTGCCG
>CAZIKZ010000094.1:0-8564 GCA_964539845.1 uncultured Hyphomicrobiales bacterium
CCACCCCGATCTCCTTCGCTATCGCTCCGTCGATCGACCCTCCCCACCGCTTCGCGGGGGGAGGGAAAAAGGAACCGCGGTTGCCGCTGCCGCGTACCGCTGATACCTAGCCGCAAACAATCTGCATTCTTGCAGGTCGTAATCTGCAAAGTTGACGTTTCATGACCGACAAACCGAGCAAACTGAAGGCGCGGCTGCCCCGCGGCCTTGTGGATCGTGGCCCCGCCGATATCGCGGCCACACGCGCGATGCTGGAGAAAATCCGCTCGGTCTACGAACACTATGGCTTCGATCCGGTGGAGACGCCCGCGATCGAATATACCGACGCGCTCGGCAAGTTCCTGCCCGATCTCGACCGCCCGAACGAGGGCGTGTTCTCGTTCCAGGACGACGACGAGCAGTGGCTGAGCCTGCGCTATGACCTGACCGCGCCGCTGGCGCGCTATGTGGCGGAGAATTTCGACGCGCTGCCGAAGCCCTATCGCAGCTATCGCGAGGGCTGGGTGTTCCGCAACGAAAAGCCGGGACCGGGCCGTTACCGGCAATTCATGCAATTCGATGCCGATACCGTCGGCAGCGCCTCGATGGCCGCCGATGCCGAGATCTGCATGATGGCGGCGGACACGATGGAAGCTCTCGGCATTCCGCGCGGCAGCTATGTCGTGAAGGTGAATAACCGCAAGTTGCTGGATGGGGTGATGGAGTCCATCGGACTTGGCGGCGATGAGAATGCGGGGAAACGGCTAACGGTATTGCGGGCAATCGATAAACTGGATCGGCTTGGCATCGAAGGCGTGAAACAACTTCTAGACCAAGGCCGGAAGGACGAGAGCGGAGACTTCACAAAAGGCGCAGGTCTCAATTCCGGTCAGATCGAAAAACTGGCGGTATTCACAAGCCTTCAAAGCGGCAAAATAACTGAGCTAGAAGACGTCACTAACCTGACTCCGACCGAAAGAAAGGCCAGAGGCGACGTTCACAAGTTTTCTGCCGACGAGCCAGACTCAGAAGCTTTCTTCGTTGAAAGCAACAAGGGCGTCGTCGATGGACTCCGAGTTCACTTCGGAAACAACAGCACGTCAAAAGCCGGTGTTGAAGAACTGAGGCAGATTTACGAGCTTGCAGAAGCGGCGGGCTACTTGCGAGACCGCATCCGCATCGACCCCTCCGTCGTCCGCGGCCTCGAATATTACACCGGCCCGGTCTACGAGGTTGAACTCCTCCTCGAAACCAAAGACGAGAAAGGCCGGCCGGTGCGTTTCGGCTCGGTCGGCGGCGGCGGTCGCTACGACGGTCTCGTCTCGCGCTTTCGCGGCGAACCTGTACCCGCGACGGGTTTCTCCATTGGCGTGTCCCGGCTCGCGGCGGCTCTCGCGCTTGTGAACAAGGACGATACACAGCCAAGTTACGGCCCCGTGGTCGTCACGGTTTTCGACCAGGACCGAATCGCAGATTATCAAACGATGGTTGCGGATCTGCGTACAGCGGGCGTTCGCGCCGAATTGTATCTCGGTTCAGGAAAGTTCAATCCGCAGATGAAGTATGCCGACAAGCGCAACGCGCCCTGCGTGGTGATCCAGGGCAGCGATGAGAAAAACGATGCGACAGGCGAACAGGTGGTGGTGAAGGACCTCATCGTTGGCGCGCAGCTCTCGAAGCTCGAAAAAGGGCGCGACGAATATCTGCAGAAGCAGGCCGAGGCGCAGCGCAAGGTGCCGCGCGATCAACTCGTGAAGACCGTACAGGACATCCTCGCGCGCCACGGCGTGCGGACGCGGACGGCGTAGCCCGGCAATGACAGCGGAGGCGTGGAACGCGTGAGTCCCCGCCTGCGCGGGCACGACCGGCTTCACAAACTCAGCAGTTCATCCTCTTCCGGCACCAGCGATACCCGCTCGATCCGGTTGTTGACGTCGATCGGATGGCCCACCACCTGCTCGGCGGCGTCGAAGGTGTCGGCAATGCCGCGGAATGCGATCAGTTTGCCGTTGCGGAAGCGCAGGAAATGCGCGCCGCGGAAGCAGAGCGAGCGGCCGGTATCGCGCTGGCGGGCACGCACCTGGCCATAGGCTGCGGCGCGGTCGCCTTGCACCACAATATGCTCGACCTCGAAATCGGTCATGCGGAAGAAGCAGGGCATGACGCGGGTCACGAGATCGATGGCCTCCGCCTTTCCGCGGCGGTAGCCATAGAGATCGAACTGTTCCGCCGGACCTGCGAGCAGCCATTCGACATCGTCGTCGAGAATTGCGTCGAGCAGGTCGTGGTCACGCGTGAGATAGGCGCGATAGAAATCCACAACGAAGGGGGGCACGTCGCGGCCGTGAGCGGAAGCCGGAAGGGCGATGGCGCTGATGGGTTCGCTCATAATGCAATCACGTCTTTTGGCGCAGCCAGGTCGGGCTCGCGATAGACATCGATACGATGTCCGACTACCTGCTCGGCCATGTCGAAGGTGTCCGCCACCCCTTTCATCGACACAACCTTGCCGTCGCGGAACACGACGAACACGGCGGTCTGGTAGGTCAGGATACGGCCGGTGTCCTTCTGCACGGAGGTGATGTTGTTGATCATCGCCGCGGTGTCGCCGTCGATCACGACCTCTTCCGGCTCGAAGCGCTTGATCGTGAACATCGAGGGCACTAGGCGCCCGATATAGTCGACAACCGCGGCCTTGCCGCGCCGGTACCCGCAAAACACAAACAGATCGACCGGGCCGGCCATGTGCCATTCCACGTCGTCCGCCAGGCATTGCGCAAGCCGCACGGGGTCACGCGAAGCCAGGGCCTCGTAGAAGGCCTGAACGGTAGCGCGTGAGACGGATTCACCCATGATTGTCTCCAGACAATCATCCAAAATGGCTGCCAAATCCTTACTTTTCGTGTGCGGCAACTTTCACTCGCATATGACGCGTTTTGCTTTTCGTTAACGATCCGCGTCCGCGCGCTGCGCACCTTCGGCCGCAAACAGGTCGTCCGGAACGTCGCGCAGTGACCCGGCCGGGCGCGCCACGTCGATGCAATGGCCGACCATTTGCTCGACCGCGTCGAAGGTCTCCGGCACGCCGCGAAACCAGGTCAGCAATTTGCCCTCGAAGCGCAGGAATTGTGCCGATCGCAAAACCAACGCGCGGCCGGTCTCGCGCTGGTGCGCGCGCATCCGCACACGCACCGCCATTTGCCCGGCGGATTCGTCGCCCTGCACCATCAGATGCTCCAGCACGAATCCGGAGGGACGGTAATAGCAAGGCATGATCCGGGTGATGAGTTCGATCACGGCGCGCTTGCCGTTGCGCGATCCGTAATGGTCGAACTGCTCTGCGGGCCCGGCCAGCAGCCAGTCGATCCGGTCGGCGAGAACCGCATCCAGCAGCCCCTCGTCACGCAGGAGAAAGGCTTCGTAAAACCGCAGCAGCCGGGCCGGGATCTCCCGGCCGGCGGCCTGCAGCGCGGTTTCGATCACAGGCGCGCTCATATTCGCACCAGGTCCTCGCCGGCACCCTTCAAATCGGGAACGCCGAACGCGTCGATGCGCCGGGCGAACACCTGTTGCGATGGTGAAAGTGTCGGTCAGCCCGTATAGCGAGGTCAGCCTGTCGTCCCGGAATCGCGCGAAATAGGCGCAGCAATAGGTGATAGTCCGTCCGGTCTCGCTCTGCACCGCCGCGATCCGGCTGAGCATGGCGGCGGAGTCGCCGTCGATCACCATTTGCTCCGACACGCAGCGGACGATGCTCAGAAGCTCCGGCACATCCCGGGCGACATAGGCCAGCACCGCGGCCTTGCCACGCCGGGAGCCGCAGAACGGAAAAACCCCGACCGGGCCGGCCATCACCCATTCGACGTCATCGGCCAGGAGCGGCGCCACACGCGCGGCGTCGCGCTTGCCATAGGCCTCGAAGAAGTCCTGAACGAGACTCGGCGAAACCGGGTGGCTCATCATATCCTCCGGCGGTCGGCGCAGAATGGCGCAGAGTTCCTTATTTTTCGTGATCGCGAAGAAATTCGATTGATGGAACCCGAAGGGTTTCGTTAAGGCTGTGGCGCGGTTTGCCGTTAATGGCAGCCCCGAACCGTCATCGAAACCTCAAACCATCCATGCTAAAGGCCCGCGGCCATGACCAAACCGCAGACCCCGGCCCTGCCCGACCCGCGCGCGGAGACCCACGTCTCCGCCCAAACCCTCGTTTTGACTTACGAAGGAGCGGGTTATGCACGGGCGCAGCCGGCCATCCTGCAGCCGGCCGAGCCGTTTCTCGACCTCTCCGGCGAGGATATCCGCTCGCGGATGTTCCTGACGGCCGGGCGCGCCAGCGAAGAACTGTGCCTGCGACCGGATTTCACCATTCCGGTCTCGCGCGATTATCTCGCCTCGGCCGCCGCCGGGCGGCCGCAAGGCTATTGCTATCTCGGCCCGGTGTTTCGCGACCGCGGCACGCTGCCGGGCGAATTTCTGCAGGCCGGCATCGAATCGTTCGGCCGCACCGACAAGGCCGCGGCCGATGCCGAGACTTTGGCGCTTGGACTCGCCGCGACGGCACATTTCGGCAACCGCGCTCCTGATATCCGCATGGGCGATGTCGGGCTGTTCTCGGCGCTGGTGGCTGCGCTCGACCTCGCCCCCGCCTGGAAGCGCCGCCTCGTGAAGGATTTCAACCGCAAGGCCTCGCTCGCGCAGGATCTCGATCGGCTGACGCTCAGCGCCGCCAACATCAAACCGGAATATCAGGGTGTGCTGGCGGCACTGGCCGGTTCCGATCCGAAGGCTGCGCATGCGCTGGTAACCGACCTCTTGTCCATCGCCGGCATCACAGCGGTCGGCGGGCGGTCAGTCGGGGAGATTGCCGACCGCTTTCTGGAGCAATCGACCCTCGGAGCGTCGGCCGCTTTGCCGCCCTATACGCGCACGCTGGTCGAGCGCTTTCTCGCCGTCTCCGGAAATCCGCTGGACGCCGCGGTGGAGATGCGAAAGCTCGCGAATGACGGCGGTTTCGTACTGACGCCGACGCTCGACCTGTTCGATGCCCGCAATGTCGAACTCGCGAAACGCGGCATCGATGTGAAGCGCATCGCCTTCTCGTCCGCGTTCGGGCGCGGTATGGATTACTATACCGGCTTCGTATTCGAGTTGACCGACGGAACCGCGAACGAACCGCTGGTCGCAGGCGGCCGCTACGACGATCTGCTCACGCGACTCGGCTCGCCTGCGCCGATCCCCGCGGTCGGCTTCTCGGTCTGGATCGAACGGCTCGCAGGAGGCGCGGCATGAGTGCGCCTCTGATCATCGCGGTGCCGGCCAAGGGCCGGCTGCAGGAGAATGCGGAAAGCTTTTTCGCGCGCGCCGGCATGCGTCTCGTCAAGCCGCGCGGGGCACGCGACTATCGCGGCACCATCGCCGGGATGGACGGGGTCGAAATCGCCTATCTGTCGGCCTCGGAAATTACAGCGCAACTCGCGCAAGGCGCGGCTCATCTCGGTGTTACGGGCGAGGATCTCGTGCGCGAGATGATCCCGGATGCGGATGCGCGCGTGATCATGCTGGAAGGACTGGGCTTCGGTTTCGCCAATGTTGTGGTCGCGGTCCCGCAGGCATGGATCGATGTGCGCAGCATGGCGGATCTCGACGACGTCGCGACCGCGTTCCGGCTGAAGCGGAACCGCAAGATGCGGGTCGCCACCAAATACGTGAACCTCACCCGCACATTTTTCGCGAGCCACGGCATTGCCGATTACCGGATCGTGGAAAGTCTCGGCGCAACCGAAGGCGCGCCCGCTGCCGGCACGGCCGAACTGATCGTCGACATCACCACCACGGGCAATACGCTGACGGCCAACGCGCTGAAGGTGATCGACGACGGCACGATGCTGCGCTCGCAGGCCAATCTGGTCGCCGCACGCAACGCCGACTGGAATGCGGATGTGCTCGACATCGCGCGCAGGATCATGGATCGGCTCGCGAGCCAGGCCCGCGCGCATGCCTTCCGCGAGATGCGCACCCGCTTCAAGGGTTGCGACGACGCGCTGCTCGCACAGGCGCGCGAGCGATTCGGCATTGTCACGCCATTTGGCGGGCCGACCTCATCAGGCATGCTGACTCTGCATTGCCCGCCTGACCAGGTGTTCGCGCTCGCCGATTTCCTGCGCGACAAGGGTGCACAGGCGATCTCTGTTTCCGAGATCGACTATGTGTTCACGCAGGACAATCCGCTGTTCGAGACGCTGAAGGCGGGGGTGTAGTCCGGCCCGGGCTTATTGCGTGTCGCCGCCCGATCGGGCGAATTGCGGCACCTGGAAGCGCTTGCGATAGGTGCCTGGCGACAGGCCGGTCACGCGCTTGAACAGTCTCCGGAAGAACGCCGCGTCCTCGTAACCGACGCGCCAGCCGATCTCCTCGACCGGCGCATCCGTGCGCTCCAGCCTGCGCTTGGCGTCCTCGACCCGCAGACGTTGCACATAATCGATCGGGGCAAGTCCCGTCGCGTCCGTAAATCGGCGTTTGAACGTGCGCTCCGCAACACCGGAGCGGCGCACCATTTCCTCGACCGGACTGCCGACCGAGAAATGGCCCGCAAGCCAGTTCTGCGAGTCCACGACCGCCGCGTCTCCATGATCCATGCGGCCTTCAAACACGATGTAAGGCGCGAGCCCGTCATGGTGCCATTGCAGGGCGAAGAAGCGCGCGGCCGCCTGCGCTGCGGGCGCACTGACGAAGCGCACGATGAGGTAAAGCACGAGGTCGTGCCAGCTCGTCGAGGCCCCCGACGTGATCAGATGCTCCCGCTCGCCGGCCGCGACCAGCACGCGCTCGGGCTCCGACTGAATGCGCGGATAGGTCTTCGCAAATTCGCGCGCATAGCCCCAATGCACGGTGGCACGATGGCCGTCGAACAGTCCGGTCTCCGCCAGAAGAAAAATCCCGGAACAGGCCGAGCACAGAAGCGCGCCCTGCTTGTGCATGCGCGCGGCAAAGTCGACGAGCTCGGGGTAGCGGCCCTGCTCCCAACCCTGCGGGCCAAGCACAACCGACGGCACCAACACGATGTCAGTTGCGGCAATATCCGCGACCGAGCGCCCGACGCGCAGCGGCAACCCGCTTGCAAGCGCGATCTCTCCCGATGCGGCGCCGACGATATCGACCGCGAACGGCCGCGTATCCGGGATTGATGGATCGGTCTTGGCCAGGAGCCCGAACGCATTCAGCACATCGTAGATGCCGACCAGCGTCGACATCGCCGCCTCGGGGACGGCGACCAGACTGACATGCAGCGGGCGGGGCTCTGACGGCATGCACATCCCTTTATACCGCCCGGTGGCACAAATGAACCGGTCCTGGCCGGTTACGCGCTCGTCCGGAGGCGGTCCGCCCGGCACATCACACGCCAATTCCGGCGCAGCGAGCGCCGGACCTGAGACAAAGGACACCCTTATGAACATCGATCGGCAGAAACTGGATTCCCTCGTCGGCCGGCTCTTTTCGGACCTTTCGGCCGGCTATGGCGGCGTGATGGTCAGCCTTGGCGACAAGCTCGGGCTCTACCGGGCCATGGCGGGCGCAGGTCCCCTCTCTTCGCATGAACTGGCAAAGCGTGCGGGTTGCAACGAGCGCTATGTGCGCGAATGGCTGAACGCGCAGGTCGCCGGCGGCTATGTGGATTATCACGCCACCTCCGGCACTTACGAGCTGTCGCCGGAACAGGCCGCCGTGCTCGCCGACGACACGAGCCCGGTCTACCTGCCGAATGCGTGGCAATGCGTGGCCTCGATGTGGGCGGATGAGGCCAAGTCGCTCGACGCCATGAAGGCTGGCCGCGGCGTAAGCTGGGGCGAGCACGATGGCCGGCTGTTCTGCGGGTCCGCCGCGTTCTTCCGCAACGCCTATGCCGGAAGCCTTGTGCAGGAATGGCTGCCATCGCTGAACGGCGTGGTGGACAAGCTCAAGGCCGGCGCGACGATCGCCGATGTCGGATGCGGCCATGGACACTCGACCGTGCTGATGGCGAAGGCGTTTCCGAACAGCCGGTTCTTCGGCTTCGACGTGCACAAGGGCTCGATCGAGGTGGCGCGTCAGGTCGCGCAAGAGGCCGGCGTCGCGGACCGCGTGACCTTTGCCGTCGCGTCGGCTGATGCCTATCCAGCACGCGGCTACGACCTGGTCTGTTTCTTCGACTGCCTGCACGACATGGGCCGCCCGGCCGATGCGGCGCGGCATGCCGCGCAGTCATTGGCAGAAGGTGGCACCGTGATGCTGGTGGAGCCGTTCGCAAGTGACCGCGTCGAGGAGAATATCAATCCGGTCGGGCGGCTCTATTATGCCGCGTCCACCACGATGTGCTGCGCGCATGCGATTTCCGAAAACGGCACCCATGTGCTGGGCGCGCAGGCGGGACCGAAGCAGCTTTACGGCGTATTGCGTCAGGCGGGCTTCGGCTCGGTGCGAACCGCGATGCAGACGCCCTTCAATCTGGTGATCGAGGCAAAGCGGTCATAGAGGGACGCGAAGTAGCCCCGCATGATTCACCGGGCCGCGCTTGCGCGCGCCCGATGATAAACTCCGCGATATCCGGG
>CAZIKZ010000094.1:8664-13590 GCA_964539845.1 uncultured Hyphomicrobiales bacterium
ATCCGGGCTACAAGCGAGAACGACGAACTAGGACGGCAGGACCGGAAGCAACAGCCGGGATGACGACCGGATGGTGCTGATGCAGCTTGTGCCGACGGAGGCATGCCGGAAACCCATGATGGCGGGCGTTTCCGGATTCTGGTCGTCGCCGGTGAGCACCAGCTGAATGCGATGTCCCGCCTTGAACCGGCGCGCATTGACGACCAGCGGAATGCGATAGCGAACGAGCTGACCGATCGGCACGGCCTGAAACGCGCGGCACGGCAATACAGGAGTGCCGGGGCTACTCGCCGCCTCATCCACGTCGCGCAGGCTCGCACGCAGATAGCCGGCGGTCACGTCAATTGCCTTGCCGGACGGATCGACATCCTGCAGCACCGCGATGAAGGCGGTATCGCCGGCGGTTGCCGTTGCATCGAGCGCAAGCTCGATCGAACCGACCACGTCGAGATCCCGGTCCAGCTTTTCGCTG
This sequence comes from uncultured Hyphomicrobiales bacterium, assembly GCA_964539845.1. Classification (GTDB taxonomy): domain Bacteria; phylum Pseudomonadota; class Alphaproteobacteria; order Rhizobiales; family Xanthobacteraceae; genus Pseudorhodoplanes. Next base: position 9,137 of record CAZIKZ010000094.1, read on the forward strand.
GTCCAAATCAGAGATGCCGGCGGATCGGTCTCGCTCGCATGGTCGCGGTTGAGCCCCGCGCCGAGCGTCATCATCGTGCGCGTGCCGGCATCGCCCTCGTTCTCCGCAAGGCCGCTGTCGGCGCGGAGCGCAAATGCGCGATATGCCGTATCCGGGATCGGCCACGTGTCGGCTTCGCGAAAGCCTTCGGCACCCGGCAGGACATAGCGAATGCGTTCGCCTTCAAGGATGCCGGTGTCGCTTCCCTTCAGCCAGTGATCGAACCAGGCCAGCGCCTCGACATGCAGGCTCTCCCACGGCCAGGTCAGTCCGTAGTCGCCGAGCATCGCAACGCGCACATGCTCGCTGCCGGTCAGTGCCTTGAACGCCGCGAACGTTGACGGCAGATGCAGGGGGACATTCTGCCAGTCGCAACCGAGATAAACCGGCACGTTCACCTGATGGAGCAGCGGCAGAAGATTGCGCTCCTCCCACCATGGATCGCGCAAGGGGCGCTCGACAGCGACCGTGCGCCAATAATCGTCCCACGGATGCGGATCGTGGCGCAGCTTCATCAGCAGCTTGAGGGCGGCGATCGAGGCCTCGCCGTTCATGGTGGCGAATTTTCGGTGTAGCGCCGGAAGGTGAAGCACCATGCGCGCGGCTTCGATCAGCTTGCCACGCAGGAAGGCATCGGACAGTTTCGACGTCATCCCGACCATCGCGAGGAACGGCGTGACGAACGAACTCGAAAACAGGCCGTGATGGATGGCCGCCTCGTACAGATCCGCGGTCACAGCGACCGGAAAGATCGCCTTCAGATGCGGCGGACGCTCGACCGCGGCCTCGAGCTGCGTCATCGCGAAATAGCTGATCCCGATCATGCCAACATTGCCGTCGCACCAGGGCTGCGCCGCCGCCCATTCGACCAGGTCGTGCATGTCGCGGCGTTCCTGCGCGTCGAAAAAGCCGAAGGTGCCCCCGGAGCCGCCGGTGCCGCGCAGATTGGCGATGACATGGACGTAGCCGCGCGGGACGAAGAAGTCGCTGGCACCCGCCTCGACGAATCCCATCGGCGCGCCGAGATCCTGGATTTGCCGCGGATACGGTGACGCCGCGATCAGCGCCGGATAGCGGCCGGGCTCTGCCGGCCGATGCACGTCCGCCAGCAGCGTGATGCCATCGCGCATCGGGGCGGCGACATTGTTGTCGCGTGTCATGGCATGGCGCGGCGCGGAGAGATTGCGATAATGACGGCCGGTCGTCTGCGGGCCGTTGAGTTGACGCTGGCCCGGTTCGGTTCCTGCAATCGACATGCGCTATGCTTTCATTTCCGGGACAGCACGAAATGGGAAATCGAAAATTGACGAGGACGATTCCGCCCGTCGCGGGCAGCTTCGCATAGAGCAGGACGAGCGAGGCGACGAGAAGGAAAACCTCGGCGCTCGCGCGCTACAGGCCGACGCGCCGGCTGGCGTCAAAGCCTTTTCCGCCTTGCGGAAACTGGAACGTCCAGCTCACGCCGGTCGAGGCGAAAACCAATGCCCCGTCGCCTTGCAATGCACCCGGCACAATCTTCTCGATGACGACATGGCCGAAGCCGCGCCGCTCGGGTGGCACGACCGGCGGACCGCCATCCTCACGCCAATGCAGCCGGATCGTGTCGGTCGCGCGATCCAGGTCCCATTGAATCGAGACTTCACCGAGGTCTCCCGACAATGCGCCATGTTTGGATGCATTGGTCGCAAGCTCGTGAAGCGCAAGCCCGAGATGCTGCACGGCTTCGGGCCGCAGCAGGATGGCCGGGCCCGACGCACGGATGCGCCCGGCGGTGACTTCGCCGAACGGCCTCATCTGCGCCGACACCAGATCGTGAAGGGTGCTGCCATGCCAGCTGTCTCTCACCAGCAAATCATGACAATGCGACAGCGCGACAAGCCGCTCGGAAAAGCGCTTCTTGTATTGCGCAACGTCTTCCGAATATTGCGCCGTCTGGTTCGCAACCGCCATGACGACAGCCAGCAGATTCTTCGTCCGGTGTGAGAGTTCGTCGCTGATGAACCGGATGTGCTCTTCGCGCTGTTTCTGCTCGCTGATATCGATATGGGTCCCGACCCACATATAGATACGGGACTCGGAATCGCGCACCGGGATGATGCGGGTCAGGAACGGTCGATAGCGCTCGTCATGACCGCGCAATGTGAGTTCGAGCTCTAGCGCTGTCCCGGCCGCAAGAGACCGGCTCCAGTGATCGCCGATCTCCGCCAGACGTTCCGGACCGAGAAACGCCCGCCAGTCGCGATTGCCCGGGCCGCCACGTTGCAGGCCCGTGTATTCATACCAACGGTTGTTGGACCAGAAGACAGTGCCGTCGGGTCCCGCCATCCAGACCAGCTGTGGAATGGCGTCGGCGAGTGTATGGAATTGCCGCTCGCTCGCCTGCAGCGCGGCCTGGGCCTGTTTGCGTTCCGTGATCTCCTCGGCCGCGACATTCACGCCAAGGATCTCACCGTTCAGTCCGCGCAGCGGATGCCAGTAGGTGATCCATGACCGATGCTCGGAGTGACCGGGCCGCTGCCCGGCGACCTCGACGCCGATGACCGGCTCGCCGGTCGCCATGATCGAAGCGACAATCTCCTCGACCGCGTCCGCAAGCGCAGGAACACATTCGCGGACCGACCGGCCGAGATGATCCTGCACGGAGATCCCGCAGATATCCGTCAGTTGCTGATTGATCTGAAGATAGCGGCAGTCTGGAGACAGGAAGGCCAGTCCGATCGGCGCGGTGTCGTAGACAAGCTGCAACGCCGGTTGCTCGTCAAACAGAGCCGACGGGGATAAGGGGGCTCCCGCAGAACCACTCAAATCGGTCGCGACCACCAAGAAACTCCCCTACTCGGGTAGGCGTCTCAAGCAAGCCAGTGCCATTGTAGCATGCCGCGGAATTGTTAGAACCCGGTGCGTTCTGCAGCCATTCCACGTGCAATTTGCAACCGGCGCCACGATCCCTATGCCTTGGGTTTGCGAAACACGACGAAGTGCGACATCGAGAAATTCACGAGGAAGGCTGCACCAATCGCAAGCAGCTTTGCGTACAGTACGGGCATGACGGTTGCCGCCGCGACCAGCGTACCGGTGCTCGCCGCAAGCCCCAGCAGTTGCGACGCAACAAAGATAAGATAGGACCGCGGCGTCAGTTGCCGCCCGGACTCGGCGGCGAATGTGATGAAGGAATTCATCACATAGGATCCGCTCACCGCGACGGTCCAGGCCAGCACATTGGCGACTACCAGCGAACTCGTCAGATACTTCAGGGCGAGCAGGAAAAGACCGAGGTCAACGAGCGAGTTGACCACGCCGATCAAGGCGAAACTCGTCGCCTTCAGCACCAGAGCCTGGCGCCGCAAAGCCGCCACGATGCGCTGCGGAAAGCTTTCAGGGGCGGGTGAAGGCGGCATTGGCGAAGGTTAACTTTCTGAAATATCGGCGTTTTCTGAACAAAAGCTCATGCAACATCCGTAGCTTGCGCTATATTTCGGGTGGAGCCGCGCAAGGCTAGTAGAGCGGATTTGACATTCGCTACACACCCGACCGCGGACTCGCAAAGCGAATGTCAAATCCAAGCTCCATTAGATTCAATATTGCTAGTGGTCCTTGATCCCAACATTCGCAAAAAAGCCCCGCCGAGAAGGGATGCGAATGTTGGAAACGGACCACTAGGACGGGCGCGATATGCCGACGAGAGCAGGACAGGACGGGATTACATCAGCGGCGTCCGCGCGCAAGCGCGGCGAACGCGCCCTGTCGATTGTGGTTCCATGTTTCAACGAAGCTGACAACCTGCCGGCGGTGCATGCCCGGCTGTGCGAGACCGCGCAAATGCTGCGCGAAAAATGCGGCCTCATGGTCGAGGTCGTGTATGTCGACGACGGCTCGCGCGACAATACCTATGCGGTCGCGAGCGCGCTTCCCGCGATCGGCCTCGATGTGCAGACGCTGTCGCTGTCGCGCAATTTCGGCAAGGAAGCTGCGCTGATGGCCGGCCTGCACCACGCCCGCCATGGCGCGATCCTGTTCATGGATGGCGACGGCCAGCATCCGTCGGCGCTGATCGAGCGGCTGGTCATGCACTGGCTCGATGACGGTTACGACGTGATCTATACCGCCAAGGCGCATCGCGATCAGGAATCGATGTTGCGACGCGCGGGCGTGAAAACCTTCTACGCGCTGATGAACTTCCGCGCGCGTCACAAGATACCGGAGGACGCCGGTGATTTCCGTCTGCTCTCACCACGCGCCGCCGATGCGCTCAGGCAATTGCCGGAACGCAATCGCTTCTTCAAGGGGCTCGCAAGCTGGATCGGCTTCCGGCAGTTGCGCGTCGACTACGAACCTGCGGCGCGCGCGCATGGCCGCACGACCTGGAATTTCAGTTCGCTGATCGGGCTGTCGATCGAAGGATTGACCTCGTTCTC
>CAZIKZ010000095.1:0-13499 GCA_964539845.1 uncultured Hyphomicrobiales bacterium
GAGGCGGGATACGAGCCCTTCACCCAGCAGAGACTCGATACGCTGCTCGCCTCCGGCCGTCCGGTCTTTGTGAATATGACAGCGGCCTGGTGCATCACCTGCCTCGTCAACGAACGCACGGCGCTGTCGAGCGAAGCCGTGCGTGCCGCCCTTGCCGGCAAGAATATCGCCTATCTCAAGGGCGACTGGACCAATCGCAATCCGGAAATCACCCGGCTGCTGGAGCGTTTCGGCCGCTCCGGTGTTCCTCTCTATGTACTCTATCGCGAAGGACGCGAGCCTGTGGTGCTGCCGCAGATTCTCACCCAATCGCTTGTGCTCGAAAAGTTTGAGCAGCTTTGATCGTTTGAACGTCAACGGGAGACAGACATGAACAGACGAGCCTTCGGGACGCTTGCCACCGCCGCGGCCATCGCGTTGTTCGCCACGCCATCACTCGCGGAGCCGAAGGTCGGTGCGCCGGCTCCGGTCTTCACCGCGGTCGACAGTAACGGCAAGACCGTCAATCTCGGCGATTACAAGGGCAAGACCGTTGTACTCGAATGGACCAATGACGGCTGTCCCTATGTTCGCAAGCATTACGGCTCAGGCGCCATGCAGGCGCTGCAGAAGAAATGGACGGATGATGGCATCGTCTGGCTCTCGGTGATTTCGTCGCCTCCGGGCGAACAGGGCTTTGCCGATGCCGCGCGCGCCAACAGTCTCACCACCGATCGCAAGGCGGCGCCGACCGCAGTCCTGCTCGATCCGAAGCAGCAGGTGGCGAAAGCGTATGGCGCGCTCGTGACGCCGCACATGTACATCATCAAGCCGGACGGCATGCTCGCCTATGCCGGCGCGATCGATGACAAGCCGACCGCACGAACAGGCGATCTCAAGGACGCGAAAAACTTCGTCGACAACGCGTTGTCGGAGCTGAAGGCCGGCAAGCCGGTCTCGACCACCAACACCCGCGCATACGGCTGCGTCGTGAAATATAATTCGTAAGCCGATCTGACGAACGGGACGAACCTGCATGTGCCCGCCTCGTGCGGGCACATTGCGTTTCAGGCCGTGCGAGCCGGCCGGATCAGGCCTTTCACCGCTGTCCACGCTGGCGCGATGACATAGCCGCTGACGGGAATGAGAACGGCGCCCATCACAAGTCCAACGATGCCTGCACCCGCGGCGCTGACAATCCATTCGATGGCCGCCTGCGCGAATGGCACAGCATGCGCGACAGTCTCGGCAGCGTGATGAATGGCATGGCCGATCGCGGTGTAACCATAGGTTTCCAGACCGTGCACGATGATCCCGCCGCCGACCCAGATCATCGCGGCGGTCCCGACAACGCTGAGGAGCTTCAGGAACCCCGGCATGCCGTAGACGAGCCCGCGGCCGATCACACGGCTAACCGAGCCGAAAACGGTGTCGCTCCGGTTTGCTGCGAGGATCACGCCGGCATCGTCCGCCTTCACGATCAATGCCACCGCGCCGTAGACCGCGGCGGTGATGGCAATTGCGACGATGGCGAGGACAACAGCCTGCGTCCAGATATTGTTCGCCGGAATGACCGACAGGGCGATCGCCATGATCTCGGCCGACAGGATAAAGTCGGTCTTGATCGCGCTCGCCACCTTCTGATCTTCAAGCGTCTGCGGATCGATTGCGATCGATCCGAGCGAAGCCTCGTGCGCGTGCGCCTGGTGCGGGAAGACCGCCTCGAAGACTTTCTCCGTCCCTTCGTAGCAAAGATAAGCGCCGCCGATCATCAGCAGCGGCGTGATCGCTGACGGAAGGAAATAGCTGAGTGCAAGCGCCGCCGGCAGCAGGATCAGGAGCTTGTTGCGGAGCGAGCCGATTGCAATCTTGCGGACGATCGGGATTTCGCGCACCGCGGCAAAGCCGGTCATGTAGCGGGGCGTGACCGCTGCGTCGTCTATGACGACGCCAGCGGCCTTGGCGCCGGCCTTGGCCGCCTGGGTCGCGATATCGTCGAGCTGGGCCGCGGCAACCTTGGCGATGGCCGCGACATCGTCGAGAAGGGCGATCAGTCCGACGCTCACGGTAACGGATCCCTCTTACGAGCTACCGTCCCTGTATCAGCTTTGCGTCAGCGCGCAATGATGCCGAGTTTTGCCATCTGGGCTATCACCCGTTCGGCCATGTCTTCGGGCGTGCCGGTTTCGGTGTGCAGTCTGACTTCCGGATCGAGGGGCGGCTCGTAGGGCGAGTCGATGCCGGTGACATGGAAGGCCTTGCCGGCGCGCGCCTTGGCGTAAAGTCCCTTCGGGTCGCGCTGCTCGCACACCGCAAGTGGCGTATCGACGAAGACCTCGAGGAACTCATCGGATTCGTGGCGTTCTCGTACTGATTGCCGCTCGTTGCGGAACGGCGAGACGAAGGCGCACAGTACGACGAGGCCGGCGTCCACCATCAGCCGGGCAACTTCGCCCGCACGCCGGACATTTTCCACGCGATCGGCTTCCGTAAAGCCGAGATCGCGGTTCAGCCCGAGCCGCATATTGTCGCCGTCGAGGGCGTAGGTGTGGATGCCGCGCAGGCTGAGCTTCTGCTCGACCAGATTGAGGATGGTCGACTTGCCGGCGCTCGGCAATCCGGTGAACCAGACCGTCGCCGGGCGCTGGGCCTTCATCTTGGCCCGAAACGTCTTGTCGATCTCGTAGCTCTGCCTGACGAGATTGCTCGCGCGGTAAAGCGCGAAATCCGCCATGCCGGCGCCAGCGGTCGCCCCGGTCTGACGATCGATCAGGATGAAGGCGCCGGTCTCGCGGTTGTTGGCGTACGCGTCGAACGCGATCGGCTCGGTGGTTGCGATGTTGCAGAAGCCGATATCGTTAATGCTAAGCGTCGCCGCTGCGGCATGCTCGCCGGTCTCGATGTCGGTGCCGTATTTCAGCGCGGTGACGGTCGCGGCGACGGTATGCGTGCCGATCCGCAGCGAATAGGTGCGGCCGGGCAGCATCGGATTTTCGCTCAGCCAAACCAGATGAGCGGCGAACTGGTCGGCGACCTCCGGCGCAGCATCGGTGGGCGCGAGGATGTCGCCGCGCGAGACGTCGACCTTATCGGTGAGTTCGATGGTTGCAGCCTGACCGGTTTCGACGCTGTCGACCGTGCCCGGATAGAAATAGATGTCCTTGACGGTCGAAGTCCGGAGGGAACGTCCGACAACGATCGTATCGCCGCGATTCAATACGCCGGACGACATGTAGCCCGCGTAACCGCGGCCGCCAGAGTCCGTCCGCACCACCGATTGCACATGGAAGCGCGCCGGCTGTTCGTGCTGGTGCGTCGAGATCGGCACGGTCTCGAGATGCTGGAGGACGGTCGGGCCCTTGTACCAGGGCATCTGCTCACTTCGCCGCACGATGTTGTCGCCGTCGCGCGCGACGATCGGGATCGCTTCGACATGTTCGAAGGCGAGCTGAGCAGCGAACACCTGATACTCGTCGCGGATCGCGTCGAACGGCGCCTCCCGGTAATCCACGAGATCCATCTTGTTCACGACGAGCAGCACGCGGCGGATGCCGAGCAGCGACAGGATGCGGCTGTGGCGCAAGGTCTGCCGCGTCAGCCCGGCCTTGGCGTCGACCAGGAGGAGCGCGAATTCCGCGTTCGAGGCGCCGGTCACCATGTTGCGGGTATATTGCTCGTGGCCCGGCGTATCCGCGACGATGAAGGCGCGCTTGGGCGTGCCGAAATAGCGATAGGCGACGTCGATGGTGATGCCCTGTTCGCGCTCGGCCTCAAGACCGTCGAGCAACAGTGCGTAGTCCAGCTCTTCGCCAGTGGTTCCGAATTTCTTCGACAGATGGATGAGGTTCGCCATCAGGTCGTCCGGCACCGAGCCGGTCTCGGCCATCAGGCGGCCGATCAGCGTGGACTTGCCGTCGTCGACCGCGCCGCAGGCGAGGAAGCGCAGATGGTCGCGTTCGGTCACTGGCGCGCGCATCAGAAATAGCCCTCGCGCTTCTTGCGTTCCATGGACGAGACTTCGTCGGCGTCGATCAGGCGGCCGGCACGCTCCGATTGACGGGTGCTGCGCAATTCCTCGACGATATCGGCCACGGTCGCGGCTTCCGACAGGACCGCCGCAGACAGCGGATAACAGCCAAGCGAGCGGAAGCGGATCACGACGTCCTTGCGCTGCTCGCCGGGCTGAAGCGGGAGACGGTCGTCGTCGATCATGATCAAACTGCCGGAGCGCTCCACCACCGGGCGCTTCTTCGCAAAATAAAGCGGCACCACGGGGATATCCTCGGCGAGGATGTATTCCCAGACGTCGAGCTCGGTCCAGTTCGAGAGCGGGAATACGCGCATGGTCTCGTCCGGCGCGATCTGCGGATTGTACAGATGCCAGAGCTCGGGACGTTGACGTCGTGGATCCCATGAATGGTTCGGACCGCGCACCGAGAAGATGCGTTCCTTGGAGCGACTTGGTTCTTCGTCCCGTCGTGCACCGCCGATTGCGGCATCGAACTTGCCGGTGTCGAGCGCGTCGCGCAGCGCCTTGGTCTTCATCTCGCGCGTATAGACAGACGAGCCCGATGTGATCGGGTGGATGCCGTCTTCAATCGCTTTCTGATTGGTGTGGACGATCAGATTGAGATCGAGTTCCGCGGCCATGCGGTCGCGATGCGTGATCATGTCCCGGAACTTCCAGGTGGTATCGATATGCAGGGCGGTAAAAGGGATTTTCGCGGGATGGAAGGCTTTCCGGCACAGATGCAGGAGCACGCTCGAATCCTTGCCGATGGAATACATCAGCACCGGGCGCTCGAAGGCCGCGGCGGTCTCGCGCAGGATAACGATTGCTTCCGTCTCGAGACTGGACAGATGGCGGGACAAGTTGCTCATCATGGGACCGTTTGAAGGAAAAAGAATCTCTGCTTCGATTTCGGTATTTTGCTTTATCCACCCGATAGTTATCGGCAATTTGACCGCGTCCGACGGCGCTATGTAGCGACGCGGAGCCGGTCTGTCGAGTTTGGAATTCGGGACGCCGTGCGCGCCTTTCGACTAAGACGCTTGCGTCGGCACTGCGGAATATATCTTCGATCAGCTGTATCGAATGTGTCCCGAGGACAATCCGCTAAAGGACTTCAAACACGCTGTAGACCGGACCGGTTGCGAGCCGGTGTCCATAGGCGACGGCCGCAATCAGATTGAGAAAGTTGTATGTCTCCGACGCGGTTTCGAAATATGGCGTCGCGCGCATGTAGTACAGCGAGGGGTTCACCACCTCTCCCTTGGCGATGCGGTTGAGCACGTCTTGCGGCCCGTGCCGGATGCCGCGATAGGTCATGCCGATCAGCGCGCCGTCGTTTGTCTCCATCACGCAGCGGACGTCCAGCATCCACGCGCCGTCCGCGCGCACCGCTTGCCAGTCGCTGCCGCCGGACAGGATTTTTCCGCTCAGCCGCTCGCCCTCGAAACGGCCACCGGTGATTTCGCCGACGCGACGGTCCACGCCCGGCGTCTTGCCGATAACGCTTGCCGGCTTCACTGCAAGTTCGAACAGGAAGAGCGGGCGCAGCCGCAGCTCGGTCATTTCGCGCGGCAGGATGGAAGCCAAAGGCGCTGAGACAGTCATGCCGTTTTCCCCGATATCGTTTTGGGGAGAGCCTAGTCGCCTCCGGGGCAGGCGTCGAGCCGCCCACATCCGGCCCACCAGCAATCGGGACGCGGCGAATAAGCCATTGTCGAGACGGCGCAATTGCCGCTATCGTTGTTTTTAAAGACTACAATGCACACGGGGGACGGAATGGCCAAATTCGGTATCGGGCAGGCGGTCAAGCGGGTCGAGGACCAGCGCTTTCTTACCGGCAAAGGCCGGTATGTGGACGATATCAATCTGCCGAACCAGGCCTATGCGGTTGCCGTTGCGTCACCCCACGCGAACGCGCGCGTCAAGCGTATCGACACCGCGAAGGCCGAGGCCGCGCCGGGCGTCTTGCTCGTCCTGACCGGCGCAGATGCAAAGGCCGACAAACTCGGTGAGCTGACCGCGCATCCGATGCCGGAAGAGGTCGGCGCACCGGCCGGCTTCCGCACCTGGTTGCCGCTGATCTGTGCGGATCGCGTCCGCTACGTCGGCGATCGCGTCGCCTTCGTGATCGCGGAGACGCAGATGCAGGCGCGCGACGCCGCTGATCTGGTCGAGGTCGAGTATGAGGAATTGCCGGCGGTCGCCGACCTTGAGGACGCAGCGAAAGAGGGGGCGCCCAAAGTCTGGGAGGATAACGAGAAGGGCAACTGGGCGTTCGGACTGATGTTCGGAGACCAGGGCGCGACCGACGCCGCCTTCGTCAAGGCCAAGCATCACGTCAAGGCCCGCATCGAACACAATCGCCTTGCACCCAATGCGATGGAGCCGCGTGTCGCCATCGGCGATTACGACGCGGCCGACGATCAATACACGCTCTATACCTGCTCGCAGAATCCGCATGGCGTGCGCATGGAGCTCTCCCACATCTTCCACTGCGCGGAGAGCCAAATCCGTGTTGTCTCGCCGGATGTCGGCGGCGGCTTCGGTCTGAAAGGAAGTCCGTTCCCGGACGATTGCGTCACATTGTGGGCGTCGAAGAAAATCGGCCGTCCGGTCAAGTGGCTCGCGACCCGCACCGAAAGCCTGCTCACCGATCGCCATGGCCGGGAGATGGTGATGTATGGCGAGATGGCGCTCGACGAGAGCGGCAAGATTCTCGGCCTGCGGGCGAAGGCGCTGTATCAGGTCGGCGCCTATTTCGTTGGGCCCGGTCTCGTGCCGGCGGCGTTTGCGCTGCGCTTCATGCCGGAGGCATACGACATTCAGGCGCTGCATGTGATGGTGCAGGGGCTTTTGACCAACACGTCGCCGGTCGGTCCGTATCGCGGCGCCGGCCGTCCGGAGGCCGCCTATTTCACCGAGCGCATGATCGAGCAGGCGGCCCGCGAGATCGGTATCCCGTCGGACGAAATTCGTCGCCGCAACCTGATCCCGGAAAACAAGCTGCCCTACACCACGCCGACCTTCTGGGTTTACGATTCCGGCGAATTCCATCGTGTGATGGACAAGTGTCTGAACGTCAGCGACTGGAAGGGCTACGAGGCGCGCAGGGAGAAGACGGAAAGCGAAGGCAAACTGCGCGGCCGCGCGGTCACCTTCTATATCGAGCAGGGCGGCATCTTTAACGACCGCATGGACCTGCGCTTCGATCCGAGCGGTTCGGTGTCGATCATCGCCGGCACGCATTCGCACGGGCAGGGCCACGCCACGGTGTTCGCGCAACTCGTGCATGAATGGCTTGGCGTCCCATTCGAAACAATCCGGTATATCCAGGGCGACACTGCGTCGGTGCCGTTCGGTCGCGGCACTTATGCCGCGCGCTCCTCGCTGGTCGGTGGCAACGCGCTGAAGGTTGCTGCCGATGCCATCGTGGAAAAGGCGAAGCCGATGGCGGCCGCTCTGATGGAGGCTGCGGAAGGCGATCTCGAATTCAAGGATGGGTCGTTCCGTGTGGTCGGTACCGACAAGTCCATTCCGCTGACCGAAGTCGCCAAGGCTTTCTATGCGCCGATGGGCCCGCTGACCGAGAAGATGGGTGTCGGTCTCGAAGCCAACGGCACCTATTCGACCAACCCGCCGAACCATCCCAATGGCTCGCATGTCTGCGAACTCGAGATCGATCCCGAGACCGGCGTCGTTACGATCGACCGCTATTTTGTGGTCGACGATCTCGGCGTGGTGCTCAATCCGATGATCGTGCGCGGCCAGATCCATGGCGGCATCGCGCAGGGCATCGGACAGGCGCTGATGGAGCATGCGATCTATGACAAGGACTCGGCGCAGATGCTCGCCGCGACCTTCATGGACTACGGCATGCCGCGGGCCGATCTGTTCCCGGAGATCGAGACGCATCTCGAAGAGGTGCCGTCGAAAACCAATCCGCTCGGCGTCAAGGGGATCGGCGAGAGCGGCACGATCGGTGCACCGCCGACTGTCATCAACGCGATTCTGGATGCGCTGAAGCCGATGGGCGTCACCTCGATCGATATGCCGGCGACACCCGCGCGGGTCTGGGACGCGATGAACAAGGCACGCGCCGCATAGCGGCTTTAGGCGCGTCTGTCTGCAATTGCGGCGTGTTGCGGCCAGGATTGATAGGGCCGCAGCACCAGCGCGCTGTTGTAATATTGCGACTGACCGGTGATCTCGGCGCCGATCCAGTCGGGCAACGCGATCTCCTGATGCTCGTCGTGCAATTCAATCTCGGCGATGATGAGCCCGTCATTCTCGCCGGAGAACACGTCGACCTCAAAGGTGAGATCGCCGTGCGGCACGAGATGGCGAAGCTTCTCGATCACCGCGCCATGACGAAGTGCGATCATCGCTTCGGCTTCGAGAACCGGCACCGGAAATTCAAGCTCCAGTCGCCGCAGCGAGGCGGGGCGCGACTTCACGCTGAGCGTGCCGGATGTGTTGTCGCGGATGCGGATACGGACGGAGGCTTTGCCGTCGGTCGCGAGATAGGCCTGCCGGATGGCGATCCGACCATTGACCTGCGCACGCCAGGCGTCGTTGCATACAAGGAATTTGCGCTCGATCTCGAAACTCATACGAAAGTCCCGCGCGTGTGAGCAACATGCCGCGCCGGCCCCGGCAAGCGGGCCAAGCGGGTCGCAGATGTGACGGTCGAATGGCAGCCCCCAATGACAGCCGTCATGTCTCGGCTACCTGTTGCCCGCGCCGAAGGCAAGCACACGATTTGAATGCAGCGCACAATGAAGGCTGCCGGGTTCATGCGATGGTCCGTTTCAGTCCGTTACCCGCGGTATTCCGCCGGCAAGGCGAACGACACGGCTTGCCGGGTGCGGCGATCGGTGACCGCAAGTGCAAACTGATGATCGCGATCGGGCAGGGCGTTCGTCGCCTGCCGGATCACGAAGACCAGTTCGCGGCGCAGGCTTTCGCGCGGACCCAGTTCCACCGGGTTGCGGAAGATCGCCTGCTCGGACAGGCCGCGCCGCGCGATCGCAATCAGGTCGTCGCGCGACGGCATCGCGGCTTGCGGTGGCTTGATCGCGGCCTGGGGCGCTCCGCCCGCTTCAGACGGTGCGACGGTGAGTGGTGTGATCACGAGCGCAACATCGAGACTCATGTTGCGTGTGCGTGAGCGGTTGCGGATGGTGACGTTCCCAAAGCCCGCGCACAGCGATTGCAAGCCGTCCGTGCCGGCATAGCGCGCGAAATAGCGCCGCTGCACCGTGGAAATGACAATCGGCAATTGCCCGGTCTTGATGGTGATGTGGCGCGACTGGGTGCTGAACGGCCAGCCATTCGATCCGATCAGGAGCATGCCGGCGAGGAGGGAGATTGCACCGCCGATTGCGAGAACCCATCCCAGCATGACCCAGCGCCCCGCATCGCTCTCGTAGGACATGGCGCGCGGCCGGTGCCGCTGCCACCGCAAAAGCAGAAGCAATGTTAGCGCGATCATGATGATCGCGGCGAGGCTTGCGATGAGCGGAAGTTGGCTTTGTGCAAGACAATGTTGCGACAGCCAGGGCGGCTGGCGCGCGATGCGGCACAGATTGTCCGCGAGCCCGGCCGGTCCGATCAGCATCAGCCCGACAAGCAAAAAGCCGGTCAGCGCGGGGAAATACCGTGCGGGGTGGGGCATCCTGCGCAGTCTATCATGACGTGACCGCGCCGCGATTACCCCTTGCGGGCCCGCACTTTCGGTTCAGCGGACTGGCGCTCAAGCCGGGCGGCGCGCAAAATCGCGATCCGGTCGATCGCGGCCTGTTGCTCGCGCCGGTAATCTTCGGTGGCCTTGGCCCGTTCGGCCTGCACTTCGGGAAGTATCGGTTTTGTTGCCATGCCGCCCTATAACGCGCGGACAGGCATCCGGTTCCATCATGGTATTGCGAGAAGCGGTGCGAGCCGGTGAGCAGGCGGGCCGCGTCGTCGATTACTCCATCAGTCCCCTGAACAGAAAGCCGCCCGCCGTCATCAGGATGCAGACCAGTGCGAGCACCCGGCATGGTCATTTCCGTATGCGCTGGCGACTGTCCGGATTCTCGCCTTCGCGGGATGAGCGGCGTGGGTGGTTCGCCTCTTCGCCAAGCCTTTTCGCCAAGCCCGTGTGCTAGCCCTCTGCGGCCGCATCGACATATCCATCTATCCACATGCGCGCTGAACGTTCGGCGAACAGGTCTCGCCGGACGACGCGCCGCGCGAGTACAAAGACGAAACGGTGTGGCCGGGTGGAGGGGGATGACATGATATCGTTTGCGATGCTGATCGGGCTTGCGGCGGCGGTCTGCACGACGGTGGCCTATGCACCGCAGGCCATCAAGACGTGGCGCACCCGCTCGACCAAGGACATTTCGCTTGGAATGTTCGTCCTGATGGTGACGGGCATTGTTCTCTGGCTCGCGTACGGCCTGATGATCGGTGACGTGCCGCTGATTGCCGCCAATCTCGTCACGCTGTCGCTGGCGGGCACGATCCTCGTGCTCAAGTTGCGGCACGGCTAGTCGCGCGCAGGCGCTTGCGACGATGCGGTGAATGAACGTGAAGGTCGTAACAGTAGGGAAAAATCTCGCAGAAGATGTTCGCGTTCGCGCTATTTCAGGCGAGCGAGGCTTTCCTGCAATTGCGCCAGTTGTTTTTCATTGTCCGCGGAAGCATGGCCTAGCGCATTAAGGGAGGCGATCGTTGCCTGATGATGCGCGATATCGGCGCATATCCGGTCGATCGCCAGGTCGCGCAGGGTTTTGGTTTGGGGTGTCATGGTCGGCTCTCCGCTGTCGAAGCAGGCGGGAGCGCGACCGGTCTCTCAGCCACCGACGCCGACAGCACAAAGCGCCACGGTCGGTGATGCGCGAGCGTGGACCCGCGTGACAGAGGAGTCCACGCACATGACGGTGAACGCGCGCAGGTCCGCTTTTCAGATCAGAGCGCCGTGGTGGAAGCAGGCAGGAGAGCGCATCGAAATTATATCCGGCGAGCCGGCAGAACGGACCATGGCCGGGATGTCATATTTTAAGCGACGTACCCCAGATGGGGCACGAACGGGCGGGCAACATGGCGCCGGAGGCCGTGAATGCGGAGGGTTCGAGAAGCGGTTCGCGGATGACCGAATGAAGCGGCGTTGTTGAAACAGGGCCGCTACCATTCAATGAAGAACGGCCAAGAACGGGCTTGTCACGAAAAAGGCCGCCTCGGTTGGTGGCTTCGTCGTTGCAATGTCATATGCCTTGCAACTGATCATCGATCTTCTTGAGCTTGTCCTCGTATGAGGATCTTTTCTTGGCGATCTTCTGTTCTTGCTTGCGGCGATACTTATCGAGTTCGCGAAGGGCCTCCCCAAGCCGCCTCATCTTTTTGAGATAGGTGTCCCGTTTCTCTTCGAGTTCGACCTGCTTCTCGGATCTTTTGGCCATCTGCGCACCCGCCTTACCAAGGTCAGTGCGAGGATAGGGTGTCGCAGACATGACACTAGGATGAAGCTTTCGCGACTTGGACCACGGCGAAATCAAATCGGGCCGCGAGGGGTCAAAACAGGCCAGTACTAAAAAGCCGCCAACTGAGGCGGCCTATTTGCGTGGATACCAGATCACCATTCGCGAACCGTCCCATAGTTCGACATCGTGGTCGTCGATGAACTCTTTGGCCTTGTCTTTGGCTGCATCATCATCGGCGCAATTGATGATGGCGGGTTCAGCCGACACGCGACCACGATCAACAAAACACACTCGATACTGGCGCATGATTCCGGCTACCGCTTCGGAAATTTAGCGACCAGCGTCCCGTCGCGCCAAAGCTCTATGTCTCTGCCGTCAATGTATTGTCGAGCTTTTTGAATGGCTTCCTCGTTGTCAGTGCACTCCAGAACTTCTGGCGGACGGGAAATGTGCGCACCTTCATCGAGGAAATAGACGCGATATGTAGGCACTGACGGACGCTCCCTGATACAGGCGGGAGCGCTACAGCGTCTCTCAGTCAACCGGCGCCCTGATGCAGAGACGCTGCCGGTGATACCCATAGATGGGGATGGTTCCGCCTAAGCGCCATTGTCAAAAGACATGAGCAGCCACTATTGCTGCCGATCGGGCTCAGTCTGCGGTTCGCTTTTTTGATTCGATACGGGCACGTCCCCGGCATGCAAAGTCTGCTTCGGGTGCTCATCAAGCCAGCGCTGGTTATCGGCGAGGGCTTTCAGGCTTTTAGCGTGTTGATCGTTGTCCATGGCAGGCAACACACCAGTGGTGCAGCGGTTCAAATCAAAACAGGCCACTGCCGATTTCAAAATAGGCCACTAGGGGTCAAAACAGGCCAGTACCGTATTTCCGAAAAGAACATATTGCGAACATAGAACAAAGAGTGTACATTGCTCGCAAGTTGGTTTGAGACCCCCGAAATAGCGGGACGGCCGCCGAAGGTGCCAGCCGGTGCATTCACGCCGCCCGATTCGTCAGTCATAAGGAGCGACAATGGCCCAGGCCGCCCTGCGTTTGGTTGAAGGTTCCTCCATGGACAAGTCGAAAGCTCTTGACGCCGCGCTCGCTCAGATCGAGCGGGCCTTCGGCAAGGGCTCGATCATGAAGCTCGGCACGAACAAGGCCGGAATGGAGGTCGACACGATTTCCACGGGCTCGCTGGGCCTCGATATCGCGCTTGGCGTCGGCGGTCTGCCGCGCGGCCGCGTGGTGGAAATCTACGGGCCGGAATCCTCGGGCAAGACCACGCTGGCGCTGCACACCATCGCGGAAGCGCAGAAGAAGGGCGGCATCTGCGCCTTTGTCGATGCCGAACATGCGCTCGACCCGATCTATGCCAGGAAGCTCGGGGTCAATGTCGACGACCTCTTGATCTCGCAGCCCGATGCCGGCGAGCAGGCGCTGGAAATCACCGATACGCTGGTGCGCTCCGGCGCGGTCGATGTGGTGGTGGTGGATTCGGTCGCGGCACTGGTGCCGCGCGCCGAACTCGAGGGCGAGATGGGCGATTCGCTGCCCGGCCTGCAGGCGCGATTGATGTCGCAGGCTTTGCGCAAGCTCACCGCCTCGATCAACAAGTCGAAGACCATGGTGATCTTCATCAACCAGATCCGCATGAAGATCGGGGTGATGTATGGCTCGCCGGAAACCACGACCGGCGGCAATGCGCTGAAATTCTATGCCTCGGTGCGGCTCGATATCCGGCGCATCGGCGCGATCAAGGACCGCGACGAGGTGGTCGGCAACCAGACCCGCGTCAAGGTGGTCAAGAACAAGCTCGCGCCGCCCTTCAAGATGGTCGAGTTCGACATCATGTACGGGGAGGGCGTGTCCAAGACCGGCGAGCTGATCGACCTCGGCGTCAAGGCCGGCGTGGTCGAGAAGTCCGGCGCCTGGTTCTCCTACGACAGCCAGCGCATCGGCCAGGGCCGCGAGAACGCCAAGACCTTCCTGAAGAACAATCCCGACGTGGCGTCCCGGATTGAAAGCGCGGTGCGCGCCAGCTCCGG
>CAZIKZ010000096.1:0-13401 GCA_964539845.1 uncultured Hyphomicrobiales bacterium
TTCGGCTTCGCGACGCCGCGGCGCTTGCGGCCGACGATCGAGAAGGCCGGCTTGTTGTAGACCATGAAGATGGCCTTGATCGGCACATTCGGGTTCGCATCGCGGAACTTGATCAGCGAGTTGATGTCGCCGAAGCCGATATCGTAGGTGCCCGATGCAATGCGGTTCAGTGGCTCGAGCGAACCGCCGGCGGTGTCGATCGTGACGTCGAGGCCTTCGGCTTTGTAGAAGCCTTTGTCGGCCGCGATCAGGAACGGCGCCGCCGGTCCCTCGAACTTCCAGTCGAGCGTGAATTTCACTGGCGTTTGCGCGGCCGCGGAGCCGCAGGCCAGCGCTGTCATGACGGCCGCGAGCACGCCGCTCCGCCGGATCGCATACCCAACTTTACTCATCCTCAAATCCTTTCCCGTCTTCACCCGGCTTGGCTATCGCCGCCGGCGGACGCACCTCTGGGGACGCCCTCAATTCGTTTCTTCACCCTGCTAACAGCAAAGAATATGCCGCTCGAAAGCGCAAGGCAGGAGTGTGCGGCAGAGTCTCCCTGCACAGGAGCTTGGCATATCGTGCCGAATTGGCAGGCAGGCTGCAAATGCCGATATCGTATTGGGGGAGACCCGGCGGAGGACCAGAGAGATGGCAGGCCCTGACGATAACGGGACAAACCTGACGCCAGCGCCGGTGCCGGTCTTTCGCGCGCCCTACGCGCCGCCGGATGAGGATTTTGCGCGGCGCTTTCTGTCCCGGCAGATTCCGGCTGCGGCCGAGGGGCGCATCGACACTCTGGCCACACGGCTGATCGAGGCGATCCGCTCGCATGCCGGTGGACTCGGCGGGATCGAAGACTTCCTGCACGCTTATTCATTATCGACCCAGGAAGGCCTCGCCCTCATGGTGCTGGCGGAGGCGCTGTTGCGGGTGCCCGATGCCGAGACCACCGACCGGCTGATCGAGGACAAGCTGACGGGCCGCGACTGGTCGCATCCGGACCACAAGGGCGATACGCTACTGGTCGCGGCCTCGGCTTGGACACTCGGCATCTCGGCGCGGCTGATCACACCGGGCCAGACCCCGGAAAATCTCATCGAAAGCATGGCACGCCGGCTTGGATTGCCGGCATTGCGGCTCGCAACCCGGCAGGCGATGCGTCTGCTCGGTTCGCATTTCGTGCACGGGCAGACGATCGGTGAGGCGCTCACGCGCGCGGCGACTGACCCCGAGCACCGCTATTCGTTCGATATGCTGGGCGAGGGCGCGCGCACCGGCAAGGATGCGGAGCGCTATCTGCGGTCCTATGCGCACGCGATCGACGAAATCGGCAAGTCATCGCAGGCGACGAATCTGTATGAGCGGCCCGGAATCTCGGTGAAGCTCTCGGCGCTGCATCCGCGCTACGAGGCCGTGTCGCGCGATCGCGTCATCCGCGAGCTTGGTCCCCGGCTGCTCGAACTGGCGCGCAAGGCGAAAGCCTACGACCTGCCATTCACAATCGACGCGGAAGAGGCCGACCGTCTGGAATTGTCGCTCGACGTGATCGGCGACGTGCTGCGCGATCCTTCGCTTGCGGGCTGGGACGGCTTCGGGCTCGCGGTGCAGGCCTATCAGAAGCGCGCGGGCGCAGTCATCGGATGGCTGAACGATGCGGCGGAGGCGCTGTCGCGCCGCCTGACGGTGCGTCTGGTCAAGGGCGCCTATTGGGACACCGAGGTCAAGCGGGCGCAGGAGCGCGGGCTCGCGGATTATCCGGTGTTCACCCGCAAGGCGATGACCGACCTTTGCTACATGGATTGCGTGTCGCTGCTGTTAAAGGCGCGGCCGCGCCTCTATCCGCAATTCGCCACCCATAACGCGCTGACCGTCGCAAGCGTGATCGAGGAGGCGGGCGGTGTGGCGGATTACGAATTCCAGCGCCTGCACGGCATGGGTGTCGAACTCTATCAGGCGTTGCGCGCCGGCTATCCCGATGTCGAATGCCGCGTTTATGCACCGGTTGGCGGGCATCGCGACTTGCTGGCGTATCTGGTGCGGCGGTTGCTGGAGAATGGCGCGAATACGTCGTTCGTGTCGGTCTCGGCCGATCCTGGCATTCCGATCGAGACGCTGTTGATGCGGCCCCGGACATGGATTGCGACGGTCGCGCATGCGCGGCATTCGAAGATCCCGCTGCCGCGCGACCTTTATGCGCCGGAGCGCAGGAATTCGCCGGGCGTTGAGTTCGGTGACCGTGTGTCGCTGCACGACCTCATGACAGAGGTCGCAGCGGCGAAGCCCGTACGCGCGGCGCAATCCATCATCGATGGCAAGGAGCGCAGCGGTGCGAAGCGCGCGGTGTTGTCGCCGTCGACCGGCGAGGCGATCGGCGACGTCTCGGAGGCCGACGCCGTGACCGCGCGCGATGCGATGACGGCGGCGCAGCAAGGTTTTGCGCAATGGTCCGCGATCCCGGTCGCGGACCGCGCGCATATCCTCGACCATGCCGGCGAACTTCTGGAGCAGCGCCGCGGCACTTTCATTGCGCTGTTGCAAAGCGAAGGCGGCAAGACGCTCGACGATTGTGTCGCCGAGTGGCGCGAGGCGATCGACTATTGCCGCTACTATGCCCTGCAGGCGCGCCGCACGCTTGTGCCGCAGATGATGCCGGGGCCGACTGGCGAAACCAACGAACTGCGCTATCGCGGCCGCGGCGTGTTCGTGTGCATCTCGCCGTGGAATTTTCCGCTTGCGATCTTTCTCGGACAGGTCACGGCGGCATTGGCCGCGGGCAATGCGGTGGTCGCGAAGCCCGCGGAACAGACGCCACTCATCGCGTATCAGGCCGTGCGGCTTTTGCACGAGGCCGGCATTCCGCATGCGGCGCTGCAACTTGTGCTGGGCGACGGCAAGGTTGGCGCAGCGCTGATCGAGGACGCTGGTGTCGCGGGCGTTGCCTTCACCGGCAGCACGGACGTCGGACGCATCATCAACCGTGCGCTGGCGGCGAAGGACGGGCCGATCGTGCCGTTCATCGCCGAGACCGGCGGCATCAACGCGATGATCGTGGACGCGACCGCGTTACCGGAACAGGTCACCGACGATGCCGTCGGCTCGGTGTTCCGGTCGTCGGGTCAGCGTTGCTCGGCGTTGCGGCTTCTCTGCGTACAGGACCATGTGGCCGACCACATCTTCGGCATGGTGGCAGGTGCTGCGGCGACGCTGACGCTCGGCGATCCGCACGATCCGTCTGTGCAGGTCGGGCCGGTGATTGACACCGATTCAAAGGAGCGGCTGGACGGCTGGATCGCAAAGGATGAAGCGCGCATTCGCTATCGCTGGGACCGCGATCATGCGCTGCCGGCGCGCGGCTTGTTCGTGCCGCCGACCATCATCGAACTGGCCCGCGCGTCCGATTTACAGGAAGAGGTGTTCGGCCCGATCCTGCACGTGATGCGCTACCGTGCGCATGAACTTCACAGGCTGCTCGACGAGATCGAGGGCAACGGCACCGGGCTCACGCTCGGTATCCATTCGCGCATCGATGCGCGCGTCACCGAGATCGCCAACCGTCTCGCCAATGGCAATGTCTATGTGAACCGCAACATGATCGGCGCTGTGGTCGGCACGCAGCCATTCGGCGGCACGCGGCTCTCGGGCACCGGGCCGAAGGCCGGCGGCCCGAATTATCTGCGGCGCTTTGCGACCGAGCAGGTGATCGCGATCAACACCGCAGCGTCGGGCGGCAACGCAAGTTTGCTGGCGGCGGAGGAGTGAGATCCGCCACCGGCAAAATGGATCGCAGGCTGACTACGAGTGCGAGACGGCCGGTTCGGTCAGCTTCACCGCGAGCGGCCACGAGAGCGCCGCGGCGACTGCCGCGCCGGCAAAGAAGACAAGCAGGCTGACTGGAGCATTAATCTTATCGGTCACCAGACCCAATCCGGCGGCCATGGCCAGACCGACCAGGAGGATGGCGACGTAAGTTACGACAAGCACGATGCCTTGCATTTTTCGTCTCCAGAAATGAGAAGCCCCGCGGATGCGGGGCATAATTTCCAAGCGATCATCAAGCTCCGGATTTCGCGGTGCCGGCCTGCGGATCTCGCGTCATCAGATCCTTCGCGCCGGTTTGTCTGATGTCACGCTCCGCAGCGGTGCGCGCAGTCCCGCTCATTTCCCGACCGCCTACGGCGACATTCCAGCTGAAGTCGGTTGCGTCCTGTTTGCTCATAATCTTTATCTTTTGTCCGATGTCTTCGCGCCGTTAGTCGGCGCCCTGTAGTTGTTCGCACCCAATCGAACGTGACGATACGTTCGATTCCGTCGCAGACATGAATGGCGGGAGCGCGCGCTACTCTCAGTCACCGGACGTGCCAAGGCCGAGGTCTAGCGCGGTGATGCCGCAGCATAGGCGGTCGCGAGCCATATATCGAGGCCGCAGCATGAATGAACGAAAATATATATTCCGGGCTGCAGGCGCAGCCGGCATCGCCGAAAAGGCGCATATTACGGGAACCTAACGGCTCCATTACGAAAACATAATCCGCACGAGGACTCATCCTGCGCAACGGCATGGCTATTTTCTCGTTTGACTGCTGTTTGGATTCACAACGGGGATAACGCCATGATCAGGATGCGCACGAAAGCGATCGCCGGCCTCACCGCAGCGGCGCTTGTCTTCAGCACCGCCGGGTCGCTGCCGGCATACGCCGCCGGTCAATCGCAGACTGGCGTACAGACCGCGAAGTCCGCGCAGGCCACCGAGTTCAGTGCCCGCAAGCGCCACTATCGTGGCAACAATAACGCGGCCGCAGTAGCGGCTTTCGCCGCCATCGTCGGCGGGATCGCGACCTACGCCGCCGCGCGTGAATATCGCAAATCGCGTGAACGCGAGCGCGCCTATTACGCGCCGTATGGCTACGGCTATGACCAGGGCCAGTATTACGGTGGCTACCGTCGCTGGTGATCGGGAGACATCGCAGCAGGCGGTTTGCCCTGCGGCGCGACTAGTGTCCCGAATCCGAAGTTCGCATGATTTTGCGACACCTTCGTTGCGAACTTCGGGTTCGAAGGACACTAGCATCGTATTGATTCTAGTGTGGTTTGGATCGGAAGTCCGCTTGACGAGGTTGCGGCAACAATGAAGCGGACTTCCGATCCACCACACTAGTAAACCGGCGGCTTAAAGCCGGACGTTCCGACTGCAAGGCCCGGCCGGGGTAACCCTGCCGGGTCATTTTTTTGTTTTCGGTCGCTGTCGTGCTGGAGCGGCTCGTCGCTTTAAGTCCAAATCGTTGGCGAAAATTGAATGCGTTTGAAGGTATTGTTGGGTCATGAGTGATTCGCTCGATCGGCTTCACAAATCGGTGGTCGCCCTGCAGAAGGGTGATCCGCAGGTGTCACGCACCGCCCGGCTGATGCAGTCCGGGCGCGCCAAGATCGCCAAGAAATTGGCGGAGGAGGCGGTCGAAGTCGTGGTTGATGTGCTGCGCGGCGATCGCGACGCCGCGGTGCGCGAGAGCGCCGATCTCCTCTATCATCTCGTTGTGCTTTGGGCCGATGCCGGCATCCGTCCGCAGGAGGTCTGGGCCGAGATGGATCGCCGCGAGCGGCTGCTCGGGATCGCCGAGAAGCCGCCGAAGGACAGGCCGGCCGAAGCCGTGGCTGTTGCCGCTCCGGTGCGGCGAAAAGTCTTGGCGCTGGAACCCCGTCGCATTCCCAAAGGGCGCCGTTCCGGCTATTGATCCGGCCCTTCGCGCCGCACGCAGCTCGGGTTTACCCGAGTTGCGCATCAGCAGTGGCTGAAGCCGGAAACATCCGATTTCGGCGGCGGCGGTTCCATCGACAGGACGAGCATGCTTCGCCGGATGTATGACTGGTGCGTCGCGGCGGCTTATCGCCCAGCAGCCAAATGGATCATGGGGACGGTCTCGTTCCTGGAAAGTTCATTCTTTCCGATCCCGCCCGACGCCATGCTGGTCCCGATGGCGCTGGCGCGGCCAGAAAAGGCCTATGCCTACGCCTTCCTGTGCACCTGGACCTCGGTCGCGGGCGGTATGCTCGGCTACGCGATCGGAGCGCTGCTCTACGACTCGGTGGGGCAGTGGGTCATCTCGGCCTATGGCCTCGGCACGGAGGTCGATGCGTTCAAGGAATATTACGCAAAGTGGGGCGCCCTGATCATCCTGCTGAAGGGCCTGACCCCGATTCCCTACAAGCTGGTAACCATCACCTCGGGCTTTGCAGGCTATAACTTCCTGCTTTTCGTCCTGTTCTCGCTCATCACGCGCGGGGCGCGCTTCTACGTGCTGGCCTTCATCCTGCATCGCTACGGCGACCGGGCCCGGGCCATCATTGAGGAGAGGCTCGGGCTCTGGGCGACGCTCGCGGCAGTCCTGATCGTCGTTGGTATCGTCGCCGCCCTGTACCTATTCTAGGGCCTCCTCAATTTTGCCACTCAGGCATTCCAGAAGCCCCCATCGGCGACGCAACGGTGATGTGCTATTTGAATGCACGCACCTGCATCCGAGGCCCTCGAAAAGCTTGGATCGCGCGATGTCCAGACTGGCACTGGTAATACGACCTCCTTCACCCGTCCCCGCCCTTGGCGGATGGATGGTGATTTGCGCCGCGTTGTGGCTGCTGGCGCATCCGAGTTTCGCGCAGGCCCCGCAGCCGCAGACAGTTCCCGGGTCCGCTCCGCAGGTTCAGCAAGCCCCCCAGGTTCAGCAGCCTCCTCAAGTTCAGCCGGTCCCGCCGCAGCCTGAGCAGCAGGCGCCGGGCAAGCCGGAGAGCTTTCTCGATGCGGTCAACCGCTGGGTCGAAGAGACCAATGCCAAGTGGCGGGCGAGCGTCGATGAGACGAATGCCAAGCTGAAGGCCAGCGCCGACGAGACCAACGCCAAGCTGAAGGAAAGCGTCGATCAGTCCAACGCGCGCTGGAAGCAGAGCGTCGACGAGAACAACGCGCGGTGGCGCGAACTCAACCAGCGCTCCGAGAAAGCTGCGAAAGAAGCCGCCGCCGCTCAGAAAGAGGCCGCAGACGCCTTCAAGAATCTCGCCAAGACGCGGGTGATCGAAGGCCGTCAGGTCTGTGAGCTGGCGCCGAACGGCTCACCGGACTGCCACGCCGCGGCCGAGGTGATCTGCAAGGGCAAGGGATTTACGATCGGCAAGAGCGCGGACATCACGACGACACGTAAATGTTCCGCGCGCGCACTCCTGCAGCGCGATGAGAGCGAATGCCGCACCGAGACGGTGGTGGTCAAGGCCGCGTGTCAGTAGACGGGCCCTGATCGTTCGCTTTTTGCTGCCGGCAGCGTGCGGCTCGCGTGGTCTGACGATTCGCGGTCAGCGCCGGAAATCCTTCGTCATGTCCTCGATATTTTCCGTGCGCACGCGGTTGAGCGGGAAAGCCGATGGCTTGCCGCCGGCTGTGAAGTCGAGCTTGGTGAGATCGACGCTGCGCATGCGCCGGTTGTACATGGTCCAGTAGTGATAGACCTTGTTGCGGGTGTCGGCGATCACCGGCCATTGCGTGAAGCCGAGATGATAATCGCCGGCCTTCGGACCTTCCCGCACCTGATCGAAAAGCGGTCATGACGGGCGATGATGAAGCCGCGTTTCGTCGTCTGTAGCTTAAGAAATCATTAGAAGGCGATTGCCGGTCTTGGCATTGACATCGCCCTTCGAGACAATGTCGCCAGAAAAACAAGGTCGGAACCGGGAGGACCATCCGTGAATCTTTTCGCCAAGCTCACCGAGCGCGACGCCGCCGGACGTCCGATCCGTGTCGGCCTGATCGGCGCCGGCAAGTTCGGCACCATGTTTCTCACGCAGGTGCGGCGGACCGCGGGCATGCATCTGGCAGGTCTTGCCGATCTCGATGTCGCGCGTGCGAGAAGCCAGTTGATCTCAGCGGGTTGGGATAGGTCGCAATATTCCGCGGCCTCGCTCGGCGACGCGCTGAAGCAGCGGACCACATTCGTTACCGACGACGCGGACGCGCTTGTCGCGTGTCCGGATATCGATGTGATCGTGGAGGCGACCGGCGATCCGAAGACCGGCATCCGGTTCGCACTCAAGGCCATCGCGCACGGCAAGCATATCGTCATGGTCAATGTCGAAGCCGACGCACTCGCGGGACCGCTGCTGGCGCGCAAGGCCCGCGCGGCGGGCGTGGTCTACAGTCTCGCCTGGGGCGATCAGCCGGCGTTGATCTGCGAGCAGGTGGATTGGGCGCGCGCCTGCGGCTTCAAGGTGATCAGCGCGGGCAAGGGCACGCGCTATCACCCGACCTATCATCGTTCCAATCCGGACACGGTGTGGGAGATCCTCGACAAGTATCTGAAGATCGACGACCGCAACTCGATCAATCCGAAGATGTTCAATTCCTTCATCGACGGCACCAAGTCCGGCATCGAGATGACCGCGGTCTGCAACGCGACCGGTCTCGTGCCGCAGACCAACGGCCTCGGCTTCCCGCCGGCGAGCCGCTTCGAGCTTGCGGATATCTGCAAACCGAAGGCCGAGGGCGGCGCGCTGGAGATGACGGGCGTGACCGAGGTGGTGTCCTCGGTCGATCGGCAGGAGCGTGACGTGCCGCATCATCTTGCGATGGGCACCTTTGTCGTGTTCGAGGGCGAGAGCGACTATGCGCGGCGCTGTTTCCGCGAATATCACCTGATGCCGGACAAAAGCGGACGCTATGCCGCGCTGTACCGGCCGACCCACATGATCGGGCTGGAACTCGGCATTTCGGTTGCCTCGGTCGCGCTGCGTGGCGAGCCGACCGGCGCCCCTGTAGACTTTCACTCGGATGTTGTCGCGACCGCCAAGCGCGATCTGAAAGCCGGTGAGATGCTGGACGGTGAGGGCGGCTTCTGCGTCTGGGGCAAGCAGGCGCCGGCGCAGACGTCACTCGATGCGGGCTGTCTGCCGCTTGGGCTCGCGCATCAGGTCCGGCTCAAGCGCGCCATCGCCGAAGGCGCCACGCTGCGTTGGACCGATGTGGAGTATGACGCGTCCGATCTTGCGGTGCGGGTGCGGCGCGAGATGGAAGCAGCTTTCGGCCGCCGGAACGCGGCGTCGGAAGCGTCGTAAGCAGGGTTCCCCTGAGCGCGATACCTGAACGCATCGTGCGTCCGCCCGGCGGGGTCTCGCTCTATTCGATCTTGATGGCGCCATCGATCTCATGGACCAGTCCGAGTGGCTCGATCGTCAGGACCATGCGCGCCGCCAGCGGCGCGTTGCCGTGAACTTTCCCGCTGTCCACCGCCTCCCGTACGGCCTTCTCGATTTCGCGCTGCGACGTGACGCCGACTTCCTTGAGGAATTTGCGAATCGACGTATTCAGGGCGTCTTCGTTCATTGTTTTAGTCTCCGGATTAGCCGGCAGTTTAGACTCGCGTGATGCAATCCGCTATGAGCGGTGCGCCGCGCGGGCGATGGGGATGGGCTCCTGAAATGGCGAGTGTGGACCAACCGATAATGGGGGGCGCGCGACGTTCCTGGCGACGCACGATCGCCGCGAAGCTCTTCGTTGCCTTTATTCTGATCGCGGCTCTGACCGCCATCGCCGCTCTGGTCGCCGTCCTGCAATTCGGCCGGATCGAAGCGGCCATGGGCCAACTCACCGAAGAGAGCTTGCCAGAGGTGAAGTTCGCGCTCGCGGTGGAGACCAATGCGCGTGCCATCGCCGCCGCCGGGGCCCAGCTTGCCGGCGCCAATTCCGAGATTCAGCGCTTCGGGCGAATGAATGACGCGACGGAGCGGATCGGTCAGCTCTGGTCGGCTCTGTCCCGGCTGCGCGACGCGACGAATGACGCTGCGGCGATCGAGAAGCTGCAAGCGCTGATCGCGCAGATTGACGGGCAGATCGGACAGCTCGAACGCACCGTCCGCGAGCGGATTTCGGTCGGCTCGGCGCTCGATAACGCGATCTCCCGCCTCACCCGGGACAGCTCCGAACTGGCCGAGCGCCTGCTGGTGCTGCCGCGGCAGACAGACCAGGTGCAACTGGTGATCAATGGGCTGCGGGGCGACACCTACCGGTCCGTTGGCGTGCTTTATCGCGCTGCCACCGCGCGCGACCCGAAGGCGGTGACCGAGGGCCAGAAGCAGTTCGACGAGATCCTGACTCGCTTCGATGGCGGTCTCAAGTTCATCATGGACGATGCCACGTTCGATCGCCCGGAGGCCGTGGCGATCGACAAGGTCGCGCGATCGGTGCTGGCTCTTGGATCGGGCGCCGGCGGCATCTTCGCGCTCCGCACATCCGATCTCGCAGAGCGCGCGGCAGCCGAATCCCATCAAGAGGCGCTCGAAAAAGCGGCCGAAGCGATGCAGACACAGGTTTCGGCGCTGGTCTCGCATGTCGAGGCCACGGCTGCGCAGACAACAACGGCCACCAAGCAGGCGCTCGACAATACCCGCTTCTGGCTGATCGGCATTTCGCTGCTCAGCCTCGTTGTCGCGGTGTTCGTGGTCTGGTTGTTCGTGCAGCGCTATGTGGTCGCGCGGCTTCAGCAAGTCACCAATGCGATGCTTGCCGTAGCAAGCGGCGAACTGAACGCGCCGCTGCCGCCGGTTGGTCAGGACGAACTCGGCGACATGAGCCGTGCGCTGGTCGTGTTCCGTGAGAATGCGCGCGACATCCGTCTGGCGCGCGAGGAAGCGGAAGATGCGCGGCATCAGGCGGAGGCGGCCTCGCGCACCAAGTCCGCCTTCCTTGCCAATATGAGCCACGAATTGCGAACGCCGCTCAACGCGATCATCGGATACAGCGAGATCCTGCGCGAAGACGCGCAGGACCGCGGCGACACGGCGAGCGAGGGCGACCTTGTCAAGATCGAAACGGCAGGCAAGCATCTGCTCGGGCTGATCAACGACATTCTCGACCTGTCGAAGATCGAAGCCGGCCGCATGGATCTGCATATCGAGAGCGTCGATCTCAGCCGGCTGCTCGCCGAAGTGCGGGTGCTGATCACGCCGCTGATCGACAAGAACGGGAACCGGCTGGAAATCGACACACCGGTCGATGTCGGCGCAATGAATGTCGATCTGGTCAAGCTGAAGCAGAGCCTGATCAACCTTCTGAGCAACGCCGCCAAATTTACCAAAGGCGGGGTGATCAAGCTCACCGTCGCCCGGCATCTGTCCGATCAGGGCCGCAAGCTGGTCACGTTCGAAGTTGCCGATTCCGGCATCGGCATGACCGAGGAGCAGTTGGGACGCCTGTTCCAGGCCTTCACCCAGGCCGACACGTCCACGACCCGCAATTACGGCGGCACGGGACTCGGACTGACGATCACGAAGCATTTCTGCACGATGCTCGGCGGCGATGTCACCGTGACCAGCGCGCCCGGCAAGGGCTCGACCTTCACCATCACGCTTCCGGATGGCGGCGCGGACGAAGCCGCGCCGCGGATCGTCGCCGGGGCGTCGCCGGTCTCCGGCGATCTGTCCGGCAAGAGCGTGCTGATCGTCGATGACGATCCGACCGTGCATGACGTGCTGCGCGCCACCATCGCCAAGGAAGGCTATCGGCTGCTGCATGCTTATGACGGCGCGCAGGCTCTCGAACTGGCGCGTGCCGAGAAGCCCGACGTGATCACGCTCGACGTGATGATGCCGAAGCTCGACGGCTGGAGCGTTCTCGGCAAGCTGAAATCCGATCCGGCGCTGGCGTCGATCCCGGTCATCATGCTGACCATCGTCGATGAGCGCACGATGGGTTATTCGCTCGGTGCATCGGAATACATGACGAAGCCGGTCGATCGTAACCGCCTGATGGAACTGCTGCGCCGCTTCGCGACGACGGCGCATGAGTCGGTGGTCCTGGTGATCGACGATTCCGACGATGTCCGCTCAGTCGTGCGCGCCACGGTGGAGAAGACCGGCCTCAAGACGGTGGAAGCGGAGAACGGTCAGGCCGCGCTCGACTGGCTGAAAGCCAATCCCGCGCCGGCGCTGGTGCTGCTCGACCTGATGATGCCGGTGATGGACGGGTTCACGTTCCTGGAACAGGTCAAGCATGTGCCTGCGCTGGCACAGGTGCCGATCGTCGTTCTCACCGCGAAGGATCTCACCGAGGCTGAGCGGCGCATCGTCAACGAGCGCACGCTCTTGGTATTGACCAAAGGGGCACAGCCGCTCTCTTCGCTTGGCTCTGCGCTCGCAGCTATCGCCCGCAAGCCCGCGGAAAAGGTGGCGGGATGAGCCACCTTATTTTCGAACGCAACCGCCTCTCTTTTTCCCTCCCCCTTATAGGGGGAGGGAACCTGGCCATCGTGCCTTTCGCAAAGTGAACCAAGAGTTTCCTGCATGCCGAAGATTCTGCTCGTCGAAGATAATGAAATGAACCGGGACATGCTGTCGCGACGGCTCCTGCGCAACAATTTCGAAGTCGTCATGGCCGTGAATGGGCAGGAAGGCGTCGACATGGCCAAGAGCGAGCGGCCCGACATCATCCTGATGGATATGAGTTTGCCGGTGATGGACGGCTGGGAGGCGACGCGCACCATCAAGGGCGACGAGACCACCCGGGCGATACCGGTGATTGCGCTGACCGCGCATGCGATGGAATCCGACCGCGAGCAGGCAATGCAAGCGGGCTGCGACGATTTCGATACGAAGCCGATCGAATTGCCGCGGCTGCTCGGAAAGATCAACGCGCTTCTGCCGAAATGAGCGAGCAGCCTGACAGCGAGAGCGCCCGCCTGCATAGCGCATTACGCGCGCATCTGCGTCAGGAATTCGTTGCGCCCGCGGCCGCGATCGTGGGCTTTGCCGATATCGTGATCGAGGACGCTGAGCAGGCCGGCCTCACCGGCTATCGCGCCGACCTCGACCGGATCAAAAGCGCTGGCCTCAGCCTGCAGGCGCTGCTCGACGACGTGATGCGGCAGAGCGGCGAGATCGACGATATCGACAGCTACCGGACCAAGCTGCGGCACGATCTTCGGACTCCGATCAATGCGGTGAAGGGTTACGGCGAAATGATCGTGGAGGACGCGCGCGACGGCGGCCACGATTCACTGCTCCCGGACCTTGAAAAGCTGCTTGCCGCTGCCGACGGCATGCTCGATCGGATCGACGCGCTGGTGGCATTTTCGGGCGAGACCTCGCTCGATCGCGATGAGGCATCCTTTGCCGATGCGTCACGCGTGCTTGACGCGCTGCGCGGTTCGCGGCCGGCTGTGGTCCATCGGACGATCACGGGCCAGATTCTGGCGATCGACGACAACGCGTCGAACCGCGATCTCCTGGCGCGGCAGCTTGCGCGTGACGGCCATGCGGTGGAGACCGCGGCCTCCGGGCGGGACGGGCTCACGCTTTTGGGCGAGCGCTCGTTCGACCTGATCCTGCTCGACGTGCTGATGCCGGAAATGAGCGGCTACGAAGTCCTGAGCAAGCTGAAGCACGATCCCA
>CAZIKZ010000097.1:0-2756 GCA_964539845.1 uncultured Hyphomicrobiales bacterium
TGGGTGCCGAGCGTAAGTCGCTCGTCATGACCGAAGAGGAAAAGATGCTGACCGCCTATCACGAGAGCGGTCACGCTATCGTCGCGTTGAATGTCAAGGCGACCGATCCGGTGCACAAGGCCACCATCATCCCGCGCGGCCGCGCGCTCGGCATGGTCATGCAGCTTCCCGAGCGCGACAAGCTGTCGATGAGCTTCGAGCAGATGACTTCGCGGCTTGCGATCATGATGGGCGGCCGGATCGCCGAAGAGATGACCTTCGGTCACGACAAGGTCACCTCGGGCGCGCAATCAGATATCGAGCAGGCAACCCGCCTTGCCCGCATGATGGTGACGCGCTGGGGCTTCTCGCCCGAGCTTGGCACCGTGGCCTATGGCGAGAATCAGGAAGAGGTGTTCCTCGGCCATTCGGTGTCGCGGCAGCAGAATATCTCGGAAGAGACCGCCAAGAAGATCGATATCGAAGTGCGGCGTCTGGTTGAGGAGGGGCTCTTGGAAGCGCGCCAGATCCTCACGGACAAGCGAGCCGACCTCGAGGCATTGGCCAAGGGCCTGCTGGAATACGAGACCCTTTCGGGCGACGAGATCAAGGAACTGCTCGTCGGCAGGCCGCCGGTGCGCGAAGGCGTTACCGATGCGTCGCAGCCGCGGGCGTCCGCAGTGCCGCCGGCTGGCAAGACCCGGCCGCGCCCCGAGCCCGAGCCGCCGACCGGCGATGTCGCGCCGCAACCGCAGGGCTGACGCGCTCCCTCAAGCAATCCAAAACGCCCGCCTCTGGCGGGCGTTTTCTTGTGCGCCTGATTTAGATCAAGACGGGACCGCGCTGCGGCGCGTACTCTGTCTTCATGAGCATCCCGGCCGCACTTGAGCGCCGGCGCAATTATGCCGGTCCCGCACTCTTCTCCTACGGCTTCCGTCCGTTCTTCCTCGGCGGCGCCGTGTGGGCGGCGTTGACCATCCTGATGTGGATCCCGATGCATGCCGGCCTTTGGCAATGGCCATCGGCGTTGGCGCCGCTCGACTGGCACGTCCACGAGATGCTGTATGGATACGTCCCCGCGATCGTCGCCGGATTCCTGCTGACCGCAATCCCGAACTGGACCGGGCGGCTCCCGGTCTGCGGCGGATCGCTCGCCGCGCTGTTTGCGCTGTGGATCGCCGGACGCATCGCCATGCTGTCGACCGCAGGCATCGGCCTCACGGCCGCGGCGTTGGTCGATGCCGCATTCCTGATCGTTCTGTTGCTGGTGGCTGGACGCGAGGTCATCGCGGGCAAGAACTGGCGTAACCTCCGCGTTCTCGTGATCGTCTGCGCGCTGGCGCTTGGCAATATAACGTTCCACGTGGAGACGCTTCAGACGGGCAGCGCGGACTACGGCACCCGGTTCGGGATCGCGGCGGTTATCCTGCTCATCAGCCTGATCGCCGGCCGTCTTATTCCGAGCTTCACGCATAACTGGCTGGTTCGCGAAAATCCCGGCCGGCTTCCGGTGTCATTTGGCCGCTATGATCTGGTGACGATTGCGGTTTCCGCGATTGCTCTGGTGTCCTGGGTCGCCGCGCCGGCTGCTCCCTGGAGCGGCGCGCTCCTGATCGGAGCCGGTATCCTGCACATCGTGCGGCTGGCGCGCTGGGCCGGAGACCGCACGTGGCACGATCGGCTCGTGCTCGTGCTGCATGTCGCCTACGCCTTCGTTCCGTTGGGCTTTCTACTGATCGGGAGTGCAATGGTGTGGCCCGATGCGGTGCCCGCAAGCGCCGGCATCCACGCCTGGACAGCGGGTGCCGTCGGGATGATGACCATGGCGGTGATGACACGGGCGAGCCTCGGTCACACGAAGCAGCCTCTGATCGCGTCACCGGTGACGCAGGCGATCTATCTGTGCCTTTTTCTCGCGGCGATGTTACGCATTGCGGCGGCCATGAGCGGCAGTATGGGCCTCCTTCATGCGTCGGGGACGCTTTGGGTTCTCGCCTTCGGCGGCTTCGCGGCGAGCTTTGGTCCGCTCCTGATCCGCCGGCCGCCAGTCTGGCAGCGCGCCGCGGTTTGACCATCCAGCGGCATGTCGCACTATAAGCGCCCATGCCCTTGCAGAACCGTGTCACGCCCTTCGGCGATTTGGTTGCCGATCCCGCCCGGGGTCTGTTCATGGGTAATCGCGGCGGGCGCATCCATGATGATGCACGCAGGCTGACGGCGCGGCGCTTCGCATCGAAGCAGTGGATCTGTTGCCGGCTCGAGTTCAAAGGCCGGCAACGTCCGGTGTGGGGCCGGAGCTACAGCGAGTTATTCTTCCTCGACGAGGTCACTGCGCTCGCCGCCGGACACCGGCCGTGCTTCGAGTGCCGGCGTGCGGATGCAGACACATTCGCCGATGCGTGGGCGGGCGTGTGCGGCCATCGTCCGCGCGCGCCTGAGATGGACGCGATTCTGCATGGTGAGCGGCTTGATGGACGCGGGAAGCGAACGCATCGCCACGATATCGCCGGGCTGCCGGATGCGGCGATGATCGTGCTCGATGGCGCTGCCTATGCCGTGCGCGGCGATGCGCTGCTGCGCTGGTCGTCCGCGGGCTACGCCGAAAGCCGGCGGCGTCCGGCTTCGCGTGTTGTCGCGATACTGACGCCGCCATCCATCCTCGCGGTGCTTGCCGCGGGCTATCGGCCGTGCTGGCACAGCAGCGCCGACAACGCTTGAGCTTTCAGAAGGCGCAGGTCTCCGCCGGCGATTGCTGAAGCTTGAAGATGCGGTCGTCG
>CAZIKZ010000097.1:2856-13219 GCA_964539845.1 uncultured Hyphomicrobiales bacterium
TCGCCTTGCACTTTCAGCACTGCGATGCGCCGCACCGTTTGCTGCGGATGCGCCTTCAAATGCGCGGCATCGTAAGTGCGGCTGAAGCAGACCGCATCGTCGCGGTTCAGCCGCTCCCGCAGCGGCGCTCCGAGCGCGACCCAGGTGGGTTTGCGGCTATCCTCCAGCGCGCGGCATTGCGCTGCCGGCAAAGGTTCGAGCCGGAATACCTTGTCGTCGGCGCCGGGCTTCACGAAATCGCGGTTTTCTTCTTCGTCCTCGCTGGCGCCGCAACCGCCGACCACGACGAATCCCTGGTTCTCCAGCAGCAGTGACTTGCCGCCGTCCTTGAGGAAGAAGCCGCCGCCGTCGCAATCGATGCCGCAGCGGACCTTGCCGCCGGTGAGAGATGAGCCGCAATGCAGCCCGTTGAAGAACAATCCGGGCCGGTCGCGGAAGCGCACATAGGCGGTGACGCGGATGCCGCCATCACCATCCTCCGCGACGAGTGTTTCGCGCGATTCCTGCGGGGTCTCCTTGTTCTCGTCGGGCGTGAAATCGCGAAACAGATGGAAGGCGGTCACGCGTTGCCGGGGATGTTTCTTCAGATGAGCCGCGTCATAGACGCGTCCGAAGCAGGCTTCCTGCCCGAGCGGCAGATGCCGGGGCAGGGGGGAGGCGCGGTCCTGAGCGAGGGCGCCTGTCACGATAGTAAGAGAAAGTGAGACAGCGAGCATACCGCCAGACTTCATCACATTGTGTCCCCATCGTCATTGCCGGGCTTGACCCGGCAATCCATCCAAAACGCAAGGACTCTTCTGGATGATGGATGCGCGGGTCAAGCCCGCGCATGATAGAATAAGAGGCCTACGCGTCACGCCAGGCGAAGCGCACGAGGCCCGCCATGATCAGCAGCATCGCCACGATCAGCCCAACGACGCCGGGCCATCCTGTGCTGCTCCACAGCAAACCGGGAATAAAGCCGCCGAAGCTGCCGCCGATATAGAACGAGGTGACATAGAGGCCGACCGCGGACGAATTGCCGTCACGCGCATTGGTCGCGACGAAGCTCTGGCTGCAGACCTGCACGTAGAAGCCTGCGCCGGTGATCATCAGCAGGCCGAACACGATGACCGGCAGCGATGGCGCCAGTGTCAGCAGAATGCCGAACATCCACACCGCCAGCGCAATCATCCCGAATTGTTGCCGGCCGAACAGGGATACCAGCCGTCCGGTGAACGGTGCGGTGATGATGCTGACGAGATAGGTGATGAACACTGCGCCGATCGCGACAGTCGACAGATTGAACGGCGGCGCTGCGAGGCGAAAGCCCAGATAGGTGAAAGCGGACAGGAAATTGAACATGATGCCGAAGCCGACGCCGAAAGTGGCGAGCAGCCGCGGGTTGCGCAGATGCGCGACCATCTGGCGCAGCGAAGTGGTAAGCGTCGTACCGCGCACGAAACTGCGCTCACGGGGCAGCAGCGCGATGACCGCCAGCGCACAGAGTGCGGTGATGGCCGCATCGGCAAACAGCGCGTGCCGCCAGCCGACTGGCTCCGCCAGCGCCGCCGTCACCATCCGTCCCGCGAAGCCTCCGACTGCGGTCGCCGCGATGAAAGCTCCGGTGACGGAGGTCGCCTTGTTCGCCGGCCATTCGGCTCCGATATAGGCGACCGAAACCGCAAATATCGGCGGCAGCAACAGCCCCTGTACGAAGCGCCAGAACAGCAGTGCCTCGAGACTGTCGGAGAACGACATCATCACGCTTGGGACAACCAGCAGCGCGATCGCGATGGTGATTACGAAGCGCCGTCCCAACACATCTGCGATGACGCCGGTGAAGGGCGCAGTGAGCGCGACCGCGAGCGCACTCACGGTCATGATCTGGCTGATTGCGGCAGGACCCACGCCGAACTCCGCCGACATCAGCGGGAGAACCGCCTGCGGAGCGTACATATTGAGCATCGCAGTGAAACCGGCCACCGCGATGGCGGCACGAGGCATAGGACGGAGCATGAGGGCTGAAGCAGGGGTGGGTTGCGGCCGACAACATTGCCCAGCCGAACGGCCTTTGCTAGAGCGCGAGACCCCGCTCACGACATGACTTCCATGCAACCTGTAGCCGATGACGGCGGCCCTCCGCCGACTTGGAGCCTTGATGGTGTCCGCGCCGGCGCCGTGGCGATGATTCCGGCGTTGCCCGGCGTCGCCTTGTTTGGTGCGGCGTTCGGGGCGCTGGCTGCCGAACGCGGACTGACCACCTTCGAAGCGGTGCTGATGAGCGGCATCGTATTTGCCGGTGTTTCGCAGATCGCGTCGATGGAGCTTTGGTCGCCGCAGATCACGCCGGTGCTTGTCTTCACCATCGCCTTCACATCGCTGATCATCAATCTGCGCATGGTGCTGATGGGCGCTTCGATGCGGCCCTGGCTCGCCGGTGCGCCTCCGTTGCAGGTCTATCCGGGCCTTTACATCCTGACCGACAGCAACTGGGTCTCGACGCTGCGCTACCGGCGAGAGGGCGGCGCCGATGCCGGCTTTTTGCTCGGCGGCGGGCTGATCATCTGGTGCACGTTCGTGCCTGCGACCGCGATCGGTCAGGTCTTCGGTACGCTCCTCGCCAATCCGAGGCCCTACGGGGTCGACATGATCCTGCCGCTCTATTTCGTCGCGCTGCTTGCGCCGATGTTCGAGAGCGCGCGCCGTTCCGTGCCCTGGGCAATTGCCGGTCTGGTCGCGATCGCGGTCCAGTATCTGCTGCCGGGCTTCTGGTACATCATCGCCGGCACCCTCGCCGGCGCCCTCGCCGGAGGCTTGCTCGGCGATGAATGAGCCTCTGCCATATGGCGTTTACTTCGTTATCGCGGCGGCGGCGGCGGTCACCATGCTCACGCGGGTGGCGGGATTCTGGATGATGGGCCAAGTCACCCTGACGCCGCGCGTGATGCGGATGCTGGAAGCGTTGCCGGGTTCGGTGGTGGCGGCGCTGATCATGCCTGTGATTTTGAAGGAAGGCCTATCGGCGGCCGTGGCGATGGGCGCGGTGGCGCTGTTCATGATCTGGCGGCGCAACGAGTTCATCGCGCTGGCGTGCGGGATTGCGGTTATCGCCGGGATGCGTGCGATGGGATGGTGAGCCTCAAGGCGAGACCGATAGCGCCGCCTTCGCCCGTGTCAGCGTTTCCTCCGGTGTTCCCGAGGCATCGACCTCGATCCAGTCGATTGTGCCGAGATCGTATTCCGCCTGTTTGCGCGCAACTGCGGCATCCGCATCGGATGCGTCGCCGGCCCGCGCGCCGATCCGAGCAATCCGGGTTTCGAGGTCGGCTGTCAGGAACAGTCCACGGATCGGGACACCCGCTTCCGTAGCGAGCTTCACGAGGTCCTGACGTTCGTCCGCGCTGGCGAACACCGCATCGACAATCGCTGAATGGCCGGCGCGCAGGATACGCAATGCTCGCTCACCGAGAGCGGCATAAATCTTGGCGGTTACCGCGGGCGTATAGGCGTGCTCCGGAAGTTTCTCGGTTTCGGCATAGTCGAACAGCGCCTTGCGCATCGTGTCGGAGCGCAACACCACCGCACCCGGAGCTGGCAGGATATCTGCCGCGAGCATGCGTGCCAGTACGGATTTGCCGGTGCCGGAGAGGCCGCCGACCGCGATCAGGGCCGGGGCCGGGGGGTCCATGAGCCGGATAGCGAGCGCGAAATACGTCTTCGCGCTGCTTTCGATCCCGGGCCGGTCTGCATCCTTCGCATGGTCGCGCTTCGCCGCTGTCACCTTGGCGCGGATCGCCGCTCGCATCGACATGAAGAAGGGAAGCGTCGCAAGCGCGTCGAGATCGTCGTCGCGCCTAGCTTCGGTGAGATAGCGATTCAGCACGATATTGGCCGCGCGATGAAGTCCGCGCTCGACCAGATCCATCAGCAGAAAGGCGAGATCGTAGAAAACATCGCCCGAGGCGACCAGCGGATCGAACTCGATCGCATCGAACAGCAGTGGCTTGCCTTCGATCAGCACGATATTGCCGAGATGCAGATCGCCATGACCGTGCCGTACCAGCAGCGCTTCGCCGCGCCGGCGCAGCAGCGGCCGCAGCCCTGCGAGGGCTTCCCGGCTGTCGGCTATCAGACCTGCGGCATCGTCCGCCGGAAACAGATCGGGAAATTCGGCGAACGCGTCCTCGTTCTGGCCGATATAGCTTTCTATCGCATCGATCCACGGATCCGCCTCGACTGGAAGTGCCGAGCGGTGGGCGGCCGCGACCGCGCGCGCGAGGTCGTCGGCGAGCCGATCATCGATCGCACCGGCATCGCCGAGGTGGTCGAGTGTGGCGCGCTCGTCGAAGCGGCGCATTTCCAGCGCCCATTCGACCGGCTCACCGTCGCCGCCGAGCGTCAGCCCGCCGCTCGGGTCCTTCGTAATGGGCCGGACACCGAGATAGAGTGACGGCGCGAACATGCGGTTGACCCGCAATTCCGCCTCGCACGCCGCTTTGCGCTTTTCGATCGTCGAGTAATCGAGGAACGGGAAGCGCACTGCGCGCTTTACCTTCAGTGCGCGCTCTCCTGCGAGGAATACTGCGGCGCCATGCGTGTCGATTCGTGTGACCTTGGTGCCGCCATGTGTTGCCGGGTCCGCGAGAAATGCGAACACTGCGTCCTGCGATTGCGTCGAATGGCTCTCGGACATGATCGATGTGTGAACCTGGTTGCGCTGACTTGACCCGGGCGCGTTCGCCCTGAGAATGCCGCGGTCGCGCCTGCGGGCGCTCTCGTTTCGAGCGGAGGAATTAAGTGCTCATCGATCATCGAACCTATCGTATCAAGCCGGGCACCATGCAAGCCCATCTCGATATCTACGAGCAATATGGTCTCGCCGCCCAGACCCGGCATCTTGGAAAACCGGTTGCCTATATGTTCGCGGAATCCGGCGATTTGAACACAATCGTGCACATCTGGGCTTATGAAAATGCCGCCGATCGGGAGAAAAAGCGTGCCGCGATGGCAGCCGATCCGGAATGGCAGCTTTATCTGAAGAAGAACCGGGAAGCGGGATATCTGGAACATCAGGTCACCAAGCTGATGACCCCGGCGAAGTTCGCGCCGATCGTTCGTTAGGTGCTAGAACCGCCCTCATTTTGAGGAGGCGGGGAGAGCGGTCTCGAAGACACCACAGGCCGGCTTCCGCACCAAGATGAGCCAATCCCGGACGGGTCCGGGATTGGTGGCGGCGCATCATCGTTCGCGCGCCAAAGAATGAGGCCGTTCGAGCCTTCGGGTAAGAGACAGAATAGAGAGACTTCATGCGCAGCAATGACGGATCGCGAACCGGCGGCGAAATTCTGGTCGATCAACTGGTCGCTCATGGCGTGCAGCATGCGTTCTGCGTGCCGGGCGAAAGCTATCTCGCAGCGCTTGACGCGTTCCACGACCGCTCTGTTGCAATCACGGTGTGCCGTCAGGAAGGCGGCGCAGCGATGATGGCGGAAGCCGTCGGCAAGGCCACGGGCCGGCCGGGGATCTGCTTCGTGACCCGCGGGCCGGGCGCGACCAATGCGTCTCCCGGCATCCATATCGCGATGCAGGACTCCACACCCATGATCGTGTTCGTGGGACAGGTGGCGCGCGAGATGCGCGACCGTGAGGCGTTCCAGGAACTCGATTACCGCGCTGTGTTCGGCACGATGGCGAAATGGGCAACCGAGATCGACGATCCGGCGCGCATTCCGGAAATCGTGTCGCGCGCATTCTATGTCGCGACCAATGGACGTCCGGGGCCGGTGGTGATCGCATTGCCGGAGGACATGCTGACCGAGCGTGCGGTGGTGGCCGACGCACCCGGCTTCGAGCCGGTCGAAA
Organism: uncultured Hyphomicrobiales bacterium; assembly: GCA_964539845.1. GTDB lineage: Bacteria > Pseudomonadota > Alphaproteobacteria > Rhizobiales > Xanthobacteraceae > Pseudorhodoplanes. The sequence continues at coordinate 8,701 of CAZIKZ010000097.1, forward strand.
CCTGGCCCGGTCTCACCGATATGTCGCGGCTTCAGAAGATGCTGTGGTCCGCGCAGCGGCCGGTTATGATTCTCGGCGGCAGCCGCTGGTCGGACAAGGCATGGGCCGCGACGCAACGCTTTGCCGAGCGTTTCGATCTCCCGGTCTTCACGACCTTCCGCCGCGGTCATCTGTTCGATCAGACGCATCCGAACTATGGCGGCGATCTTGGTATCGGCCCCAATCCCAAGCTGCTCGCGCGCGTGAAGGCGGCCGACCTCGTGATCCTGGTTGGCTCACGCATGGGCGAGATGCCGAGCCAGAGCTATACGTTGTTTGAGATTCCCTATCCGCGGCAGGCCTTCGTTCATGTCCATCCGGACGTGAATGAACTGGGCCGCGTCTATCGTCCGCATCTTGCTATCAACGCGTCTCCAACCGCGTTCGCGGCGGCCCTCGAAGGGCTGCAAGCGCCGAACGATATCCGTTGGTCTGATGAGAGCAGGACAGCGCACGCGGATTATCTGACCTATACCGAGAAGGCGACCGAGGTGCCGGGTGCGGTCAATCTCGGCGAGATCATGGTGTGGCTGCGAAGCACGTTGTCGCCCGACGACATTCTCTGCAACGGCGCCGGCAATTTCTCCGGCTGGCTTCACCGCTTCTACCGGCTGCGCCGCTTCAATACCTTCATCGGTCCGACATCCGGTTCGATGGGTTACGGGGTGCCTGCCGCGATTGGCATGAAGCGGCTCTATCCCGAACGCCATGTGTTCTGCCTCGCGGGCGACGGCGACTTCCTGATGCACGGACAGGAATTCATGACCGCCGTGCAGTATGATCTGCCGATCATCATCGCGATTGTCGACAATGGGATGTACGGCACGATCCGCATGCATCAGGAGCGCGAATATCCCGGCCGGGTCATCGCGACTGCGCTGAAGAATCCGGATTTCGCAGCTTACGCGCGCGCCTTCGGCGGGTTCGGCGTCACGGTCGAGAAGACTGCGGATTTCGCGCCGGCCTATGCGGCGGCACGCGCATCCGGCAAGCCGGCCATCATCCATCTCAAGGTCGATCCGAGCGCGATCACGCCGGTCAGCACCATCGAGGCCATCAGGTCGAAGGCGCTGAGCGGAAAATAGTGGGGCCAGGTCCCCCGGCGCCGCAGGAAGACTTGTGAGGATTGGGTGAATCATGATTCACTCCATTCATGCCATACCGGCGCACAGCGGAGATCGTCCGCAAGCAGGCTGCTCGCCGTCAGGCGATCCTCGCCGCGGCGCGAGCGGCTGCCACAGAGGGCGGAATGGCGGCCGTACAGGTCGCTGCCGTCGCTGAGCGGGCCGGGATCGCGACCGGCACCGTCTACCGCTATTTCCCGTCCAAGGCCGAACTGATCACGGCGCTGATCGGCGTCATGGCCGAGCGAGAAACCGCCGCCATCAGCAAGGCCGGGAAAGCAGCGCCTGGCCCGCTCTCTGCACTGGCGGCGGCGATCGCGACTTTCGCTGCGCGCGCGCTCCGGCAGCGGAAGCTGGTCTGGGCGATCATCGCGGACCCTGCTGAAGCCGAGGTGGAGGCCGTGCGGGTCGCGTTCCGCCGCGCGCTCGCGGACGAATTCCAGATGCGTATCGCGGCGGCGTTGCAGGCCGGGCATCTCCCCGCTCAGGATCTGCGCATCGCGTCGGCGGCCCTGGTCGGGGCGTTGCTGGAGGGGTTGATCGGGCCGCTTGCACCCGACAGCCAAGACGATCCGGTCCGCGCGCGCGACTCGGTTCAGGCGCTCACTCTATTATCGCTGCGTGCGCTCGGCGTGGTCGATGCACGCGCGCGCGGCCTCGTTGTGCAAATCGCGCTGCCAGCGGCGGAGGACGTGTAGCGCGGTCAAAGCACCGTCATCTCGACCAGCCATTCCGACACCTGCCGCAGGGCATGTTCCGGATTGTCGGCATATTGTTCGTAGATCTCGAGTTGCTGGTCTGCCGATGTGCCCTGTTCGATGATGCGCCGGCACTGCAACACCGCATCGAGGCAGCCAAGCGCTTCGGCATCCGGTGTGACCTCGTCGATGACGTGCTCCAGCATTTCCGCGACTGTGATCGGTCCGTCGCCTTCGATGCGCACGAAGGTGCCCCGGACACCGTAGCGCTGCGCGCGCCACTTGTTCTCCAGCACAATCGCACGCGTGATCGCGTTCATGTCGCGGTTCTGCCGGGGATTGAGGGACAGGCGGCGTGTGACAGCGCGATAGAGTGCAGCGATTGATATCGCATGATCTACATTCGTGCAGACATCGGGCGCGCGTAGTTCCAGCGTCGGATGATTGAGCGAGGGCCGCAACGCCCACCAGATATAACTCGCGTCCGGCATTATGCCGGCCTGCACCAGAGCATCGATATAGGCGTCGAACTCGGCCTTGGTCTTGAACAATTCGGGAAGTCCGGTGCGAGGCAGTTCGTCATAGGCCGCAAGCCGGTAGCCGAGCAGCCCGGTCGGCTGCGAACGCCAGAACGGCGACGATGTGGACAGGGCGATGAACAGCGGCACATGCGGCAGCATCCGCGTCATCACGTTGATCCGGGTATCGGGATCGGGCACTTCCACATGCACGTGCATGCCGCACAGCATGTTGCGCCGTCCAATCATCTGCAGATCGTCCATCACGCTGTCGTAGCGCTCTCCGACCGATTGCCGCGAGCGCTCCCACACAGCAGTCGGATGCGTTCCGGCAGCCATGATCGCGTGACCGTGTGTGTGTGCAATAGCGCCAAGGGTCCGGCGCAGGTCGCGTAAATCGACGCGTGCTGCCGCCATGTCGGTCTGAGGCGCGGTTACGATCTCGATCTGCGATTGCAGGAATTCGCCGGTGACCTGTTCCCCGAGCGTGGCCTTGGCGGCGGCGAAAAAGCCGTCCGGCATCTTGCGCGCGACGGCCATGGTCGTGCGGTCGACCAGAAAATACTCTTCCTCTATACCGAAGGAATAGGACATTCACACCTCAAGGCAGGGGTCGCAATACGCAGGCCGGTCTACGACCATGCGCAAGACGCAATCAATGCAATAAGGGTGTCTTCGGTTCCCGCCGGTTGCGCAAATCAGTGCGACATCAGGGTCGGCACCGTCATGGATTGCAGGATGCCGCGCGTGGCTCCGCCAAGCACGAAGTCCCGCAGCCGCGAATGGCCGTACCCACCCATCACGATCAGGTCGGCATCGATATCCGCCGCATGCGACAGGATGGCGCTGGCCACGTCGATATCCGGAGCCGGAAGTCGCGCAAGCTCCGTTCTCAGCTTGTAGCGCGCCAGGTGCTCCGCAATGTCGGCGCCCTTGACGTCGTTCTCATCGAACTTTCCGGTCGAGATCGTCAGGACCTGTACGTTGTTTGCCTTGGCGATCAGGGGCAGGCTGTCCGCCACGGCCCGCGCCGCTGCGCGGCTGCCATCCCAGCACACCAGGACGCGCTTCACCGAGAAGCCCGTCTTGTGGATATAGGGCACGATGAGAACGGGACGGCCCGAATTGAACAGCGTGGCTTCGATCATGTTCTGGGCGGAGACATCCACCTCGGCGTCGGACTGTTTCAGCACCACAAGATCATACGTCCGCGCCAGACTGGCGAACGTCTCCGTCGCCCCGGTGAGGGACGCTTCCGGCGTCAGTGCCTGGACCGTGAGTTGCGAGCGTTTCGCGGCGGCCTCGAACTGTTGGGCGGTCGCCTGCGATTCCCCGCGGTTTTTCTCGATCAGCGAGCGGAGAATTTCGGAGCCGCCAAGGTCGGTAATGGCGGGTGGCCAGGCCGGATCATAGGTAAATGCCACACCGGTTACGTGCGCATTGAAGGCTTCCGCAACCGAAATCGCATAGCGGGCAGCGGCATCGTCCCGGGCGCCGGGTGTCAGATTGACGACGATATCCTTGATCATGAGGCGCTCCAATTTCAGCGTCGGGAGGTCCGAATGCGCGATCCGCATCGGGTGAGGTAGGAACAGGTTCGCATTCTGCGCTCTCGCCGCCGCGGCGGCAATTGGATAACTTGTACGCTGGATTGGCCCATCAGGGATTGATTCATGTCAGTGCTAATGCCTGAGCCCGACGGCGACGTTTTGCTGCGGCGCGAAGCGATCGTCGCGGCGATGCGCTCCATCGTGCCGGGCGAGGGCGTGATCGCGGGCGAGCGCGAAATGCGGCCATTCGAAACCGACGGGCTCACGGCCTACCGGCAATTGCCACTGGTCGTTGTGCTGCCATCGACGACGCAGCAGGTCGCGGATGTGCTGCGCTATTGCCACGAGAACAATGTCAAGGTGGTGCCGCGCGGTGCGGGCACCTCGCTCTCCGGCGGCGCGTTGCCGCTGGAAGACGGCGTGCTCCTCGGCATGTCGAAATTCAGCCGCATCCGCGACATCGATTTCGATAATCGCGTGGTGGTGGCCGAGCCCGGCGTCACCAATCTCGGCATTTCGAACGCGGTCGCGCATCGCGGCTTCTATTATGCGCCCGACCCGTCGTCGCAGATTGCCTGCACGATCGGTGG
>CAZIKZ010000098.1:0-13218 GCA_964539845.1 uncultured Hyphomicrobiales bacterium
CGATTTCATCCTCCAGCGCCGAGCGCTCGTCCGGAACCGGATGGCAGGACCAGCCCAGACCGCGGCGGGAGCAGACCGAGACCTGACCGGTCCGCTGATCGAGGCGCAAATAGCCGCCGTCCTCGACCCGGCTTAAGGAATAGCGGCCGTTCTCGGTGTCCGGTGAACTGGTCTGGGCGGATGCGGCTAGCGGAAGGGTTGTCAGAAGCAGGGCCAACGGCATGGCGGAGAGGCGAGGCATGGCGTTGAGTCTCCAGTCTTGGTCGGTTTAATTCTAGCACTCCGGGCGCCTGCATCGAAAGTCGTGGGTCAGGCGCGTGAGGCGTGGTGTCGCCATGACGTAAGCCAATGGAATCGCACAAGTATTGTTCCATTGCGCAGCGCACAGCGTTTCTTGACTCGACATAACCCCGTCAGTATGGTCCGCGCGGTTTTGAGGGGTGCGAGGGCGGTCGATCGTCTTCCCGACGCGGATGTCGAAAGCATGGCTGACGGCACACGCGATAAGGGTAAGAGACCGACGGACCAAGGCTCCGACGAAGCTGTTCTCTCCGCGAGGCTCAAAGGTCTCGGCGCGAAGCTCGGCCAGGCCGGGCGACCGAAGCCGACCGAAAACGACTCCGGGAAATACGTGGCCGATCCGCAGGCGATGGCGAAAGGTTTTCGCCTCTCCACGGAGCTGGTCGCGGGTGTCATAGTGGGAGCGATTATCGGCTGGGTGTTCGACCGGCTGACGGGGCTCTCGCCCTGGGGACTGATTGTGTTTCTGCTGCTGGGTTTCGTGGCGGGCGTGTTGAATGTGATGCGGGCGGCCGGTGTGGTTGCTCCGAGCAAGCTTCCCGGCGGCGACGCCGACAAATCTTAAAGCCGCGTCTCGCGCGGCGACTTGAAGGACAAGACCAGAGGCCATGGCCGATCCGATCGCACAATTCGAGATCAAGAAGATCGCCACGCTCGGCACAATCGGCGGGCAAGAGATCGCCTTCACCAATTCCGCGCTCTTCATGCTGATCGCGGTCGCCGGCGTTTCGCTGCTGATGATCGGCGCGACCACGCAGCGCCAACTGGTGCCCGGGCGGATGCAATCCGTCGCGGAGCTGACCTACGAATTCGTGGCCGACATGTTAAAAAGTTCGGCCGGCAACGAGGGGATGAAGTTCTTCCCGCTCGTCTTCTCGCTGTTCACCTTCATTCTGTTCGCCAACATGATCGGGCTGATCCCCGGCACCTTCACGGTGACGAGCCACATCATCATCACGGTGATGATGGCGATGATCGTGTTCCTGACCGTGCTCGGATACGGCATCTACAGGAACGGCACCAAGTTCCTGAAGCTGTTCGTCCCGAGCGGCATCCCGATCGTGATCCTGCCGCTGATCGTTTTGATCGAGCTGATGTCGTTCCTGTCGCGGCCGCTGTCGCATTCGGTCCGTCTGTTCGCCAACATGCTGGCGGGTCACATCACGCTCAAGGTGTTCGCGAGCTTCGTCACGATGCTTGGCAGCCTGGGTGCGCTTGGCTGGCTGGTGGCGGTTCTGCCGCTCAGCCTGACCGTGGCACTGACCGCGCTCGAGTTCCTGGTCGCGTTCCTGCAGGCCTATGTGTTCACCATCCTGACCTGTATCTACATCAACGACGCCATTCACCCGGGCCATTAAGTCCGACACTGAAATCCAACGAACAAACGAAAGAGGAGTTCTCCATGGATCCCGTCGCAGCGAAGTACATTGGTGCCGGTATTGCCTGCATCGGCATGGGTGGCGCCGGCGTCGGCGTGGGCACGATTTTCGGCAACTACCTTGCCGCCGCGCTCCGCAACCCGTCGGCCGCTCAGGGCCAGTTCGGCAACCTGATTTTCGGCTTCGCCGTGACCGAAGCGCTCGGCATCTTCTCGCTGCTGATCGCGCTCCTTCTGCTGTTCGCGCTCTAATCGCTGTTTTGCATGCGCGGGCCTGAACGGTCCGCGCGTGTGCCTTGAGGCTTTCCGATGGCCATCCTTCTCGCGACAACACAAGCTCCGGGCGGCGCCAAGCCGCAGTTTCCGCCGTTCAACTCGGAAACCTTCGCGTCCCAAATATTCTGGTTCGTGATCACCTTCGTGTTGCTCTATGTCCTGATGTCGCGTGTGGCGCTGCCGCGTGTCGGCGCGATCGTATCGGCGCGAGCCGGCAAGATCGCGGGCGATCTCGCGGACGCACAGAAGACCAAGGACGAGACCGATACGGCCATCGCGAGCTACGAGAAGAAGCTCGCCGATGCGCGCGCCAACGCTCAATCGCTTGCCGCGCAGACGCGCGACAAGCTGATGGCGGAAGCCGACGTGCGGCGAAAGTCGGTCGAAGCCAAGCTCGGCGAGCATCTGCAGAACGCCGAGAAGACCATTGTCCAGACCAAGACCGCGGCGATGGCCAACGTGAAAAGCATTGCGACCGATGCCGCCTCCGAGATCGTGGAACGGCTCATCGGGAGCAAGCCCGATTCGAAGGCCGTGACCGATGCGGTCGCAAAGTCGATGAAGAGCTGAAGCCATGGCAATCATCTGGACGCCGGAATTCTGGGTTGCCGCAGCTTTCGTGATCTTTCTGCTCGGCCTGCTCTATGTCGGCGTGCACAAAACCATCGCGGATACGCTCGACAAGCGCGGTTCCCGGATTCAGTCCGAACTCGACGAGGCTTCGCGCCTGAAGAAAGAGGCGATGGCGCTGCTTGCAGAATACAAGCAGAAGACCGCGAACGCCGAAAAGGAAGCCGCTGCGATCATTGAAGGCGCCAAGGCGGACGCCGAACGGCTCGCGGCCGACGCACATGCCAAGCTTGACGACTTCGTCACCCGCCGCACCAAGATGGCGGAAGCGAAGATTGCGCAGGCCGAGGCCCAGGCGCTCGCCGAGGTTCGCAACATCGCGGCTGATGTGGCCGCCAGCGCTGCGGAAAAGGTGCTGGCGCTGACCGCCAAGGGTGCGGTGGCCGAGCAGCTGATTGCGCGCGGCATCGACGACGTGAAAAAGAAGCTGAATTGATTTCCGCTTCTTCGGTTGCTTTCGTCCATACGAAAAACCAGTTTTCGATCGGTCGCCAGCTTGCCCGGCGGCCGATTTTTCTGTGTGCAGTGCGCGTTGGCTATGCTGTCCGGTTCGCGCAACACGCGTGTCGCAACCATACTCTAACGTCACGAATCAGCTGTGAAAGCGGTCCGTCCATCGGGCGGTGGGCCATCCGTTCATGATCATCTTCGACTGCAACGGTGTGCTGGTGGATTCCGAGCCGATCGCAACCGCGGTCGCGGCGGAGGCGTTCCAGCGTGTCGGTATCAACATGACCCGCGAGATGGTGGCGCGCTATTTTACCGGCCGCCGGCCAGCCGACATGTTTGCCGAAGTCGAAAAGGCTGCCGGCGTCCAGCTTCCTCCGCGCTTCGCCTCGACGGTTTCGGCCGCCACGCTGATCCGGCTGAATCAGGAGGTTCGTGCCATTCCTCATGCGGACCATGCCCTGAGCTGGCTGCGCGGTCCGAAATGTGTCGCGTCGTCTTCAAGTCTCGACCGGGTGCGGGTGAGCCTGGATGCGACCGAGCTGTCACGGTTCTTCAGGGGCCATGTGTTTTCCGCCGCCGATGTCGCCGAAGGCAAGCCGGCGCCCGATCTGTTCCTGCATGTCGCGCGTGAGACCGCATCCGCGCCGAAGGATTGCATCGTGGTCGAGGATTCACCCGCCGGCGTAGCAGCTGCGGTCGCAGCCGGGATGGTTGCGGTCGGCTTTGTCGGCGGCAGTCACGCCGACGAAAGTCTGTCCGGCAAACTCGAAGACGCCGGTGCGACATTGGTGATTGCGGATATGCGCGCGCTCAAGGCTGCGGTCACGCAGCTGCGCGGGTATTGACGTTTTCGCTAATAGACGCGGCGTTCAAGAGGCTGGCTTGGCGGGCCGTTTTTTCGCGGGTTGCTTCTGCTGCCGCTCCTGCGCGGAGCCGAGCGGGTCGAACCCGACATAGACAACATACCGATCGAACACGGTGGGCGTCGGCATCGGCACCGACATCGCCTCATCGATATGCGTGAAGGAGACACTCGTCTGACCCTCGCCGACGATCACCGGCACGCGGTAGAGCTTCGAATACAGGGTCTTCGGCTGCGGTCCCTCTTCCACCAACGCGTAACGGACCGGGACTTCGATCGAACCCGGGCCGCCGGCCGGACCGAGCACAACGCGACCCTGCACACCCACCTTGATATTCAGATTGCCAGCGGCGTTGGAGCATTCGCGCGCGGTCTGCGCGACCGAAACCTGATACCGCAACTGCATCGCCTGCGGATCGCGCGCATTGGTGTTGATTGTGATCGTGCCCGAGCCCTGTCGGATGTCGACATTCGGGCAGGTATCGAGATTGGTCGAAGCGGCACCGGTGGTTGCAGCCGGTGCCGGCGCGGTCGGTGTGCCGGTCGCGAGCGAGCGATTGAAGCGCTCGCCGAACGACGTGCCGTCGCCGCCCGATGATGAGCAGCCGCCGATCGCCAGCGTCATAGCGGCAAACGACGCAACAAAACCGACGCGGCGAAAACGGCCGCCTGATCCCCGACGCATAACTTTGTTTAGCCCGGCTCTATTTGCCGTCCCGCGCGGACGGCCCAAATTCCCTGCCGATTTATAGCAAAAGAACCATGGCCAGCCCAAGGCGCGACGCTGCCGCACCGGGACCCGTGGTTAATCTCCGCGCAGGCGCGCATAGAGCAGATGGTCCTGCCAGAGCCCGTTAATACAGAGATATTCGCGGGCATAGCCCTCGCGCTGAAAGCCGGTCCGCTCCAGAAGCCGGATCGAGGGCTGATTGGTCGGGATACAGGCGGCCTCGATGCGGTGCAGCCGCAGCACGTCGAAGACGAAGGGGACCAGCGCGGATACCCCACGGGTCATGTAACCCTGGGCCGCAAACGGAGCGCCGACCCAGTAACCCATGCTGCAGGCCTGGGCGACGCCGCGCCGGACATTGGTCAGCGTGATCCCGCCGAGCAGCGCGCCATCATCCTTCCGGAACAGCAGAAACGCATAGGCCTGGTCGCAGCGCATGTCCTCCGCATAACGCCGCAGGCGACGGCGGAACGACGCGCGCGTGAGATCGTCCTCCGGCCACGTCGGCTCCCATGGTTCGAGGAAGTCGCGGCTTTTCTCGCGCAGGGCCGACCAGGCCATGAAGTCCGGCATTTGCGGCGCGCGCAGATACACGCCGTCGCCATGGACGGTCGGGTGGATCTCGCTCAGCTGAATCGAACGGAAGAAGGCCATAGTCCCCGCGGCGCCTTTTTACGCCGCTCGTCCCCACGAAATTCGGACCCGGTATTCTAGCGCTGGATACCCGCTTTCGCGGAGCGGAGAAAACCGGATCCCTTCCGGGCTAATTATGCCGCCGCGCGGGCGAAATTCTCCACGATCTCGGCGGCACGCTCGATGCCGCGGCCCGGCCCAAGCCCGGCAATGGCAAGCCGGCTGCGTGCGAGCAGCGCGAGGCCGGCGGCCTGTGTGCTCTCAACGGTGACGGCTTCGATCTTGGCGACGATCTCGCTCAGAGGCAGCGGCCGGCCATGGACCATGATCTGACGCGCGATCTGCTCGGCGCGTGCGCTGGAGCTTTCCAGCGCCATCAAAAGGCTGGCCTTCATCTGAGCCTTGGCGCGCGCCACCTCCTCCTCGGTGATGGTGGTTACGGCGCGTTCCAGCTGGTCGACCACCACCTGCACCAGTTCGGGTGCGTCGTTGTCGTCGGTGCCGGCGTAGATCCCGAAAAAGCCGGTGTCGGAATAGGCCATGTGGAAGCTCGAAATCGAATAGCAGAGGCCCCGGATCTCGCGGACTTCCTGGAAGAGGCGCGAGGACATGCCGCCGCCCAGAATGTTGGTGAAGACCTGCAGGCTGAAGAGTTGCGGGTGCCGCTGCGGCAGCCCCTCCATCGCGAGCGCGAGATGTGCCTGTTCGAGGTCCTGACGCTCGATATAGGTGCCGCCGCCGAAACGCGCCGGCTCTCGGGTGTGGCATTCCCCGCCGTTGAAGCCGCCGAACAGGCGTTGCGCCTCGTCCACGATCATGCCGTGTTCGACCGAGCCGGACGCCGCGATCACCATGTCCGGTCCGCGATAATTGCGTGCGAGATAGTGGCGCAAACGGTTCGCGTTGATCGAGCGCACGCTTTCGCGGGTGCCGAGCACGGATCGGCCGATCGCCTGATCCGGAAACGCGCACCGTTGCAGATGATCGAAAACGATATCGTCCGGGGTATCCTCGGATGCCCCGATCTCCTGGATGATGACGTTCTGCTCGCGCGACAATTCTTCCGGATCGAAGGCCGGATTGGTCAGGATGTCGGAGAGCACATCGAGCGCCAGCGGCACGTCGGCTTTCAGCACGCGTGCGTAATAGGTCGTGGTCTCGATCGAGGTCGCGGCATTCAGATCGCCTCCGACGGCCTCGATCTCCTCGGCGATCTGCCGCGCGGTGCGCAGCTTCGTGCCCTTGAAGGCCATGTGTTCGAGCAGATGCGCAATCCCGTGCTCGTCGCCAAGCTCGTCGCGGCTGCCCGCGCCGGTCCAGACGCCAAGCGAAGCCGTTTCGAGATGCGTCATGGCATCCGTCACGACGGTCAGTCCGGACGGCAGACGGGTGACTTCCACGCTCATGCGGCGGCTCCTTCACGCGCGACCCTGGAGGCCGCAAGAACAAACGTTTCGATGTCTTTCTGGTCTGACGGCAGCACGGTCACGTGCTCGCGCCGCTCGTTCAGGCCGGACAGCCAGTCCGGCAGGGGCGGACGGGCGCCGCAGGCCTGTTCGACCGCGTCCGGGAATTTCGCGGCATGCGCGGTGGAGAGCACGACCATCGGCAGCGCCGGATCGCGCGGCTCCTTCTCCGCGACGGCGATGCCGACGGCGGTATGCGGATCGATGAAATGGCCGGTCTCGCGCAATGCCGTGCGCATGGTGGCGGCCACTTCGTCCTCGCCGGCGCGGCCTGCGCCAAAGCCGGCGCGAAGCTCGGCAAGCGGACCATCCGCGATTTCAAAGCGCTTCGATTGCGCAAAACCGTTCATCAATCCGCGGATCGCCCCGGCATTGCGCTGATAAGCTTCGAACAGAAGCCGCTCGAAATTGGACGAGACCTGGATGTCCATGGAGGGCGACGACGTCGCGATCACGTCGCGAAGCTCATAGGCGCCGGTGGTCAGCGTGCGAACCAGGATGTCGTTGACGTTGGTTGCGATCACGAGGCGATCGATCGGCAGCCCCATCCGGCGCGCGACATATCCCGCGAAGATATCGCCAAAATTGCCGGTCGGCACCGTGAAGGCGACCTTGCGATGCGGCCCGCCAAGCGCCACCGCTGCCGTGAAATAATAGACCGCCTGCGCCACGATCCGTGCCCAGTTGATCGAGTTGACGCCGGCAAGGCGAACGCGGTCAGCGAAGGCATGATGGTTGAACATGCCCTTCACGAGGGCCTGGCAATCGTCGAACGTGCCGTTGACCGCGACCGCATGGATGTTGTCGTCGTCGACGGTGGTCATCATCCGGCGTTGCACGTCGGAGACACGTCCATCGGGGAACAGCACGACAAGATCGATGCGGTTGCGGCCGCGGAAGGCCTCGACCGCGGCTCCGCCGGTATCACCGGACGTTGCGACCGCGATGGTGACGCGTTCGCCACGCTGCTCCAGCGCGTAATCCATCAGCCGCGCGAGGAACTGCATCGCCAGATCCTTGAAGGCGAGCGTGGGGCCGTGGAACAGTTCGAGCAGAAACGTATTCGCGCCGACCTGCGACAGCGGCGCCACCGCCGGATGCCGGAAGGTTCCGTATGCCTCGCGAGCGATGCGCGAGAGTTCGTGGACGCTGATCTGATCGCCCGTGAACGGACGAATCACTTCGACCGCGACCTCGGCATAGGGACGTCCGGCGAATGACGCGATGGTGTCGGCCGATAGGCGCGGCCATGACTGCGGCACATACAGTCCGCCGTCGCGCGCGAGGCCCGCGAGCGTCACATCGATGAAGCCAAGCGTCGGGGCTTCGCCGCGTGTCGAAACGTATTGCAATGCCGGTCCTCGAACCCGCTGCCGGTGAATCTATCCACAGGCATGGGCAGTCTTAAGTTATTGATTTGGTGGAGAGTTCCAGAATTCTGGAAACGCCGGGCCGTCCATTAGACTAGTGGTTCGGAGGCCGTTCTTCAAGGAAGCCGACGACGATTATGCGGTCCTATTATACCGTTCACGGTTTGCCCAGACGAGGAATACCGCTGCCAGCGACAGCGCCAGCCCGAACCAGGTAATGGCGTAGCCGAGGTGGTCGTTCTTGAGTTTGACCGTCAGCGGGCCAGGCTTCGGAAAGCCCGCAGGCGGAACCGGGGCCTCCTGGTCGATGTAGAAGGGGGCAACCGGTCCCCAACCGCGGGTCTGCGCCATCGCGGCCGGATCGCGTACAAACCAAATATCGTCCTTGGTGTCGTGCGTCGTAACGAACCAGCCGGGCGTTTCGGGCCAGCGGATATAGCCGGTGATGTCGATCGGACCGGCGGCAGATTCGATCTTGCGATCGAGCGGTACGTAGCCGCGATTCACCACCACGGTCTGCCCGTCCGGCAGCCTTATAGGCACGAACACGAAATAACCGGCCTGCTTGACGTCGCTGCGAAGCGCGGATGCGCCGGTATAGAGATAGACCGGCTTTGCATCCGTGACGACATCCCCGCGCAACGTGACGCGGCGGAATTCGGAATTCTCCCTGTTCAGCGCACCCCATTGCGACGCCGACGGAAGCGGCGACGGCTCGCCCTTGAGCTGCGCGTTAAGTGTCGCGATCAGCGCTTCCTTCCATTCCTTGCGCTGCAATTGCCAGACGCCGAGCGAGATCAGTATCGCGAGACTTACGACGGTGAACAGTCCCGGAACGAGAAGCCGCCGCCAATAGGGACGCACTGCCGCTGTCACGGTTTCGGCTCGCGCGTCTCCAGCCGTCCTTCGGCAGCCTTGTGGCGATATTGGAGCGCGATCAGAAGCGCCTTGATGGGGCGCAGCGGCAACAACGTGGTGGCGAGAATGAGCGGCAGCCAAAGCAGTGCATGAACCCAGAAGGCGGGTTGATACATCACCTCGACGATCAGAGCCGAGAACACGACGATAAAGCCCGCGCCGAGGATGACGAAGACCGCCGGACCATCACCTGCGTCGACGAAGTCGTAGTCGAGGCCACATGACTCGCAACGCGGCCGCAGCGTCAGGAAGCCCTGAAACAGCTTGCCCTTGCCGCAACGCGGGCAGCGGCAGGTGAGGGCGACGGTGAGGGGAGATGGCTCAGTCATAGGGGCTTTCGGCGTGGGGCACGATCATGGCGTGCATGATCAGTGGGGAATGTAGGGTGCGTCGGCCAAAGACGGAACCCGCCGATTGCGCGGGGCGCTCTGCAATCGCGATGAGGCTCGGTATCCCCGCCCTGCGATGACAGAGGCTAAAGAAAAAGGCGGCCGAAGCCGCCTTTTTCCGAATGGTCTGTAGCCCGCCTTAGGGGGCAACGTGTGCGAAGTGAGAACCCGCGCCCCAGACATAGATGCAGGCGAACAGGAAGATCCACACCACGTCGACGAAATGCCAGTACCAGGCGGCGAACTCGAAGCCGAGATGCTGCTGCGGCGTGAACTGGCCCGCATAGATCCGCAACAGGCACACGGTCAGGAAGATCGTGCCGATCAGCACATGGAAGCCGTGGAAGCCGGTCGCCATGAAGAAGGTGGCGCCGTAGATGTTGCCCTTGAAGCCGAAGACGGCGTGGCCGTATTCATAGGCCTGCACGCAAGTGAACAGCGCGCCAAGGATGACGGTCAGCCAGAGGGCCTTTTTCACCGATTCGCGATCACCCTCGAGCAGGGCGTGATGCGCCCAGGTCACGGTGGTGCCCGACGTGAGCAGGATCAGCGTGTTGAGCAGCGGCAGGTGCCAGGGATCGAAGGTCTCGATATTTTTCGGAGGCCACACGCCGCCGATGAATTCGGCGCGCATGAATTGCTGCACATCGCCCGGAAACAGCGCGACGTTGAAATAGGCCCAGAACCACGCCACGAAGAACATCACCTCGGAGGCGATGAACAGGATCATGCCGTAACGATGGTGCAACTGCACGACGCGGGTGTGATCGCCATGCTCGGCTTCGTTGATGACGTCACGCCACCAGCCGATCATGGTGTAGATCACGCCGATTGCGCCGGCGCCGAAAACGAGTGGCGCCAGTGCGAAGCTCTTGTGCATCCAGGTGATGGCGCCGACCGCGAGTATGAACGCGGAAATGGAACCGATCACCGGCCATGGCGAGGGATTCACCAGGTGATAATCGTGATGCTTGGTATGACCCCCAGCCATTTTTCAGTCTCCGTCTCGATCCTTGGTCGGCGCGACCGGCGCCGTAGTTCCTAAATCCGTCCCGCTTCGGCTCCCGTGCCGGTCTGTGCGACCGGCCGCTGTGGCGCGCGCTGCGGATAGAATGTGTATGACAGCGTCAGGCTCAGGTCGCCCTGAGCGTCCGGGTCGCTGGCCAGCGCGGGATCGACATAGAACACGACCGTCATCGCGCGGGTTTCGCCCGGCTTCATCGTCTGATCGGTGAAGCAGAAGCAGTTGATCTTCTGGAAATACGCCCCCCAGCTGAGTGGGGCGACATTGTAGCCGGCGACGCCGTGCGTCTCGCGCGCGACTGTGTTGGTCACGGTGTAATCCACGGTCACGACCTCGCCGAGGCGAGCCCGAATCTCGGTGCGTTCGGCCGTGAACTTCCACGGCAGACCGGGCCCGACATTGGCGTCGAAGCGAACCGTCACCATGCGGTCCATGATCTGGTCCGGGGCGCCGGTGGCGATCTGGGTGGTGCCGTTGAACCCGGTGACCCGGCAAAACCAGTCGTAGAGCGGCACGGCCGCGTAGGCCGCACCGACCATCAGTGCGACGAAGGCACCGCAGGCACTGGCAACGACGACGTCGCGGACTGGTGTGGGGCGTTGCGGCTTTACGGTCATGGTCACAGCGGCCGGTTCAGGACGCCGGGGCCTTTCACCAGCGTCACCAGATAGAACAGCACGGCCAGAACGACGAGCAGGATCGCGATCGCGACCGAGCGCTGCCGCCGTGCGCGCTTCTGTTCGGGGGTGAGGACGATGCCCTCCTGATCGTGCGGATCGTTCACCGGGCTCACCATACGAGTTGCCCAAACGACCAGCCGGAGACCTTTTCGACGAGGAGGACGGCGAACAGCACGAAGAGATACAAGATCGAGAAGCCGAAGAGCGACTTCGCGGCCTTCGTGGTGGCTTCGCCCTCGGCAGCCTTGCGCAGACGGAGCGCGGCGATGACGAAGAGCACGCCGGTCACAAGCGCGATGGCGCCATAGGCCAGGCCGGCATAGCCGAGAATCCACGGCAGAACGCCGACCGGAGCGAGCAGGTAGGAATAGAGCACGATCTGGCGGCGGGTTTCGCGATCGCCCGCGACTACCGGAAGCATCGGGATGCCCGCGCGCGCATATTCGTCAGTGCGCAGCAGGGCGAGCGCCCAGAAATGCGGGGGCGTCCAAACAAAAATGATGAGAAACATCACGACCGGTTCGAGCGCGACGGTGCCGCTGGCGGCAGCCCAGCCGATCACCGGCGGGAACGCGCCGGCGGCTCCGCCGATAACGATGTTCTGCGGGGTCGATGGCTTCAGCCAGACCGAGTAGATGACGGCGTAGAAGATGATCGTGAAGGCGAGCAGGGCCGCGGAGAGCACGTTAATCAGCAGGCCCAGCGCAACGACGGAGAACACGGCCAGAAAAAGCGCGAAGCCGAGAACTTCGCCGCGCCGGATGATTCCCATCGGGATCGGACGCAGAGCCGTGCGCGACATCTTGGCGTCGATATCGGCCTCGTACCACATGTTCAGTGCGCCGGACGCGCCAGCGCCGATTGCGATGAAGAGCAGCGCCGTGAAGCCGAGCACCGGGTTGATGTGCCCGGGTGCGGCGACCATGCCGACCAGAGCGGTGAACACCACGAGCGACATCAGCCGTGGCTTCAGCAGTGAGAAATAGTCACGCGGGGTGGCGATGCTTGGAGTGAAAGCACTCGAACCGACATGCGCAGCCGCATTCGCCGCATTGAGCGGCGAGGGCGGTTGCGCAGTATCGGTTTGCATCGACATTTCAGCAGATCACCGGTTTGAAGGTCACTTAACCTTCGGCAGGATTTCGAACTGGTGGAACGGCGGCGGAGAGGACAGCGTCCATTCCAGCGTCGTCGCACCGGGGCCCCACGGATTGTCGGCGGCCTTTTCCTTACGCGAGAAGGCGACCGCGAGACCGTAGAAGAAGATCAGGAGGCCGATCGCAGAGATGTAGGAGCCCATTGAGGAGACGTAGTTCCAGCCGGAATATGCATCCGGATAGTCGGCGATGCGGCGCGGCATGCCCGCGAGGCCGAGGAAGTGCTGCGGGAAGAACAGGATGTTGACGCCGATGAACGTCACCCAGAAATGCAGCTTTCCGATGGTCTCGTTGTACATGTAGCCGGTGATCTTCGGGAACCAGTAATACCAGCCCGCGAAGATCGTGAAGACCGCGCCCATCGACAGCACGTAGTGGAAGTGCGCCACCACGTAATAGGTGTCGTGCATCGAACGGTCGACGCCGGCATTGGCGAGCACGACGCCGGTCACACCACCGAGGGTGAACAGGAAGATCATGCCGACAGCCCACAGCATCGGGGTGCGGAACTCGATCGAGCCGCCCCACATGGTCGCGATCCAGGAGAAGATCTTCACGCCGGTCGGCACTGCGATCACCATGGTGGCCGCGACGAAATAAGCCTGCGTCGAGGTGTTCATGCCAACCGTGTACATGTGGTGAGCCCACACGACGAAGCCGATGCCGCCGATCGCAACCATCGCGTAGGCCATGCCGAGATAACCGAACACCGGCTTGCGCGAGAAGGTGGCGATGATCTGGCTCGCCATGCCGAAGCCCGGCAGGATGAGGATGTACACTTCCGGATGGCCGAAGAACCAGAACAGATGCTGATACAGGATCGGATCGCCACCGCCATCAGGCGAGAAGAAGGTGGTGCCAAAATTGCGGTCGGTGAGCAACATGGTGATCGCACCGGCAAGCACCGGCAGCGCCAGCAGCAGCAGGAACACGGTCACCAGGATCGACCACACGA
>CAZIKZ010000099.1:0-13132 GCA_964539845.1 uncultured Hyphomicrobiales bacterium
CGTCAATCCGCTGATGGGGGCCGACATCATCATCGTGGTGTTCGCGGTCGTGGTAATCGGCGGCATGGGCTCGATGATCGGCGCGATCGTCACCGGCTTTACACTCGGCGTGGTCGAGGGCCTGACCAAGGTGTTCTTCCCGGAGGCCTCCAACACCGTGATCTTCGTGATCATGGCGATCGTACTGCTCATCCGGCCCGCGGGCCTGTTCGGACGGACGGCGTGACATGAGCGACGAGGTCATCACCGCGCCCGTGACGCCCGCTACAGCCGAAGCCTCGCGCAGCGAGATGATCGGCATCCTGATCCTGATCGCGTTCGTGGCCGCGGCGCCGCTCTTCATCTATCCCGTGCTGATGATGAAGATCCTGTGCTTCGCGTTGTTCGCCTGCGCGTTCAACCTCTTGATCGGCTATGTGGGCCTGCTCTCCTTCGGGCATGCGCTCTATTTCGGCTGGGCGAGCTATGTCTCGGCTTATGTCGCGAAATCGTGGGGCTTTACGCCGGAGCTTGCAATCATCGCGGGGACCTTGACGGGGGCGGTGCTCGGCCTCGTCGCGGGCGCGATCGCGATCCGCCGGCAGGGTATCTATTTCGCGATGATCACGCTGGCGCTCGCGCAAATGATGTATTTCTTCGCGATCCAGGCGCCCTTCACCGGCGGCGAGGACGGCATCCAGGCGGTGCCGCGCGGCCGCCTGTTCGGCCTGATCGATCTGGGCAACCCGACCGCGATGTATGCGACGGTCGCGGTGATCTTCCTCGGCGGCTTCCTTCTGATCTACCGCATCATCAATTCGCCCTTCGGCGAGGTGCTGAAGGCGATCCGCGAGAACGAAGCGCGTGCGATTTCGCTTGGCTACAAGACCGACCGCTACAAGCTCCTGGCCTTCGTGTTGTCCGCAGCTTTGTCCGGCACCGCGGGCGCCACCAAGGCGCTGGTGGTCCAGCTCGCCTCGCTCACCGACGTGCATTGGAGCATGTCGGGCGAGGTTGTGCTGATGACGCTGGTCGGCGGCCTCGGCACGATCTTCGGTCCGATCGTGGGCGCCTTCGTCATCATCTATATGCAGAACGCGCTCGCCGAATTCGGACAATGGGTCACCATCATCCAGGGCTGCATCTTCGTGGTCTGCGTGCTCCTGTTCCGCCGCGGCATCGTAGGCGAGATCGCGGGCCTGCTGCGGATCAGGTTGTAGTGCTGCGCGGCGTATACCGCTTTTCCCTCTCCCCATTGGGGGAGAGGGTGGTCCGGCCGCTGGCCGGACCGGGTGAGGGGGCTGAGGCAAGCATGGTCAGATACGAGCGGCCGCCGCTTGCGACCTCCCGCGCCAGATCGATGCGCCGTGAGATGACCGATGCCGAACGAAAGCTCTGGTTCCTGCTGCGGAGCCGCAGACTCGGTGGCGCCAAGTTTCGTCGGCAAGCGCCCGTGGGGCCGTTCATCGCGGACTTCGTCTGCTTAAGTCACAAGCTGATCGTAGAGGCGGATGGCGGACAGCATTTTGCGTCCGACATCGATACGCGACGCGATCGATGGCTGGCGCAGGAAGGCTACGTCATCGCGCGCTATGCAAATTGCGATATCCTTGCCAACCCCGACGGCGTGCTCACCGATCTCGCCGCCAAGCTGTCAATTCCCCCTCACCCGGTCTCGGCTCACTCCGCTCGCCTCGACCACCCTCTCCCCCGAAGGGGAGAGGGAAAGAAGTGCAGCGAGCGATAATTGGACTCCTTCGTCTTCGCCGCCGTCCTGTTCGCGGCCGCCTGTCATGCCGGCTGGAACGCCGCGATCAAGACCGGGCTCGATCCGCTGTCATCGACGGTGCTGATCACCACCGGCGCGGGTCTCGTCTCTCTCGCGCTTCTGCCATTCGTCGGATTGCCGCCGGCCGTTGTCTGGCCATGGGTGATCGCCTCGGTCGTGATCCACCTGTTCTATTTCATCGGACTGAGCGAAGCCTATCGCACCGGCGATCTGGGACAGGTTTATCCGCTGGCGCGAGGCTCCGCGCCGCTAATGACGGCATGCGTGACCGCTGTTTTGATCGGCGAGCGGATCGGAATCGCCGGCTGGAGCGGGATCGTCATTCTCGCCGCGGGCGTTCTGCTGCTGTCGCTGCGCGGCGGCCGTTTGCTGGAGCCGCCGGACCGGCGTGCCCTGTTCTTCGCATTGTTCACCGCACTGACGATTTGCCTCTATTCCGTCGTCGACGGCATTGGCGCACGCACTTCAGGCAATCCGCATCCCTATACGCTCGCCATGTTCATCGGCAACGCGCTGGTGATGATCGCCTATTTTCTGATCCGCAGGGGATGGACGGATATCGCGCCGATGCTCAGGACATGGCCGGTCGGCCTCATCGGCGGCAGCCTGCAGCTTCTGTCCTACGGCATCGTGATCTGGGCGATGACGCTTGCGCCGATCGCACTCGTTGCCGCCTTGCGCGAGACCAGCGTCCTGTTCGGCGCGCTGATTGCGGTGCTGTTCCTGAAAGAGCCGATGCGTCCCGCGCGTCTTGGTGCGGCGGCGATGATTGTCTGCGGGCTCGCGCTGATCCGGGTAAGTTAACCCTTGCTCCGTTCGTCCCCGCGCAAGCGGGGACCCAGAGCCGGCTCGACTGGGTTTGCGCTTGCGCGGGAACGAACGGAGGGTGTGGCCGCGCTCTCGTTTCCATACCCATATCGCTTTGCGAGTTGCTCCGGCTTCGCACCCATCCGGTAGCGCCATCGCATCGCCGTCATCGTGCGAAGCGTCTTCCACAGGCCGTCGCGGTCGTAGCGGTGGCCGGGCACCGTGACGCGCGAGGTGACGCAGATCGGGGGCGAGATCGCTTTCAGCCGCTGGCAGAGTTCGATGTCTTCCATCAGCGGCATCGCCTTGAATCCGCCGACGCGGAAGAAAGTCTCGCGTTGTACGAAAATCGCCTGATCGCCGGTCGCAAGACCCGAGGCGCGCGAACGCCAGTTCAGGAAGCGGGCGACCAGCGGCAGCAGCATGTGACGGCCCGCGATCCGCATATCGAAGCGGCCCCAGACCGACGTGTCGCGCGCGCGCCCATACATCACCTGGGTATCGGCATCGGACGGCAGCGTCGTTTCCGGCCGCAGGAACAGGAAGATGAAACCGGTCGCGACCTTTGCGCCCTCGTTCATCTGGCGCGCAAGGCCATGCGGCGCGCGGATCACCTGATCGGCAAGTGGCCGCGCGAGCATCGCGGTGTCATCGTTCGATGCGCCGTCCACCACGATAATCTCGACATTGCGGTCGCTGAACGGACGCAAGGCCGTCAGCACCGCGCCGATGCTGCGCGCGTGATTATGCACCGGCACGATGATGGACAGGACGGGCGGAGATTTGCGCGGTGTGGCCATTTCGTCTTGCACCGGCCTTTGTTCGCCTCACTGAGGAGGCTGCGCAGCAGCCGTCTCGGAGGATGGGGCGCCAACATGACCACCCTCGTCCTTCGAGACGCGCCTTCGGCGCTCCTCAGGATGAGGGCGGAGGGAATCAGAACTTGAACGAGACTCTACCCTGATGGCGCGAGCGCGGCATTGGCCGTAGAGGAGGGCAGTCCGATCCGCCCGAAGCCCGGCAGCTTCAACGCCGGATCGCGGATGTCGAGCCCGGCCACAAGCCCGCCGAGATTGACCTCAAGGCCTTCCACCCAGCCCAGTTTCATGCCGATCAGCCCGTAGAGACTGGCCTCGACGCCCGTGCCGCTGTCGGTCCAGCCGACATACGGGCCGGGCCGGAAATCGCGGCCGATCGCATTCGGCGGAAGCGTCGCCTTGATCTGGGGGAGGTCGCGCAGGATCGCTGCGACAAAGGAATTGCTGTTCGGGCCGGGCCATAGCCGGTAGTCGCCGTAATTGGCGTAGCGGTAATCCTTCACGGCTTTCTCGACGGCCGGGATGATCGCATCCGCCTGTTCGCCCCTGATATCGGCGACAACCGACGGCGCGGAACCATACCAGCGGCCGTCCGGCGCCCATCCGTTCAGTCGCACCGGATTGCCCCAGCCGACCACGTCGTAGCGCGTCCAGTTTTTTGCGCCGGCACGCTTGAACACCACCCAGCTATGAACCGCGACCGCGCCTTTCAGCCCGCCTGTGCGGCCGGAGAGAAACAGCACGCGCGCCTCGGGATGCGCTGAGGCCGCGGGCAGCGCGCCGATACTCGACCAGTCGGCATTGCGCCAGCCGCCGGGCCGGTCTTCGAACGCGAACAGGGCGGCGCGTGCCGCCACCGGCACGAGAAATAGAGCGAGAATGGTGAGCATGATGATCTTGCGCCAGGAGCGGCGCTTCGCAAGCGGGGAGTCCATGGCCCAAAGTTAGGAAGCGATTTGCGGCCGGACAAGGGCGCCCCGCGGTCATTCCGGGGCGCGAGCGAAGCAAGCGAACCCGGAATCCAGCGGCGATCGTGGAGTCCTTGGCTGGATTCCGGATAGCCGCGCTGCGCGCGGCTTCCGGAATGACGGCAGCCTACCGCACCCGGTTTCCGCTCAGCGTGACGTGCGCATGGCGGCCGGTGCCGTCCTTGGTCATGTCCCCGGTGACGGTCTTCTCCCATTCCATGCCGACCACGGCGCCATGTTTTGCTTCCGCGATCAGATTGCCGGAAATCAGCGCGGTCCCCGAGCCCGGCACCACGCTGACCGCGACGCCGACGCCCACCGCGCGCATCACGTTGTCGCTGACGATCACGTCGCGCAGATACGGCCCGTATCCGACTTCGATCCCCCGCAACGGTGCGTTTTCGATCACGTTGCCGCTGACGACGCTGTCGGCCGCGATTCCAATGCCGATGCCGTTTCCGTTCCCGACCGGCAGGAGATTGCGGATCAGATTGCCCTGCACCACGGCGAGCCGTCCGCCGACGTCGAAATTGGTCACCGAGATGCCGATGGTTGCGCCGTCCACGGTATTGCCGGTGATGACCGCACCTTCGAATGAAAATTCGGAATAGATCCCGACCTCGCTCATGCGCGTGCAGACATTGCCGGCGATCTGGATGTTGGAGGCCGAGTTGCCGCGCACGGCCGAGAACGCGCAGCCGTCGATACGGTTGCCACGCACGATGACGTTGCCGGCGCGAAACACGCTGATCGCATTGCCGTAGGGTCCGTCGCCGCCCGCATCCGCACGCGTCTCCTCGATCCGGTTATCCACGACGATGGTGCCGTCACTACCAAAAGCGCTGCGCCAGACCTGGATGCCGTTATTGCCGGACCGCCGGATCACATTGCCGGCGACGCGAAGGCCGGTGGAGTCGATCGCAAACAACGCGCCGTCGCCCGCGTCCTCGATGGTGCAGCCGGTTACAGCGCCCGAACAGCGCTCCAGCGAGATCGCATTGCGCCCGGCATGCACGATGGTACAATCCGTGAGCCGGATGTCCTGGCCATCCGCGAGATGGATGAGCGCGCGTCCTTCGGGTGGCTTCAGTTTGGCCCCGTCGATCACGAGCCCGGTGATGTCGATATTCGCGGCATTGGTGCCGCTGAACAGAGACGCCGCGCGCGCGAGCACGAGGCGCGTGGTGCCGCGCGTACCCGCAATCTTCGCATGCGGCGGCAGACGCAGTTCGGCTACGCGGTAAGTGCCGGGCGGCAGGTGGAGGACACTGCGCGCCTGCGCAGCGCGCTCGATCGCGCGCTGCAGCGCTTGTGACTGATCCTGTGCTGAATCGGGCTTGAGGCCGAAATCGCCGGTGTCGATGCTGAGCAGGGGCGCGGAGATCGCAGGCGCCGTCGTTGCGCCAGCGGTTGCGGCTCCGATGGCACCTGCGGCGATGATCGAACGGCGGCTGACGGGCATGTCGATGCTCCGTGTTGGCGGTCGGGCATCAACATAGTCGTGTGCCGCAGCCGATGCGTCGGCAGGGTCAAAAAAACGCGCGGCAGGGTTAAGCGGCTCGTGCGGCAGGGATGGCCCGCTGGAGCATCCGCGCCTCGCCGCGAAACGGCACACCGGCGGCAGTCGTCGATGACGGAGCGAAGCGGTCTCTGCGGCATCCGGGGAACCTCACGCATGCTCGCCGGTTAGTCCCGACGGGCTGGTTCCTAAGGCGAGCGCAGTCGTGCTCGCTTCCTTGCCGTGCTTCTCACCGCAGACAGTAATGGAGTAAGGATATGGCCACAAACCTCGTATCATCCGTTTTGCAGATGCTGCCGCCGGAAGTGATCGGACGGCTTGCGTCGGCGCTTGGTCTTGACCGGACCATGGCTCAGAAGGCGATCGGTGCCGCGGTACCAGCCATTCTCGCAAGTCTTGCGGGGCTCGTATCGAAGTCCGGCGGCGCGCACCAATTATCTGACATGCTGGCGCAGCAGAAGCCGGGCGGCCTCGATTCCGTCCTTGGCGCGCTTGGCGGATCCTCTCAGGCCGTTCGTTCGAGTTCCGAACAAGGTTTCGACATGCTCTCCGCGGCTATGGGAGGTGGTGGCCTCAATGCCCTCACATCTGCGCTCGGTGATTACGCCGGTCTAGGTACGGGCAAGAGCGAGTCGCTGCTCGGATTGCTTGCTCCGTTCGTCATGGGTGGCCTTGCAAAACAGCAGGCCAAGTCCAGCCTTGACGCGGGCGGCCTCGCATCGCTCCTGAAGTCACAAGGCGATCAAATCACCGCAGCCTTGCCACAAGGTTTCGCCGATCAACTGCGTGACAGCGGCTTCCTGGACACGCTCGATAGCGATTTGCGTAGGAAGGCGGAGAGCCTTGCTTCGGCGACGTCCACCGCCGCGCACCAGATCCGTGACATGGGCGAGACCACTTACGCTGCCTCGCGTAGCGCCACGGCCTCAGCGCCGCAAGGTATGACGACCTGGCCTTTTTGGCTGGCCGGTTTGGCAATTCTGGCCGGCATCGGCTTGTTCTATATGAGTGGCGTGGATAAAGACACGGAAGTTGCGCAACAGCCGGCCAAAACTGTGCCAGCTCAGACGACAGGTCTCGCGAGCGCAACCCCGACGGCGGCAGAACTGACTGGTGTCATGACCAGTTCGGTAAATGGCATGCGAAACGTGCTGCAAGGCATTTCCGACCCGGCGTCGGCGCAAGCCGCTCTACCCAAGCTGCAGCAGATGAATGCGGACCTGGACAAGCTTCGGGACGCTGCCACGCGGCTCCCGCCGGAAGCCAGATCCACACTCGCAAACCAACTGACGACCATGACGCCCGCCTTTAATCAGCTTTGCGAGCGTGTGCTCGCAATTCCGGGCGTCGCGGCCGTTGCGAAGCCGTTGATCGATTCAATGCGAACCAAGCTGGACGCCATATCGCGCGCCTGAGCGTATTGGAGGCACAACCATGACTGACAAGTCGAATTTTTCGTCCGATGAATGGAAACTGCTTCTTGAGAGCGTGATGATGGCCGGTATGGCCGTCACCGCCGCAGAGCCCAGCGGTCTTTGGGGTCTGCTCAAGGAAAGCTTCGCCAGCGGTACGGCGCTCGCCAAGGTCAAGCTTGCGGACAGCGGTAACCCCTTGATCAAGGCGATCGTCGCCGATTTCGAAACGTCCGAAGGGCGCAGTACCGCACGTGACGGCATCAAGGCCAAGCTTGCCGGAGCGAGCGGTCCTGAAATCAAGAAGCGAAGCATCGAGACACTGAGCCAGGCGGCCGCGCTGTTGGATGCCAAGGCGCCCGGCGACGCCGCCGCCTTCAAAGCCTGGCTCCGGGAGATCAGCCAGGGCGTGGCGGAAGCTGCGTCGGAAGGCGGCTTTGCCGGTTTCGGCGGAGTCCAGGTCAGCGACGCTGAAAAGGCAACGCTCAAGGAAATATCAAGCGCCCTGAAGCTTGCAGCATAGACGCCATCCGGCAATCCGCAGGCGCGCGTTTGCGTGCTTGCGGATGTGCAGCGCGTCTCCGTGTCATGCCCAGCTTTTGCGGGGCATGACACGAGAGGGGCGCGCGTCTTGGACGTTCGAATCCGAATTACGACATCGAGTCGCATTCGACCGCGCCGCGTGACAGCACTTTGGCGGTGCCTCCGGCGTCGATGACGACTTCGGTCCGGTAGACAACGATGCTCGGGTTGTCGCGCGGAGCCTTGTCGCGCGTGTAGGCGTCGCTGCAGATCTGTGCCTGCGGTGCCTTTATGTCGGACGGAACCAGGCCTTCCTTCACAAGCTGTCCCCAGCATTTCTGCGCATTGTCCATGAGCGAGCAGGGCGCGTTGATACCGCGCCGATAGCGCAGGCGCAGGTTCCCGTCTTCCAGCGCCAGGCTTTGCAGCACCGGATTGCTCAACGCTGAATCGCGAAAGACGATCCTGCCGCTCTTCGCATCGATGACGACAAAGCCGGTCGCGCCATGCGGATTGAGATCGGAGAACAGCAGAAACGATCCGCGACGTCCGTCGAGGGTCATGCCGTTGGTGTCCAGCACGGTCCCGCCGGCTTCGGCTTTCGCGCTGCAGGGCGCTTTGGCGTTGCGCACGATCACGGCATTCTCGGACTCAGGCCCATCCTGAATCTCCCGCACCATCAGGTCCGGAAAGTAAGTGCAGCGGATCTCGGTCGAGTCGTCCGGCTTTGGCTTCACGCTGCGCATCGCGGCCGGCTTGTCGAACTGGTCCGGTGTTTGCGCCAGGGCAGGGACGATCGGACAAAACGAAATGCAGAACAATGAAACCGAAACGACCGCGCCCCGTCGCGCGACACGTCCAAGGACTTTCCAGTCAGTCATGATGATGGTCCGACGTTAACGCCGCCGCCGGCGCAAGGCCGTGACGGTGGCAGCCAGTACGGCTTCGCCCGCCGCGAGCAATGTGGCTTGCGTCATACGCGCCGAGATTGGCGGCACATGGATGAAAGCGGCGAGTTTCGGTCCATGGGGCTCGGCCGCAGCTTTTGTCGCATGCCACAGGGTGTAATTGCAGAGATAGTCGCCCGCATTGCGCGACAGACGTGCCGGCACGCCCGTCCGCTCCAGTGCGCGCAAGAGTGCGGTCGTTGGCGCTGCGACCGTGAGGCCGCGTCGCGACGCCGCGTCAATCGCACAAGGTCCGGGCGTGAAGCCGCCAGCGTCGGGATGCTGCGAGATGCGATTGCGTGCGAGCGTCTCCACCCGGATCGCGCGCGAGCGGGTGGCAAGTCCGAACATCACGATGGCGTCCGGTTTGTGAGTTTTCAGGAGACGCGGGAGTGCGCGGTCGACTGCCTTGTAACGGGTCTGGAACACATGCGCCTTGATCGTCACGCTGTCCTTTGCCGGACGCGGTTTGCGCGCCAGCGCACGCACCAGCGGTCCGGTCGGGTTTTCCGGTGCGCCGGGAAAGGGACCGAAGCCAGTCACGAGGATGCGCAGAGGACGCGCGCTCACAGACGCTTTCTCATCCGCGTCAGCGGCACCGGGGCTCCGCCGCGTTCGTCCATCACATTCTCGACCGGCTGATAGCCGCAGGCCCGGTAGAGCGGCACGCCGGACATGGTGGCCATCAACTCGACCCGCGTGAAGCCCTGGGCGCGCGCGGCGGATTCGCAAAGCTCGAGGATCAGGCGGCCGACTCCGCGGCGGGTGAAATCGGGATGGGTGTACATGGCGCGCACACGGGCTGCGTCCTTCGCCGGATCGAGCAGGGCGGCGTCGCGTCCGGACGATGCGTCTCCGCCATAGAGCGTTGCGCGCCGGCTCCAGCCGCCGCAGCCCGCAAGCGAGCCATCCTGTTCGATCACGAAATAGGTGCCATCAGCCACCAGCTGGGTGTCGAGCCCCATGATGGCGCGGCTCGATGCGATCTGTGACGCATCGAGGAACGGCTTCTGCAATTCGCTGATGGCGCGCTCCATCAGGGCGATGAGCATGGGAAGGTCGTCGTGCGTGGCGAGCCGGTGTTGCAGGTCTGGCATGGCGTTCACAATCCCATCGCAGTTGCGATCTCCTCGACCGCGAGCATAGGTGAAAGCTTACCCGCGGCCACGGCCTTCTCGATCTGCGGCAGCCTGTTCTTCAGTTCGGGATCCGCACGCAGTTTCGCCAACAATCGCTCCTCCAGCATCGACCACATCCAGGTCACCTGCTGCTCGCGGCGCTTGTCGGCGAGCGCGCCGGACGCTTCAGACGATTGCCGATAATCGCAGATGCTCTGCCAGATCGCCGGCAGACCATCGCCGGTCAGGGCCGAATAAGTGACCACCGGCGGCGACCAGCCGATGCTCGCGGGCTTCAATATATGCAAGGCCGCGCGATATTCAGCGGCCGCCTGCTGCGCGCGCTTGATGTTGTCGCCGTCCGCCTTGTTGACCGCGATCATGTCGGCGAGTTCGACAACGCCCTTCTTGATGCCCTGCAATTCGTCGCCGGCCCCCGGCAGCATCAGCACAAGGAAGAAGTCCGTCATGCCGGCAACGGTGGTTTCCGACTGTCCGATGCCGACGGTCTCGACCAGGATCACGTCATAGCCCGCGGCCTCACAAAGCAGCATGGTCTCTCGCGTTTTCGCCGCAACGCCGCCCAGCGTGCCGGACGAGGGCGACGGGCGGATGAAGGCGTTGTCGTCGGCGGAGAGGGCCGTCATGCGGGTCTTGTCGCCGAGGATCGAACCGCCGGTGCGGGTGGAGGAGGGATCGACGGCAAGCACCGCGACCTTGTGCCCCTTCGCGGTGAGGAAAGATCCGAGCGCATCGATCGTGGTCGACTTGCCGACACCCGGCGAGCCGGTGATGCCGACGCGGATCGCGTTGCCGGTCTTCGGCAGCAGGTTCTGCACCAGCTGGTGCGCCTGCTTGCGATGGTCCTCGCGCCGGCTTTCCACCAGCGTGATGGCACGCGCGAGCGTGGCGCGGTCTCCTGAGCGGATAGCGTCCGAAAGCGGCTGAATGTCGATGGTCTTCGATGTCACGGCGTCAGCGATATCCTGGCGAAGCGCAGCCGCAACAAACGTCAACGCGGCGATAGCGGGTTGTTGTGTGTCCTGACAATTTTATCCATGAGCCATAGCACAATTGGCCCGCCGTCATGTGTGCCTCAGGGCCCGCAAAGCTTGTTCTCGTCCAGCAACGCGCGGGTCGGGCCGGTCTTCGCCCAGTCGCAGGCGGGCTTCGCGATTTCCCGCGCTTCCGGCAAGCGGTCCTCCGCGACCACAACTGCGAGCGCAACCTTGGTGTGCATGGCAAATTCCGGATTGATCACCTTGCGCCACAGGTCCACTTCGGCGATCGCGGTCCGCAATTCGCGCTCTGCTCCGCCGACGTCCTTGGCGTCGATCAGATTGACAGCGTGGAAATAGCGCGGCCGCGGGTCGCGCGGATACTTGGCGATCAGGTCGGCCGCGCGCGCCCGCCATTCATCCGCATTCCTGGGTGCGTCGCTTTCGGGCACGATCGAATCCGCCATGACGCCGATGCGATGATTCTGCGGCAGCGGGGTGAAGGCAAATGCAAACGCGGCGAGGCCGGCGATCCCGATGGCGGCGGCAACGCCTGCGAAGCGCGGGCGCAGCGCTTCCTTATGCCAGATCGCGAGCATGAGACCGCCGAGAACCAGCCCGCCCAATGCACCGCCGGCATGCGCGGCGATGTCGACCTTTCCGCCGGGGGACGTTGCCGGCACCATCGACGCGACCAGCACATAGACGGAGTTGGTCAGGAGCGCGGTGCGGTCGGCGCCCTTCGGGAAGTGGAAGGCGAGCACCAGCAGCGTCGCGAACAGGGCCATTACCGCGCCGGACGCGCCGACCGACACGAGATTGGCTTGATTGAAGGCGAGCGAGAAGAGTGCGCCCGAGATCGCGCCGACGACGAAGGTTGCCGCAAGCCATGCGCGTCCGACCAGTCCTTCGAGGATGCGGCCCGAGATATAGAGCGCGATGCAATTGAGCGCGAGATGCGCCACATCGGCGTGCAGGAGCGGCCCGGAAAACAACCGGAGCCACTCGCCCTGCAAAATCAGCGGCCGGTAGATTCCGCCGAACGCCAGCAGCGTCGGGATCGAGGGCTGCAGCAGGCCCGTCCAGGGGCCGACGCCGAACACGATTTCCGCCGCGAAGATCGCGCACAGGACGGCGATGATCGCGGTCGTGAGATACGGAAAGCCGGGATCGACATGCACGGCGGCAGCGGGACGCGTTGGCGCGACCAGCTCTTGTTCGCGTGGAGCGTCCATCAGCTTTCGGACGAACGAGGATGGCGGGCTGAAGCGTCCGAACAAGGTGTTATTCCAGACTGTCTTGTTCTCGGCATCGACGACCCAGCCCGACGTCTGCACCTTCGAGAAAATTCCGGACGGCCGGTATCGCGACAGCCGCTCGCGCGCGGTGCCGTCCTGCGGCCCGACCTCCATGATCAGGATTTTCACCGGCATTTTCGCGCGCTGGATCTGTCCGGTATATTGCAGGCACGCCTTGCCGATATCGGTCACGGCTTCCGGCGTCAGGTCGAAGGTCTTACCCGGATTGGTCTCGCGGTCGATCAGGCAGGCCAGTGTCAGGCCGTAGCCGTCGTGATGCATGAGGGCGATGTCGCTGCTCCCGGCGAGCGGCGCGGCCTCGGCGACCATCCCGACAGAGTAGCCCTGCTTCGCGACAAGCTGCCGCGCGAGATACGTGCAGAAAGTATCGGGAGCGCCGGGCAAGATCGCGTGGTCGGTCTGCTGGTCAGCCTGAATGGCGGCGGCGTCGGTCACGAGCATCTCCCCCTGTGCCCCGCAACTGTCACTGTGATTTCACCCGCACTCAAGCCATCCGGCGCGAACCGGGGATCAAAGACTCTTGAACGGAGCGCGTGGCGCTATCGGAAACGACGGACCGGCCGCTGCCTATTCCGCGGCCTTCTGCCCGTAGCCGAGCCGCTGGTTGAGTTTGCGGACGAGATCCTCCGCCGCTTCCGCGATCACCGTGCCGGGTGGGAAAATTGCCTGCGCGCCCGCGGCCTTCACCGCGTCCCAGTCCTGCGGCGGGACCACGCCACCGACCACGATCATGATGTCGCCGCGGCCCTGCTTCTCAAGTTCTGCCTTAAGTTCGGGAACCGCCGTCAAATGCGCGGCCGCAAGCGACGATACGCCGACGATGTGCACGTCGTTCTCCACCGCCTGCCGCGCGGCTTCGGCCGAGGTCGCAAACAGCGGGCCGATATCCACGTCGAAGCCGAGATCGGCGAAGGCGGACGCGATCACCTTCTGGCC
>CAZIKZ010000100.1:0-12987 GCA_964539845.1 uncultured Hyphomicrobiales bacterium
AAGATCGCGGCGGCCGCGAGCGCCATCAGCCGGAACAATGAATCGAAGCCGTAATTCTCGTACACAAAGCCGATCAGCGGCAGGGACAACGCAAGCACGCTGAACGCCAGCACATAACGGATGCCGTAGATGCGCGCGCGCGCAGGCCCGCTGGCCATCTTGCCGATCATGAAATCGTTGATCGGAATTTGCCCGAACGCGCCGAACATGAATCCCAGCGCCACGGCCAGCGCCCAGCCATCGGTCAGCCCCGGCATAATCGCGAAGAACAGGATCTGGATCGCGGCTGCGGCGAGAAACACGATGCGCGGTCCGTACTTGTCGAGCAGCGAGCCGACGACAAGCTGCGCCAGTGACGCCACCGCGAACACCAGGAATGTCAGCGCGCCCAGCGTCGTCGCCACATCGCCGCTGAGCGCGGGCGCGCCGGCCGACAGCCATGAGGTCAGGTCCTTGGCCATGCCCTGCACACGCTCGTCGAAAATCTTCGGCAACGCGAATGTCGTGGCCTGGAAGATCAGGCTCGAAATCGCGGTGGTCGCAAACACGATCAGCGACACACGCCACAGCAGCGCCCGGTAATCGACCGACATCGGCGCGGCGGCGACGGCCACGCCCGATACTTCCGTCTCGCGGCTCGCGATCGCGGGCCACTGATGGACGGCGTAAAGGATGCCGATCACGATCGACACAATGCCCGGAATGATGAAAGCCGCGCGCCAGCCGCCATGATCGATGAAATAGCCGGTGACCAGTGCCGCGCTCGCAACGCCGAGATTGCCCCAGACGCCGTTCACGGCAAGCCGCATGCCGGTGTTCTTCCAGCGCTGCGTGACGATGGCGAGCCCGACCGGATGATAGATCGCGGCGAAAATACCGACGAAAAACAGTCCGATGCCGACCTGCAGCGGCGACTGCGCGAACGATGTCGCGATCGAGGCGATGCCAATGCCGACAAAAAACACCGCCACCATGCCTTCGCGGCTCCACTTGTCCGCGATCCAGCCGGCCGGCAGCGCGAACAGGCCGAATGCCAGAAATCCCGGCGTCGCATAGCGCAGCAGGTCCGAATAGCCGACGCCCCACTCGCGCGTCAGCGCCAGCGCCGCAACGGTCGCGAAAATCAGCGTGAACATGTGGTCGAGGAAGTGACCGATATTCAGGAAAAGGAAGTGGATGCTGTCGCGATTCATGGCTGTCCCGGCGCGTTATGGGGCATTCCTACCTTGGCCGGGTCGCGACGTCATGCCAGCTTTCGTCGCGTTTGGGTCATGGCCGGAACTGACGCTGGCAGCCTGATCCGCGCCCCGCGCACATGGCGGGACAGCGGCCGGCGCGATATGGCGGGGTCGCGTTCGACTGAGCGGCCGGCGACGCAGACAACTGAAGGATAAGACAGTCTGCAGGGTGGGCTAAAAGCGCACAGCGCCGAGCCCACCGATTTCAGTTGAGGTTGAGCCAGCGCGCACGCTTCGCTTAGTCCACCCCCGCTCGCTTACCGCGTGACAATCACTCTGGTTCCGAAGCTGACACGGTCATAGAGATCGAGCACATCCGCGTTGAACATCCGAATGCAGCCATAGGACACAGCCCCGCCGATCGATCCTGGATTGTTCGTGCCGTGGATGGCGCGCTCGCCACCAGCCAGAAACAAGACCGCCGCGCCAACCGGGTTGTTCGGTGCCCCAGCGGGGACCACAGACGGCAAGTTCGGTTTATCGCGCCTGACGACGGCCGGTGGCACCCACGCCGGCCGCAGCATCTTGCCGTTGATGAAGGTGGTGCCACTCCACTGCTTGCCGGCCCGCCCGACGCCAACGGGATAGCGCACAGCCTTTCCACCGCCGAGCACGTAATACAACGACCGGTCATTGGTGCGGACCACCACGGTCCCGGTCGAATAGTTTCCGGAGAAACCCACGATCGCGCGCGCCTGCGCGGATTGCGGTGTCGTCGCAGCAAGCACGAATGCGACCGACCAGGCTGACAGCCAACGCGAAACCTGCATGACTCAATCGTCCTGTCTGTTCTGCACGTCCCCTTTTGATGGCGACGCCGGGTTCAAAATACACCGCGCATCGGCACCGTAAACGGCAATACCGTGCGCGCGCGATTTCAGCCGAACAAGCAGCGATGATCAAGAACGGTCAAGATTGGCGGCGCGTGTGCCGCGCACGTCACAATATAAGCGGCGTTTCAGCCAACATACCGCATGCGGATACCCGCAAGCCTGCGAAGGAGCCAAAGTCCGTAACAGGTCAGAAGCGGGCACTGCGCGACTGGATTTCGTCTCCATGACTGTTTTCATAATCACCATCGCCATCCTCGCGGCGGCCAGCGAACTGCGCCATCTTGCAAGAGCCGGCTCAAAATCGTTCCCATTTTGGGAATTTCAAGTTGATCCCGTTTTGGGAACATGTTATGGCGATGAATGTCATTGCGAGGAGAACCTTGGAGACCTTCTGGAACAAGCACCCACCTGCAAAGGCGCCTCTCTCCATCTGGTTTCAAATCTTCTCAAAGGGAGACTGGAGCGGACCGGCAGGCATCAAGGCAGCATTCGGAAGCAACGTCGATTTTGTCGGAGACAACCGCGTGATCTTCGATATCGGCGGCAACAAATATCGCGTGATCGTCCACGTCGCCTATCCGTTCAAGACAGCCTTGATCAAGTTCGTCGGGACGCATCAGGAGTACGACAGGATCGATCCGGAGACCGTGTGATGATGAACATTCGCCCGCTCCATACCGAAAGCGACCACGAATGGGCGCTGACCGAGGTCGCGCACTATTTCGAAAAGCAGCCCGTACCAGGAAGCGCTGACGGCAACCGCTTCGAGGTGCTGTCGGTCCTCATCAAGGAGTACGAGGATCGGCATGTCCCGATTCCGCAGCAGGCAGACCCGGTGGACGTGCTTCACTTCGCCATCGAGTCGATGGGGAAATCGCAGGCCGAACTGGCGGCGCTCATCGGACGCAATCGCGCCTCCGAAATCCTCAATCGCGAGCGCCGTCTGACACTCGATATGATCCGTACGATTAGCGAGGCGTGGCGTTTGCCGGTCGAGTTGCTGACAGGTGCGTATGAGATCAAGCGGGAGAGTGCGTGAGATGCGGGGCGGCAGTCGGTGTGTACGCTTCGCTTAGCGCCACCCACGATCGCTTCCAAATACCGTGGATCATGCTTTGAGGGGTGAGAAGCTAGCAATCGTGGCCGGATTTCACTGCGATCAATCCCGGCAACTTCCCCACCTGCTCGTCGGGGACGAGCCATGGCGAAGGCTTCGCACGACATCGCCCTTGACATTTTTGAGCTATAGGAATATAGTCTCTTTATCCCGTCCCATGCAAGGGACGTCTCATGAGCGTCACAAGACGCGGGGCGGGATGCGGTGGCCGTTGCGAGGCGCAAGACGTGCGTCACGCAGCGGAGGCCCAAGCTGCGATGATCCGGGTCCAGTACCTGGGCTCACCAGCGGAGGATACCAAGTTGGCCGCCCGTGCCAGGGCGTCGCTCCTCCGGGGTTGTCGCAGAGCAAGCCTCAAACACCGCGCGCGGAACGCCGACGCAATCGGCGGTCCGTGGTGACTTCTGCTCATGCGCTTCTCACATTCGCGCATGAGGCCATGGGCTTGGCTGAAAGCCCGGCGTTCCGCGCGCCCTTGCGTCGCGCATGTCGGGCCTGCCCGATATGCGCCGGCATAAGCGAGGGGAAGGAATGCGGTTTGGAATACGGGCGCGCCCGCGCCGGCCAAAGAACAGGGACGGCGGAGCTTTGCCCTTGTTTCGCGAACCGCGCATCCTGTCTTTACCCTCCCCCTTGTGGGAGGGTCGATCGACTGAGCGTAGTGAAGGAGATCGGGGTGGGGTGGGGGGATGCTTGGATTCTCCGCTGCTGCCCCCACCCCGGCTCGCAAGGGGGAGGGTGGAAGAAAGCGAGGCCTTCGCGGGGAGAGCGACCGATCAGCAATCAGCCCAGACTCGGCAGATTCAATCCCTGCTGCTTCGCCCAGTCGATGGCTTCGTCATAGCCCGCATCGGCATGGCGCATCACGCCGGTCGCCGGATCGTTCCAGAGAACGCGTCCCACCCGCCTGCCTGCGTCAGGCGTGCCGTCGCAGACAATCACCATGCCGGCATGCTGCGAGTAACCGATGCCGACGCCGCCGCCGTGATGGATCGACACCCAGGTCGCGCCGCTCGCGCAATTCAGGAGCGCATTCAGCAACGGCCAGTCCGACACCGCGTCCGAACCATCCTTCATCGCTTCGGTTTCGCGGTTCGGAGAGGCGACCGAGCCCGAGTCGAGATGATCGCGGCCGATCACGACCGGCGCCTTCAGTTCGCCATTCGCCACCATCTCGTTGAAGGCCAGACCGATGCGATGGCGGTCGCCAAGGCCAACCCAGCAGATGCGCGCCGGCAGACCCTGGAAGTGAATGCGCGCACGCGCCATGTCGAGCCAGTGATGCAGATGCTTGTCGTTCGGGAGAAGCTCCTTCACCTTGGCGTCGGTCTTGTAGATGTCCTCCGGATCGCCCGAGAGCGCGGCCCAGCGGAACGGCCCGACCCCACGGCAGAATAGCGGGCGGATATAGGCCGGGACGAAACCCGGAAAATCGAACGCATCCTTCACGCCCATATCGAGCGCGCGCTGGCGGATATTGTTGCCGTAATCGAGCGTCGGGATGCCCTGCTTCCAGAAATCCAGCATCGCGCGCACATGCACGGCCATGCTTTCCTTCGCGGCTTTCTCCACCGCCTTCGGATCGCGCTCCCGCTTCTCCTGCCATTCGTTGAGCGTCCATCCCGCGGGGAGATAGCCGTTGATTGGATCATGCGCCGAGGTCTGATCGGTGACGGCATCCGGCTTCACGCCGCGCCGCACCAGTTCGGGATACATTTCCGCGGCGTTGCCGAGGACTGCGACCGATACCGCCTTCTTGTCCTTGCCGGCGCGTTCGATGATGGTCAGGGCCTCGTCGAGATCCTTGGCCTGCATGTCGACGTAACCGGTGCGCAGCCGCATCTCGATCCGCGAGGGCTGGCATTCGATCGCCAGCATGGACGCGCCGGCCATGGTCGCAGCGAGCGGCTGTGCGCCGCCCATGCCGCCGAGTCCGGCGGTGAGAAACCAGCGGCCCGACAGATCGCCGTTATAATGACGCCGCCCGATCTCGACGAAAGTTTCGTATGTGCCCTGCACGATGCCCTGCGAGCCGATATAGATCCACGAGCCCGCGGTCATCTGGCCGTACATCATCAGGCCCTTGCGATCGAGCTCGTTGAAATAATCGAGCGTCGCCCAGTGCGGAACGATGTTGGAATTGGCGATCAGCACACGCGGTGCATCGGCATGCGTGCGGAACACGCCGACCGGCTTGCCGGACTGCACCAGCAGCGTCTCGTCGCCCTCCAGCGCTTTCAGCGAGGAGACGATGCGATCGTAACTCTCCCAGTCACGCGCCGCTCGGCCGATGCCGCCATAGACCACGAGTTCATGCGGCTTCTCGGCGACGTCGGGATCGAGATTGTTCATCAGCATGCGCAGCGGCGCTTCGGTCTGCCAGCTCTTGGCGGACATCACAGGGCCGCGCGGTGCGCGAATGACACGATCGTTGTCGAGGCGTTTCAGCATGGATGGACCTTCAATCGTCAAGCGCAGGCAGTGTGGCCGGTCGCACGGCCTCGATCAATGCGCCGGATGTCACGAGTTCGGTCGCGGTTTCGATGTCGGGCGCCATCTTGCGGTCGGCTTCCAGCTTCGGGACGTGGCGTCGAAGCAGTGCGCGGGCGCGCTCCAGCGCGGGGCTGGAGACGAGGGGGACGTGGAAGTCGCAGCCCTGAGCTGCAGCCAGCAACTCGATGCCCGCGACATGGGCGGCATTCTGCACCATCCCGATCAGGCGCCGCGCGCCATGCGCGGCCATCGAGACATGGTCCTCCTGATTGGCCGAGGTCGGGATCGAGTCGACGCTCGCCGGATACGCCTTCTGCTTGTTCTCGGACACAAGCGCGGCCGCTGTCACCTGCGCGATCATGAAGCCGGAATTCAACCCCGGCTGCGGGGTGAGGAATGCCGGCAGCCCGGAGAGCGCCGGATCGGTCAGCATCGCGATACGTCGCTCGGCAAGCGATCCGATCTCGCAGGTTGCGAGCGCCAGCATGTCGGCTGCGAAGGCAACCGGCTCGGCGTGGAAATTGCCGCCGGAAATCACGTCGCCGGTGTCGGTCATCACCAGCGGATTGTCCGATACGCCGTTCGCTTCAATGACCAGCGTTGCCGCAGCCTGCCGCATCACGTCGAGGGCTGCGCCCATCACCTGCGGCTGACAGCGCAGGCAATAGGGATCCTGAATGCGGTCGTCGATCGTGCGGTGCGAGGCGCGGATGCCGCTGCCATTCATCAGCGCGCGCAGCCCAGCCGCCACATCGATCTGCCCGCGATGCCCCCGCAGCGTCTGGATGCGCGCGTCAAACGGTGTATCGGAACCGCGTGCCGCATCCGTCGACAGCGCCCCCGCAATCAGCGCGGACTGGAACACGCGCTCGATGTCGAACAGCGCCGTGAGTGCATGCGCCGTCGAGAATTGTGTGCCGTTGAGCAGCGCCAGCCCTTCCTTCGGACCGAGCGTTACCGGCTCAAGTCCGGCGCGGCCAAGCGCATAGACCGCGGGCATGCGTTCGCCGCCATAGAAGGCGTCGCCTTCGCCGATCATCGCGGCGGCGAGATGCGCGAGCGGCGCGAGGTCGCCGGACGCCCCGACCGATCCCTGCGCAGGAATGACCGGGATCACATTGCCCGCGAGCATGCCGTGCAAAAGCTGTATGGTCTCGCGGCGCACGCCGGATGCGCCGCGTCCGAGACTGACGAGCTTCAACGCCATCATCAGCCGCGCAATGCGGGACGGAACAAGGTCGCCGACGCCGGCTGCATGCGACAGCACGAGATTGCGCTGCAGCGTTTCCAGATCGCTGTCCGCGATCCGCACGTTGGCGAGCTTCCCGAAACCGGTATTGATGCCGTAGACCGCTTCGCCTTTCTTCACGATGGCAGCGACAAGCGCCGCGCTTTCGTCCACGCGCGCAAAGACCTGCTGCGACAAGGAAAAACCTGCATCGCGCGCGAGCGACCGCCAAGCGGACAGCGGAAGCGGCTCTCCGGCGAAAGTGACGTTATCTGTCATCGTCCGTTCCGGACCCGCGCGTGCAAGGGGTTCAGGCCGAGCCGGTACACCAGTTCGGCCGGGCGTTCGATATCCCAGATCGAGAGGTCGCAGGCCTTGCCGGTTTCAATCGTGCCGATCTCGTTCAGCTTGCCGAGCGCGCGTGCTGCCTCGCGGGTGACGCCTGCAATCGCTTCCTCGATGGTGAGACGAAACAGGGTCGACGCCATATTCATGGTGAGCAAAAGCGAGGTGATCGGCGACGTGCCGGGATTGCTGTCGGTGGCGATCGCGATGGGCACCTTATGACGGCGAAAGGCGTCGACCGGCGGAAGCTGCTTCTCGCGCAGGACGTAGAACGCGCCGGGCAACAGCACGGCTACGGTCCCGGCCTGCGCCATCGCGGCGACGCCGGTCTCGTCGGTGTACTCGAGATGGTCGGCGGACAATGCCTCGTAGCGTGCGGCAAGCGCCGCGCCATGCAGGTTCGACAATTGATCGGCATGGAGTTTGACCGGCAAGCCATTCGACTTTGCCGCGTCGAACACGCGCGCAACCTGCTCGGGCGAAAACGCGATCCCTTCGCAGAAGGCATCGACGGCGTCGGCAAGGCCGGCCTGCTTGATCTGAGGGATCATCGCGCAGATCTTGGCGATGAACGCGTCCTTGTCGTGCGCTTCGGGCGGCATGGCATGCGCGCCGAGAAAAGTCGTGATCACTCCGACATCGCGTTCGCGTCCGAGCCGGCGCGCAGCGCGCAGCGTCTTGGTTTCGCTGACAAGGTCGAGGCCATAGCCGGACTTGATCTCGATACTGGTCACGCCCTCGGCGAGAAGCGGGTCGAGCCTCTTCAGGGATTGTGCGACCAGCGCGTCCTCACTCGCGGCCCGTGTCGCCTTCACCGTCGAGACGATGCCACCGCCGGCACGCGCGATGTCCTCGTAGCTCGCGCCCTTCAGCCGGAGTTCGAACTCGTGCGCCCGATCCCCGCCATAGA
This sequence comes from uncultured Hyphomicrobiales bacterium, assembly GCA_964539845.1. Lineage (GTDB taxonomy): Bacteria > Pseudomonadota > Alphaproteobacteria > Rhizobiales > Xanthobacteraceae > Pseudorhodoplanes. The sequence goes on from CAZIKZ010000100.1 coordinate 8,165, forward strand.
CGAGGTGGGTGTGGCAGTCGATCAGGCCGGGCATGATCCATCGGCCGTCGAGCTTTACGGTTTCGGCCGCATCGGAGCTTGCCGGCAATTCGCTGTCGGGTCCGACAAAGGCGATCTTGCCGTCCTTGGCCGCAACCGCACCGGCGATCTCGCCCAAGCCTTGCTGCTGCGGCGAGAGTGTCGCGATCCGGGCGTTGCGCCAGATTTTGTCAAAACGCATGACCTTCTCTATATCGGCGGCGGTGGCCCCATGTCGAGAAGGCCCTGGTCGAGCGAGGCACCCTTGCGCGCGTATTTGCTTGAAAAGGCTCTGCTTCCGTCGGGTTGGGCGGACAATGTCCTTGTAGACGTAGGCGATGACGGCACGATTGCCAGCGTCGCGGCCGGCGCAGCCAGAGCGGGTGCCGAGCGGGTCGCAGGCATCGCGCTGCCCGGCATGCCGAACTTGCACTGCCACGCATTCCAGAAGGGCATGGCCGGGCTTGCCGAGCGTCGTGGTCCTGCCGGCGACAGCTTCTGGACCTGGCGAGATGTCATGTATCGCTTCCTGTCGGCGCTGACACCCGACGATGTCGAAGCGATCGCAGCTTATGCCTACATGGAGATGCTGGAGGCGGGCTTCACCACGGTCGGCGAATTCCACTATCTCCACCACGATCCAGCCGGACGGCCCTATGCCGATATCGGAGAAATGGCCGCGCGCATTGCGGCGGCGAGTGGTGCCACGGGGATCGGCCTCACGCTGCTGCCCTCGCTTTATACCTACGGCGGTTTCGGTGGTGCGGCGCCAAATCCCGGACAGATTCGCTTCATCAATCCGACCGATCGCTTCGTCACCCTGATGATGCGTTCGCGTGACATCGTCGCGAAGCTACCGGGCGCAAGGATCGGCATTGCGCCGCATTCGTTGCGCGCGGTGTCGCCGGAGCAATTGCGTGAAGCGGCCGCAGTGTTCGCGGACGGCCCGGTGCATATCCATGCTGCCGAGCAGACGAAGGAAGTGGATGATTGCGTGGCCAGCCTCGGCGCGCGGCCGGTGCAATGGCTGCTCGACGAGATGGGAATCGATCAACGCTGGTGTCTGATCCATGCGACGCACATGACCGAGGATGAAACAACGCGGCTGGCGCGGTCCGGCGCGGTCGCGGGGCTCTGCCCGCTGACCGAGGGCAGCCTCGGCGACGGCATTTTCAACGGCGAAATCTATCTTGCGGCCCAAGGCCGGTTCGGAATCGGCACGGACTCGAATATCCAGATCGACGCACCGGCGGAATTGCGGCAGCTCGAATATTCGCAACGCCTCAAGGCGCGCGCCCGCAATGTGATGACGACCACGGAAGGCGAGTCGACCGGCCGTTCGTTGTACGCGCGCGCACTCGCCGGCGGTGCGCAAGCGCTCGGTCAGCCGATCGGGGCGCTGGCGCCCGGATATCGGGCCGATATCCTGGTGCTGGACGCAGATCATCCCGACCTTGCCGGCGCGTCGGGCGACATGGTGCTCGATGTGCTGGTATTTTCAGCGGGCCGCGGGCTGATCAAGACGGTGATGACCGGTGGAAGACCGGTCGTGCGCGACGGGCGCCATCAGGCACGCGAGGCGATTGCCCGAAAATATCGTGATACAGTGTCGCGGCTTGCAAACGGCTGACGTCAGCGACAGCCACCGTTACTTGAGTGTCATATGACGGCGCTAGCTGAATGGCTTGGCCTTCGTGCAAAGTCATTCGGAGGATGGTCGCCCATGCTCTTCCGTTTCATCATCGGTGTGATTGCCGCCGCAGTCGCGATTTTCGCCGTTGTCCCCTCGCAAGCCCTGGACAAGCGCTTCACCGACGCCGATGGCGACCTGGTCGCGGATGCGCCGAAGGATCCCAAGCAATGGATCGACCCTCCGGTGCTGATCTTCTCCTACACTCCGGTGGAGGATCCTGCCGTCTATTCCAAGGTCTGGGACGGTTTCATCAAGCATATGGAGAAGGTGACCGGAAAACGCGTGCAGTTCTTCCCGGTCCAGTCCAACGCCGCGCAGCTTGAGGCGATGCGGGCAGGGCGGCTGCATGTGTCCGGGTTCAACACCGGCTCCAATCCACTCGCGGTGAACTGTGCGGGCTTCGTGCCGTTCGCGATGATGACCGCGTTGGACAATGCCTATGGGTATGAATTCGAAATCATCACATACCCGGTAGCGGCGTAAGCAAGGTGCAGGATGTGAAGGGCAAGAAGCTTGCCTTCACGACGCCTACATCGAATTCCGGCTTCAAGGCGCCGGCTGCGCTGTTGCGTCAGAAATTCGGACTTGAGGCTGGCAAGGATTTCGAGCCGGTCTTCTCCGGCAAGCATGACAATTCGATCATGGGCGTCGTCAACAAAGACTATCAGGTCGCCGCCGTTGCCAATTCGGTGATCCAGCGCATGACGGCGCGCAAGATGATCAGCAAGAACGAGTTTGTCAGCTTGTTCAAGTCGCAGACATTCCCGACGACCGGCTACGGTCATGTCTACAATCTCAAGCCGGAACTCGCGGCGAAGGTGAAAGAGGCCTTTTTCAGCTTCCCATGGGAGGGCTCGGAACTTCTGAAGGAATTCGGTGTTGCCGAGCCTCCGCAGCAGAAATTCATGCCGATTACCTACAAGGAACATTGGCAGATCGTGCGCGACATCGACGACGCGATGGGCATCAAATACGATTGCAGGGGCTGATCCGGAAACCCGCGGCTGACACGGACCCGACTTTGGTTCAAGCGGCTTCGAAGTCCTTGCGGCGGGTCACAAATCTGTAATGATCGGGACCTAGCTGAGCACGTTCATCATGGCCGGCGAGGACCGCTTTTTTGCGCAACCTCGGTTCCGCCGAGCGGCTCAGCAAAGGGAGGTTTGGCAATGCGTTTTCGTGCCCTCGGCGGTATCGTCGCCGCCGCGTTGATGCTGGCGACGCTGCCGGCATCCGTTTCCGCACTCGATCAGCGCTTCACCGATGCCGATGGCGATCTGGTCGCCGATACGCCGAAGGACGCGAAACAGGTTATCGATCCGCCGGTCCTGATCTTCTCTTACACGCCGGTCGAAGATCCTGCGATGTACGCCAAGGTCTGGGACAGCTTCATCAAGCATCTCGAAAAGACGACGGGCAAGCGCGTCCAGTTCTTCCCCGTACAGTCCAACGCGGCGCAGCTTGAGGCGATGCGTGCCGGGCGGCTGCATGTCGCGGGCTTCAACAGCGGCTCCGTTCCGCTCGCCGTGAATTGCGCCGGCTTTGTCCCGTTCACCCTGATGGCGGCGAAGGATGGGCAATACGGTTACGAGATGGAGATCATCACGTTCCCCGGAAGCGGCGTGACCAAGATGTCGGACATCAAGGGGAGAAAGATGGCCTTCACCGCGCAGACGTCCAATTCCGGGTATCGCGCGCCGTCGGCGCTGTTGAAGAAGGAATACGGACTGGAAGCCGGCAAGGATTACGAGCCGGTGTTTTCCGGCAAGCACGACAATTCGGTGATCGGCGTCGCCAACAAGGACTATCCCGCAGCCGCTATCGCGAACGAGGTGATGTTTCGAATCATCGAGCGCGGCGTGGTGAAGAAGGATCAGATCATCACGATCTACAAGTCGAAGACCTATCCGACGACCGGCTATGGCATGGTCTATAACCTGAAGCCGGAGCTTGCGGCCAAGGTGAAGGAGGCTTTCTTCACCTTCAACTGGGATGGCTCGGAGCTTGCCAAGGAGTTCGCCTCGACCACACCGCCGATGCAGAAATTCCTGCCGATCAACTACAAGGAGCACTGGCAGTCGGTGCGCGAGAGCGACGAGGCTGTCGGCGTGAAATACGACTGCAAGGGCTGATTTACACGCATGCTTCGCATCGAGGGGCTGGTCAAACGTTACAAGACCGGCGACATGGCGCTGAAGGGTGTCGATCTCGCGGTCCCCGCCGGTCAGGTGATCGGCCTGATCGGTCCGTCCGGTGCTGGCAAATCCACGCTGATACGTTGCATCAACCGGCTCGTCGAACCTACGGCGGGCCGGATTTTTCTGGGCGATCGCGAAGTCACCGGCCTCGGCCGCTCCGAACTGCGCCGGATGCGCCGCCGCATGGGGATGATCTTCCAGGAATTCGCGCTGGTCGAGCGCCTCACGGTGATGGAGAACGTGCTGTCCGGCCGGCTCGGCTATGTGCCGTTCTGGCGAAGCTTCCTGCGCCGTTATCCGTCACAGGATGTACGCAATGCATTTGCGACGCTCGACCGTGTCGGTCTGATCGATCACGTGGACAAGCGCGCGGATGCGCTTTCCGGCGGCCAGCGTCAGCGTGTCGGCATCGCGCGCGCGTTGCAGCAGGAGCCCGAACTTCTTCTGATCGACGAGCCGACCGCGAGTCTCGATCCGAAAACATCGCGCCAAATCATGCGCCTGATCGGCGAGATCTGTGCCGAGCGCAAGCTCGCTGCGGTGGTCAACATTCACGATGTGGCGCTGGCGCAGATGTTCCTGCCGCGCATCGTCGGTCTGCGGGCCGGCTCCATCGTCTATGATGGGCCCGCCGACGGACTCACCCCTGCAGTCCTGACGACGATCTACGGCGAAGAGGATTGGACGGCAGCGAAGGAGCAGGATGACGACAAGCCTGCGGATGTCGTCAAGCTGCCGGTCGCGGTCTGAGCTGCGATGACGGATGCAACAGCCACCACACGCTATCCGTCGACCTGGCGGAAGCCTCCCTTCATTGCGAGCGGTGCGCTGCGCTGGGCGATCTATGGCGGTGCGCTGCTGTATGTCGTCGTCGCCGTTGGCGCCATCGATGTGAACTGGTCGCGGCTTGCGGA
>CAZIKZ010000101.1:0-12915 GCA_964539845.1 uncultured Hyphomicrobiales bacterium
CCGGCGCGCCGGTGACGCCACCGCCTGGATGCGTGCCGGGACATAACGCGGCGAAGGTGATTGCCGGGGACATGCGGCGGCGGCGCTGAGCGGCAACCGCATCATGCGACAAAAAAATTATCCTCGCCGAGGCTCCTTTCGCCGCGCTTCGCGTGTGCGTACATGGACGTGCGTCATGTCGTAGACCTGCTTCATCACGAATTGCTGCAATTGCGGAGCGTTGTCGATATTGCCGTGGCTAAGCTGGGGCTGGTTCGAGAGGTTGATGTTCGAGAACTCGCCGGTGAAGCCCGCAGGCTCGGTCGCCGGACGGCCGAAGCCGTTATTCTGATAGAAATTCTCGAAACGCTGCACATTGAGCGGCACTCGCAGGTCTTCGGTGATGTCGAAGGTTACCGCGAGGTCGACGGGGATGGCGGCCTGCGCCAGACGATCCGCCACCTGCACCACCGCATTCGATCCGAGCGAATGCCCGATCAGAATCACATGCGCGTTGTCGCCGTTCTGGTGACCGGCAATAATGTCATGCGCAATCTGCTCGACATCGGTCCAGCTCCAGAGCGTGACATTGCCATAGCCCTGCGCCTTGAACTGCGCGGCCATCTGATCCATCCCGGTCGAAAAGACGCCGAACAAACCGCGGATCAGATAAATCTGCGCCTGCTCGACCTGGACCGCCGGCGGCCGATTATGCGGCGGCCGCTGCTGTGACAGCACGGCGTGCAACGGCAACGCGGTCAGCGCCGAGGCAGCGGCAACCAGTGTGAAGTCCCGGCGCGAAATGCGTGTCACCAGTCGCCCCCTGCAAGGAATCTCGAGGACTTTAAGCAGGGGCCGATGATCGACTCAAGAACTGAAACTTGTTCTAGGCCGCCAGCATCTTCTGAACCTCGTTGACGAGGTCGCGCAGATGAACGGGCTTCGACAGCACCTTGGCGTGCTTCGGCGCCTGCGAGTCCGCATTCAGCGCCACCGCGGCGAAGCCGGTGATGAACATGATCTTGATATCGGGATCGAGTTCGGACGCTCTGCGCGCAAGCTCGATGCCATCCATTTCCGGCATCACGATATCGGTGAGGAGAAGCTCGAACGGCTCTTCGCGCAGCCGCTGATAGGCCGAAAGCCCGTTGTCGTATGATACCACGTTGAAGCCGGCGTTCTGCAGCGCCTTGACCAGGAACCGGCGCATGTCGGTGTCGTCTTCGGCAAGCAGGATTTTCGGCAGATCGTTACTCATACACTCAACCGATCTCTTGAGCCGTCCGAAAGGGCGGCCGGAAGCTTCCATGTCTGGGGCTGAGTTTGCAAGACGGCGCCACCGGCAACCGGCGACCGCTATCTCCCTGCCCCGCTGCATTAGCGCCCTGCCCGGTAAATATCGGGTGAAGCTGGCGCTAGAAGCAGCCAAAGCCGTTCAAAAAAACTGCTTTGGGCTCGAAAAGGGATACCGGAACGCACTTCCGCCCCCTATGTTGCGAATGCACCACGATCCAACAGATTTGCTTGGTGATGACGGTTTCGGACGAATTCGACCCCCCATACGACGTGGTAGAGCCGGAGCACTGGCGCGGGCCGGTGCTCTTCAACTCGCCGCATAGCGGCTCGGTCTATCCACGTGCGTTCCTGATGTCAGCCCGGCTCGACCATGCCACGCTGCGCCGGAGCGAGGATTCGTTTGTCGACGAACTGATCGCGGGCGTCGTCACGCGCGGTTATCCGATGATGCGGGCGCATTTTCCGCGTTGCTACGTCGACGTCAATCGCGAGCCCTACGAACTCGATCCGCGCATGTTCAACGGGCGGCTGCCGTCCTTCGCCAATACGCGTTCGATGCGGGTCGCTGGCGGACTCGGCACAGTGGCGCGCGTCGTTGGCGACGCGCAGGAAATCTACGATCAGCGCATTTCGGTCGATGACGCGTTGCGCCGCATCGAGAGCCTGTACAAGCCTTACCACCGGACCCTGCGCAAATTGTTCGCGCGGGTACATTCGGACTTCGGCGCCGCAGTCCTGATCGACTGCCATTCCATGCCATCAGCGACCGGGTCACGTGACGACCGGCCGCGCTCCGATGTCGTGATCGGCGACCGCTACGGCACGAGTTGCGTTCCGGCGGTAACCGAGGTGGCGGAACAGGTGCTGCGGTCATTCGGCTATTCGGTCAGCCGAAACAAGCCCTATGCAGGCGGCTTCATCACCGAGCATTATGGCAATCCGTCCGCCGGTCTTCACGCGCTGCAGATCGAATTGAACCGTGCGCTCTACATGGACGAGCGGATGCATGAGCGCATCGCGGGCTTCCGGCGGCTCGCCGACAATATCGAAGTGCTCGCCGACCGGATCGCAGCGATTCCGCTGGCCGAGTTGCGGCCCTATCGCGCCGCCGCCGAGTGAGCCCGCTCGCTGTGTGAGCGCGATCCGAAAGGAGCCACGCAACATCAGTATTCTGAATGTCTGCTTGGCGTGATGCCGCCCCAAAAAGAAAAAAGGGCCGCTAGCGAACTAGCGGCCCAAGTCTAGGGAGGAAACGCCCAAGGAGGGCTGGCGGCAACGTGCGAAGCACATTGCCGCGCTGCAGCAATATTGCAGTGCGTCGCACCAAAAGCAAGTCGAAATGACAGCGATGCTGACCTATCCCCGCGCTCAGGGATTTCGCCGAGGATCCCGTGAAAAGAAATAAATCAAACATAACAATAAGATAAAGCCCGCCTGGAAGGCGAACACCGCTCGATATGCATCAAGCGCATACCCGCCGTTCACTGTGGGAAATAGGTCGATAATGAATCCGGTGACGGTCTGACAGACGAACACCCCTCCCATAGTACCGATATTCATCAGAGTCATGCCGCGTCCGACCAGATGGTTCGGGAACAGCGATTTGCCGTGCGCGATCAGCACCGTCACCACCGCCGGAAACAGCCCGATCGCGATGAACCAGATCAGCAATGCCCAGGGCGGAAGCACACCAACGATGGCGGCAATCCCCATCGCCGCGGCGGTGAGGAGATGACCTGTCAGCACGGGGATCTTGTAGCTGTTGAACAGCCGGTCGCTCGGCCCCCACACCAGCGCCCCCACGATCTGCGCCAGCACCGCAATGAACAGCATATTGCCGCGGTCGGTGAGGCTGTAACCGTAGATATGCGTCAGATACGGTCCGCCCCACAGACCGACAACAACTACAAAACTCGAATAGCTCGCGAGCTGAAGCGCAAAGACCGGCCAGAATGACGGAACGCGCACCGCTTCCAGCGTGCCACGAAGGCTTTCGCCCAGGGTCTCGCCAGCCAACCGGCCCTTGTCATCCTGTACCACGACGGCCACGACCGCCGCGGCGACAAGCACCAGCCCCGCGATCCCCATGAAACTCGCGCGCCAGCCGATCAACTCCACGGCAAAGGCGAACGGCGCCGTGGCGAGCAGCGTACCGAGCGTGCCGAGGCCCATCTGCAAGCCGACCATGGTTGCAAACCGGTCCGGCGGATAGCGTTTCGCATAGAGCGAGAGTGGCGCCATGAGGTAGCAGGACGAGCCGATCCCCATCAGCACGCGGGCCACGATCAGCCAGAATGGCGAGGCGGCGAGCGCGAACATCAGGGCGCCAGCGACCGCGACCGCCGCACAGACCAGCATGCAGCGGCGCGGACCGTAGCGGTCGAGCGCAACACCGAGCGGAATCTGCGCCGCCGCGAAGGCGAAGAAAAATACACTCGCGAGCAGGCCGACTTCTTTCGCAGACAGCCCGAGTTCGCTGGCCAGATTTGGCGCAATGACTCCGACCGAGTTCCGCAGGAACTGGCTGACAATGTAAATGCCGCCGAGCGCGGTCACGAGCACGACCGTTTCGCGCGTCGCAATCGACGACCGGCGTGCGACGTCCGCAGTCATGGTTCCGGCCCTGAGCGGTTGCGCAAGCGAGGGCCGTTCTGTTGGCACGGTCGCGCGGTCCCGGCAAGCGGCGGACTTGGTTGCCCGTCAAGCAACTATTCGATAGGTGAGAGTGGTATTGGGCGCGGCGGGGCACATGACAGCAATCGATTTTGCGGCATTCGTCGATCATCTTGCCTCGGCATCCGGCGAAACCATCCTGCCGTTCTTCCGCTCCTCGGTCGGTATCGACGACAAGGGACCGGCCGGGCGCTTCGACCCGGTGACCGCTGCCGATCGCGCCGCCGAACAGACCATGAGGACACTGATCCGCCGCAGCTTCCCGGAGCACGGCATCATCGGTGAGGAATTCGGCCCCGAGCGGGCCGATGCCGAGTACGTATGGGTGCTCGATCCGATCGACGGCACGAAGTCGTTCATTGCCGGTATGCCGGTCTGGGGCACCCTGATCGCGCTGACACGTCTCGGCGAGCCAATCTTCGGAATGATGCATCAGCCTTTCATGCACGAATTATTTTCCGGCGACGGCCTCGCCGCGGAATACCGCGGACCCGCCGGCAAGCGGAGCCTGCGCACGCGGCCTTGCGATGCGCTCTCGGACGCCGTGTTGTTCACCACCAGCCCGCTCCTGATGAACCAGCCGGATCGCGCGCAATTCCAGAAGGTCGAGGCGAAGGTGAAGCTCTCGCGTTATGGAGGGGACTGTTACGCCTATTGCATGCTCGCAGCCGGCCATATCGATCTCGTGATCGAGACTGAGCTGAAGCCCTACGACATCATCCCTCTGATCCCGATCCTCGCGGGAGCTGGCGCCGTCGTGACGTCATGGGATGGCGGGCCGGCTGCGCTGGGCGGACGCGTGGTCGCGGCCGGTGACGCGCGGATACATGCTGCCGCGCTGGCCCTCCTGAAGGACCAATAGCCCTCGCTTGTGCGCCTTCAGCGGCCGTGGCGTAATGCGCCCACACCACGAGCGCCCCATGATTGTACTTATCGACGCAAATTACTGGGCTGACAGGCACGCGGCCCGTTCGCGGCCATGTATCATTCAAGACAACAAGAGAAGAGAGGGGAAACAGCATGGGCTACACCTTCGTTCTCGTTCACGGCTCCTGGCACGACAACCGGCCCTGGCAGCCCGTCATCGACCGGCTGGAGCAGAACGGTCACAAGGTCTATGCGCCGACCATCGCCGGACATGCGCGCAACGACCGGAAGGACGTGACACATGCCGATTGCGTTCGCTCGGTCGTGGACTTCATCAAGGCATCGGACGTCCGCGATTTCATCCTGGTCGGGCATTCCTTCGGCGGCACCGTGATCCAGGCGGTGGCCGAACATGTGCCGGACCGGATTCGGCGGATGGTGTTCTGGAATGCTTTCGTGCTGCTGGACGGTCAGAGTCTCGAGGATAATATCCCGCCGCACTACAAGGAATTGTTCGCACAGCTTGCGCAACCGGATGGTGGCGTGATGCTGCCCTACCCGATCTGGCGCGACGCCTTCATCAACGACGCGGACGACGCGCTCGCCCGCAGCGCCTATGCAATGATGTCGCCGACGCCGGTGCGCAGCCACACCGACAAGGTGCCGCTGAAGACGTTCTATTCGCTGCAAATTCCGAAAAGCTACCTGAACTGCACCGAAGACATCGCATTGCCGCCCGGCGAATGGGGCTGGCACCCACGCATGTCGTCGCGGCTTGGGCTTTACCGCCTGGTGCAGATGCCCGGCAGCCACGAGGCGATCTTCACAAACCCGCAATTGCTTGCGGACAAATTCGTGGAAGCGGGCCGGGATTGACTCGGTCCGGCGAGTTCGACCCAAATTGGGTGAGCATTCGGAAGGCCGCTTTGTCTTTGCCGCGCGTTCATCAGGCGGACTTCCGAACCAGGCCACACCAGAACCTTTAGACATGCCAGTGTCCTTCAAATCCGGGGTTCGCCGTAGAGATCGCCGCACTGGCGTGCGGACCTCGGATTTGGGACACTGGCGGGTCGCATGGTCACAGAGACGAACATCAACGCGTTGAGCGCCTGGCTCGCGGAAGCGGGCCTGAACGGCGCATCAGAAGATGCCGTAGTCGGCGGCTTTTGCGAGCGCGCGAACACGATCGGCGTCCCTGTCGACCGATCGCTGGTGATCATCGATACGCTTCACCCCGTCTACGAAGGCAGACTGTTCAGATGGGGACAGGACCCGTCCCAGCCGAGCTTTGTGGAATATGGCCGCACTGTTGTGCCCGAGGGAGTGGCACTGGGCGCCGACGAAGAGAGAGCGGCGGCGAGTTGGCGCAACAGTCCGTTCTATTACATGCTGCAGAACGGACACAGCCTGCTTCGGCTGACGGAAGAGCATGTGTCCTTGTTTCCGGTCATGCAGGACCATGTTGCAGCCGGGATGCGAAGCGGCGTGGCGATCGTCAATCGTTTTGCACCCGAAGGCATCATCGGCGAGATGGACGCCGTCTATTCATCCTGGATGACAACGCGGCACGGCGGCTTCACGGATGAGCATGTCGATGCGCTGGCGCGTCTCGTGCCGATTCTTGCGCTCGCGGTGAAAGCGCTCGCCTTGACGCGGATGACCGGCACCCTGATGGAGACCTATCTCGGCCGCGACGCCGCACGCCGGGTCCTGTCGGGCCGCATCATGCGCGGTGTCGCAGAGCGGATTGATGCTGCGATCTGGTTCAGCGACCTGAGCGGATTCACGCGCGTCACCGATTCCGCCCCGGAACAGGTCATCCCGCTACTGAACGACTATGCCGATGTTGCCGTCTCCGCGATTCATGCCCATGGCGGCGATGTTCTGAAGCTGATTGGCGACGGCATCCTTGCGATTTTCACCGCTGAGGACCGCGCAACTGCCTGCGCCGCTGCGCTCCGGGCCGCAACCGTTGCGCGTCGCGATGTTGCCGCACTGAATGCACGCCGTGCGCGCGACTTGCTGCCGGTCACTGACATGTATCTCGGGCTGCACGTCGGCGAGGTATTCTACGGCAATATCGGATCGCTCGACCGGCTGGATTTCACGGTGGTCGGACCGGCCGTGAACGAAGCCAGCCGGATCGCCACCATGTGCCGCTCGGTGGAACAGCCGGTGCTGGTGTCACAGGCCTTCGCCGCGGTCAACGGCATGCCGGGCCGGCTGGTGTCGGTCGGCCGCTACGCCCTGCGGGGGGTCGAACGGCCGCAGGAGCTCTTTACACTGGAACCGCGCGGCGGCGCCGAATAAGGCGCGCCTAATACATCGGCGTGCCGGGCACGAAGGCGTCGAACGCCGCCCAGAATTGCGCACGATAGCGATCGGTCTCCATCATCATCTCGTGGCGTGAGCCAGAGATGATGAGATGCGCGCCCGCCCGCAACCGTCCGGCGAATTCCTCGATTGCAGCCGTCGACACCGTCACGTCGCGGCCGGCCGCGATCATCATGATCGGCTGGCGGATCTTGCCGGGATAATTGACGTTCTCGAATTCCTTCATCATCGAAAAAGCCGCTGACGCCCAGGCGTTGGTCGGCGAGGCCAGCCCGAGTGCAGGCTCAGCTTCGAGAATTGCGGCGGTGCGCGCGTGGCGAACCGGATCGGATGTCAGCACATTGCCGATGAAGGGCTGCGACGCCACGACCATCGGGCCCCCGCCCGGGACATAGGTCCTACCCATGCCGATTGCGTTCAGGATGGTCACCGCGGGTTTCGCGAACGGCGTCAGAAGCTGCGGACCAAGCTGGATCAAAGGCGCGCACAGCACCATGCGGTCAAACCAGCGATAGCCGCGATAAGCGATACGGATGAGCACCGAGGCGCCCATCGAATGGCCGATCGCGTAATAGGGCGGCGGACAATCCGGCAGCACGATCTCGCGCATGAAGGCTTCGAGATCCGTCTCGTATTCACGAAAGCTCTCGACGTATCCCTTCCTGGGATCGCGAAGCGCGCGTTGCGAGAGCCCCTGGCCGCGCCAATCCAGAGCCACGACAGCAAAGCCGCGCGACCGCAACTCGCGTGCGGTCTCGAAATATTTCTCGATGAACTCTGCGCGGCCCTGAAAGATGCAGACGGTGCCCTTGCGCCCGGCCGGCGGTGCCCAGCGCGCGAACCGCAGGTCGACGCGGTCCGGAGTCTTCAGCGTGCCGGTGACGACGTCCTCAGGGACCGGATTGGCGGGGATGGAAATGAGTTTCATGCAGCATTGCATGCGCATGATCAGGCGAAGTGAGCACCGTTTCGCCGATCAGATCATGCGCCACTCCTTAGAGGACGGCGGGTGCGGCGTTATAGCAGGGGCCGCGCCAGTCTCAATTGGCGGAGCGAGGAAACGAACACCAATTCTGACAATTTCGTAACCTGTTGATTTTTCTCAAATTACCACCCCCTTGACGGAAAAACGCGGCTTCCTAGATCAAGGATGTGCCGGCCATCAGGCGGCACAACCCAACTGGTCCGGCCCATCCGGGAGGATCTCATTCCGATGTCGCTTCAAGGAGGACATACGATGCGTCATTTCGATCTCACTCCCTTCTATCGTTCCACCGTTGGCTTCGACCGTCTGTTCAACCTGCTGGATCAGACGAGCGCGGAAAGCGCGCCCGGTTATCCACCCTATAATATCGAGCGGACCGGCGAGAATGCGTACCGCGTCAGTGTCGCGGTCGCGGGCTTTGGGGAGAACGAACTCAATATCGAGTTGAAGGAAAACACCCTTACCATCAAGGGCGACAAGCAGGCGAAGCAGCCGGAGAAAGCCGGCGACGTCCTGTATCAGGGCATCGCGGCGCGCGCGTTTGAGCGCGTCTTCCAGCTTGCCGATTTCGTCCAGGTAAAGGGCGCAGCTCTCGAGAACGGTCTCCTTCATGTTGATCTCGTACGCGAGATCCCGGAGGCCAAGAAGCCGCGCCAGATTCCGATCAGCGGCAAGGCTATCGAAGCTCAGGTGGAGACCAGGGCCGCCGCCTGATCGGCCCGTTCAGGTCGATACCATCCTTCGGAAGGGAGCGTCCCGGGCAACCGGGGCGCTTTTCACGTTCGCCTGTGCCGCACGTTCCCGAATGAAAATCTCCTGAAGAAAGTGATCGGCGACGTGAGTCAAAAAACTGCGCCCTGTCTGCAGGACACAGTTCACGCACGCCGCCCCAAAACTAGAACCGGATCGCCTCGCCCGGCTTGTCCTCTGGCTTAGGATCGGCCTTGGGCTTGCTCAGGTCGATGACACGGACATCCGGCGTCGCAGCGTCGGGCTTGTTCGCAATCTCGGGCTTGGCCTCTCCGGGCTTTGCAGTCTGCGGCGTAGCCGCCTGTTGGGCTTCAGCCTTTGCTTTGGCTTCGGGCTTCTTCTCATCGGGCTTGGCCGCCGCTGCCGGTTTTTCGGTCGGCGCGATCCCGGGCTTGTTACCGGGATCGTTCGCCTTTGCGAGCGCCGGACGCGGACGCGGCGTCGGCGTTTGATCCTTGGTGACATCCTTGCGCTGCGCGGGAGCACTACGCGGCACGCTGCCGGTCACAGCAGGATCGCGCGACGGAGCCGCACGGACGGGTGCACGTTGCGGCAGCGCGCCGTGCTGCTGGTCGTTGTCGAAGAATTCGTCATCGTCCGGGGACGGCGCACCCGGGCCGGACGCTGGAGGCGGTGCTCGGCCGTCCATCGGATCGTAAGGCGCAGGGCGCGTCGCATAGCCGGGCGGCGGCGCGCCGAAGCTGTCACGGGCGAGCGGACGCACCGCGAGCACCTGCCCGTCGCGCGCGTCGAGGATGACATTCACCTCACGGCCATTGCGGTCGATCGCGGCGACCACATAGCGACCGCGCATCCAGGCCGGACGCCCGATCGGGCGCATGCCCATCGAAGCGATGATGGCCGTCACCTCGTAGGCCGGCAGCAGATCGGCCGCCACTGGCTGCGCCTGCGCGGGCGCAGCGGATATAGCGGCCGCAAATGCCGCAACAACAAAAGTGTATTTCACATCACCCTCCCGCCGAGGCTGGCAAATGCCAGCTGTCATCGGCTTTTCAAGGGAGAGCGTGCTTGGCGATTTGGGCGCGGCTACGGCGGAATTTCAGCGGCTTTGAATCAGCCACCGATCATTTTGGAAGCTCAACCACGGCCACGAACTCAGTAAGCAACGGCAAACCGCTCGCGCGAATGCGTGTGCTGTTCGAGTTCGTCCACCATCGCGACCGCATAATCCTCGAACGAGATCGTGCTCTTGCCATTGGCGTCGGTCATGAACTCGTCCTTGCCGAGCCGGAACTTACCGGTGCGCTCGCCAAATGCGATCACCGCCGCCGGCGAAAGAAACACCCAATCCAGTTCTTTCTCCTGCTTCAGCCGGTCGAGAAAGGCGACGCCCTTGCGCGCCTCCGGCTTGGCCGCCTCCGGAAATTCCGGCGTGTCGAGTAGCCGCTTGCCCGGCGCCACTTCAAGGCTGCCCGCGCCGCCCATCACCGCATAGCGGGTGACGCCCGATTTGCGCACGGCCCCGATCAGAACGTCGGGATCGGTATTAATGAAGCGGACGGCACTAACAACAACATCATGACCGGCCAGCAGGCCCGGAAATCCAAGCTCGTTCAGATCCCCCCGCCTGACCGTGACATTGGGGGCGGCTTCAACTTTTTCAGGACTGCGCGCAATCGCGGTGACCTGATGACCGCGACGCGCCAGTTCCGCCACGATGCGCGATCCGCCACGTCCGGATGCGCCAATCACTGCGACCTTCATGCTCTCTCCTCTGCCTAGCCCGCGCGAACCAGCGCCACGAATCGATCGACCTCGGCGTCCACAGTCGCGAAAGAGGTCACGAGCCGCACCAGCATCTGGTCAGGCCCGATCGTAACATCATCGCCGGCGAGCGCGTTAGGACGCACATAATAGGCAGCGCCGGCTGCCTTCAGCTTTGGATCGAGCGCGCGCGGCAGCAATGCGAACACGATATTGGCCTCGACCGCCCAGACAATCGGAACACGCAACACCCGCAGGCCATCCGCCAATCGGTCGGCCATTGCGTTGGCGTGGCGGGCCAGCGTCAGCCAATAGCCATCAGCAAGATAACCATCGAACTGCGCGGCGAGAAAGCGGTGCTTTGAAAGCAGTTGCCCCGCCCGCTTGCGCCGTTCGGGCATGAAGGCCGCACGCTTGCGATCGAAGAACACCACCGCCTCGGCGGCCATCGCGCCGCCTTTGGTCGCACCGAAAGAGAGCACGTCGATCCCCGCCTTCCAGGTGGCCTCCGCCGCAGAGACGTTCATCCGCGCGATCGCATTGCCGAAACGCGCACCGTCCATATGCACGGCAAGCCCATGGGCATGTGCAATGCTGGAGAGTGCGGCGATCTCCTCGAGGCGGTAGATCGTACCCGCTTCGGTCGCCTGCGTGATCGAGAGGGCCGCCGCATTGACCTGGTGGGGCACATGACCGGAATAGCGCGCAATCGCCTTTTCGATCGTGCCGGGCGTGAGTTTGCAGCCCTCGCCGGAAAGACCGATCAGCTTCAATCCGCCCCCGAAGAATTCCGGCGCCCCGCACTCATCCGTCATGATGTGCGCCTGCGCGTGGCAGAGCACGCCGCCCCAGGGCGCGGTCACATGCGCGAGCGACAGAGCGTTCGCGGTGGTTCCGGTCGGAACCAGAAATACCGCCGGGTCGCATTCGAACACCTCGCCGATCCGCTTCTCCACGGAGCGGGTCAGCGCGTCGTTGCCATAACCGAGCGCGAAACCGTCATTCGCCTTGACGAGCGCGTCCATGATGCCAGGTGCGACGCCAGCGGTATTGTCGCTTGCAAAATTCACCGGAAAATCCCGTCCGTTATGGCAGAGCCCGGGCAGGCTGCGGCCGACCGATAGCAGAGCCGGCCGCCGCCGAAAGCCCGTTGAGCAAAAATGGTTCAGTCCGGACAGAAGAATCCGCTTGTTAGGACGCCCCGCCGCGGAAAGAATATTGTTGGAAGAATGCCAAAGACTCCCCTGCCCACCTCTTGTCGGCTGGGCAAAAGTTTGGCAAGGATACGATAGGACAGCATTACTGTCCCAGTTTGCGAAGTCGAGGCGGCGGGTTCTTTCGAGCCACCCTGCCGACCGGTGGCGCACGGTGCGGCTCGGCATCGAAGCGCCGACTTCAACGCAGTCCGCAAAGGGCGCGCCATTGGGCGGGTCCGGGCTGTCGCTCCGAGCACGAAATTTTCGCCGAACGCAGTGCCCGAGCGGCGCGGCGAAGGCGGCAGGTACGCCAGAGAAATGTGCGGCAGGTACGCCAGAGAAATGTATTGAGGGATCGCATCGAGATGAGCCGGACGAACGATCGGGGAATGCAGCAGAAGCGGAGCGTCTTGCGCGCGTCCGATTTTGCCAATTCTGCCGACCCCGGCACGCCAGCGGCGACCGGGATGTACGATCCTGCGCTCGACAAGGATTCCTGCGGCGTCGGTTTCATCGCCGATATCAAGGGTCGCAAGTCGCATCAGATCGTAAAGGATGCGTTGACGATCCTCGTCAACCTGGAGCATCGCGGTGCCGTGGGCGCCGATCCGCGTGCCGGCGACGGCGCCGGCATCCTTGTGCAGATCCCGCATCGCTTCTTTGCCCGCAAAGCAAAGGAGAACGGTTTCACGCTGCCGGAGCCCGGTCACTACGCGCTCGGTTTCCTGTTCCTGCCGCGCGATCAGGAATGGCGCGACGAGATCCGCGAGACCTATGAAGAAGTCGCGGCGCAGGAAGGCCTGAAAATCCTCGGCTGGCGCACGGTCCCGACTGACAATTCGACGCTCGGTGAATCGGTCAAACCCACCGAACCCGTGCATATGCAGGTCTTTGTCGAACGTCCGGCCAGCATCACGAGCGAGCAGGATTTTGAGCGCCGCCTCTACATCATGCGCAAGGCGATCTCGAACGCGATCTATCTGCGCCGTGAGCGTCGCCTGTCCGGCTATTACCCGGTGTCGCTGTCCTGCCGGACGGTGATCTACAAGGGCATGTTCCTCGCCGACCAGCTCGGCACCTATTATCCGGACCTGCAAGAGCCGGATTTCG
>CAZIKZ010000102.1:0-12882 GCA_964539845.1 uncultured Hyphomicrobiales bacterium
GCAGGATTGTTGCGTTCATCGCTGCCGGGGCGTTCCGGACTCTGCTCGTAAGTTTCGAGCACAGGGTCGTCCTGCTTGACCGGCTGAATGTCCGTGCTTTTGCGCGCAGGTCTGCCCTCCTCTGAAATCGTGTCCGGCGATGGGCGGCGTTTCGGCTTTTCCATGGCGCAAGCTCTCGTGATGGAACCTGTAATCAACGCGCTGTTGCGCGCGTCGTTCCCCAAAGGGCGCCTTCATGATCGCCTCAATGGAACGCCTTCGGCGTAGCGGCGTTGTTCCGGCACTAATTCCCTGAAACGATAACGCGGAGGATCACGATGGACTGGAATCGTGTCGAAGGAAACTGGAAGCAGGTCAAGGGCAAGGTGAAGGAGCAGTGGGGCAAGCTGACCGATGACGATCTCGACGTCATCAATGGCCAGCGCGATCAGCTCGAAGGCAAGATCCAGGAACGCTATGGCATGGCGAAGGATCAGGTGAAGAAGGACATCGACAGCTGGTACGGAACGCAGCGCTGGTAAACAGAGCTGTAACGTACCGTTGCTGAGACGTTACGGTGTTGTGAAGGAGGCTTCCTCTTATGGAGGAGCCTCCTTTTTTGCGGCCTGATCAAAGCATTCACCATTTGCGTAGTTGCAAACGCGCGCTTAACCGGATGGCATTCCGGCGCCGCTAAGACGGTTAGACATCGCAGCAATACCAGGGCGAGAGACCCTGGATTGTGCGTTGAGGGGCCGGCCATGGTGCGCGTCTTCGGAGTGCTTGTCGTTGCATTTGCGTGCATGGGCACAAGCCCGGGCCACGCCGATGATTTTCCATTTCCCGCTGCGATGCCGCATACGAGTCTCGCCATGAAATGGCAGGGTGCACAGCGCCGCATCATGGACGATGAAGCGCGTCTCGCCGATTGTCGCGCCGAGCCATGGATGTGCAGCGCCGATGAGATGCGACTCGAAGCGATTGTGAATGCGGGGCGTGCGCGCGAAGGCCGTGCCCGGATCGGCGAGATCAATCGCGCGGTCAATCTCGCGATCCGGCCTGTCAGCGACGAGCGGAGGTTCGGCGTTCCCGACTACTGGTCTGGTCCGCTCGAGACCATCGGCTCAAGCGAAGGCGATTGCGAGGACTACGCCATTGTTAAGTTGCTGGCGCTGAAGGAAGCCGGCATTGGCCGCGACGATCTCAGGCTCGTGATCGTGCAGGATGGTGCCAGCCGCAGCGCTCACGCGGTCGCCGCAGTGCGGCTGGAGGGCCGCTGGCTGTTGCTCGACAATCGCTTTCTTGCGCTGGTCGATCTGAATCAAACGCATTATCGCGTGCTGGCCGAGCTTGGTCCGGACACCAACAATCCGCAGGTCGTTGCGAATGGGTCAGGCGCTGCGAGCGCCGCACCGGACATCATGTAGTGCGAGCGGCCGCCGCGGCTTCGAGCGCCTGGACGCGTGCTTTCTGGGTTTCGACTTCGCCTTCCAGCCGTGCGATATTCTGTAACAGCCGCTCGCTCGTGAGCTTCAGCAGATAGAATCCGAAATCCGGGTCCTGGAAATACAACTCACGCACCTTGTCGTAGATAATGAACAGCACCTGGCCGTCCTCGACACATTCGACGGTGGCGGTCCGCTTGTTGTCGGGCGCAAGAAACCCAAGTTCACCCATGACGCGGCCGGGCGGCAATTCGACGCTGAATTCCTTGACCAGGAATTTGCCGGTGACGGTGTAATACATCGCGTTCGCGACATCGCCCTTGTGGAACAGGACGTCGCCGGCCTTGAAGTTCTTCTTGGTCATGAATGGCTTCAGCCATTCCATGTCGAGATCGCCCTGCGAGGCGACCTTCACGCGCTTGACCAGTTGCTGGATCTGGTAGAGGCGGAAACAATTGATGGGCAGCAATACGGCATACATGAAGAAGGTCGGCAGCGCCTTCGCCATCAGGCCATAGCCCATGAACAGAATGTTGCTGACGATCGCCGCGATGCGCAGCGGGATCATGGTCCGCAGGGTCATCGATGCGACGTAGAATATGGCGCCGATCAGGCCGAGCAGATTCGCCAGGTCCATTTTGGACCTGATGAAATCGACCATGTAGGTGACGAGATAGCCCAAATCCATTGGTCACTCCCACGACCGATAGGGAGAACACGGCGTGTGCCGATTCCTTCCATGCCCGCCGCGCATGAGCAAGAATCGAAATGTATATAGGCCGGGAATCGGCGGTCCGGCGATAGCGACAAACGAATGACCTACAATCGAATGATTTGACCCTCAATGGCCGCGATCGTGCCAGGTCGGGCCGCGCGCGCTTCCGCCAGCAGGGCGTCCATCTGCGCGTCGTTATGCTCGGGAGCGTGATGGAATAGGCAGAAGGTCTTGGCGTCCGCGGCATCCGCAAGCCGGATGCCGTCCTGCCAGGTCGAATGGCCCCAGCCTTTCTTTTCGTCGATCTCCGCCTCGGTATAGGTGGTGTCGTAGATCACCAGGTCGGCGTCCTTCGCGAACGCGACCAGCGCCTTGTCTTGATTCTCCCGGCGTCCCTCATTGTCGGTGAGATAGGCGACCGATCGGCCCCGATAGTCGATCCGGTAGCCGGTCGCCCCACCCGGATGATCCAGCATGATGGTGCGGACCGTGAGGTCACCATCCTGAATGATGGTCTCGCCGGCGCGGAAGTCGCGATAGTCGATCTCCGCCTTGAAGGTTTCGATCCCGATCGGAAACAGCGGCTCGCTCATCATGGTCTGGATGACGTCTTTCAGCCGGAAGTCGGGCAACAGATTGCCGGCCCACATCCGGTAGCGATGCTGGGGCTGATAGAACGGCGCGAAAAACGGAATGCCGATGACATGATCGTAGTGGCAGTGCGTGAGCAGCACGTCGGCGTCGATGGTGCGGCCGTCTGCGATCAGCGTCTCGCCGAGTACGCGCAGCCCGGTGCCGCCATCGAGAATGAGCAGGCGGTTGCCGCAGCGGACTTCAACACAGGGGGTGTTGCCGCCGTAACGCGCCGTCGCGGGGCCGGGGCAGGGTAGCGAGCCGCGCACGCCCCAGAACCGGATAGTGAAGTCCGACATTTGACCGTTTCGTCCCCGCTTTCGGCCGTCAAGGCGCTTAGCCCATGGTAAGCGGCCCATCCAGTCTGTCACAAGCTCTATCACGTGCATTTGCGCGGTGCTTGCCGGACCCGGGGACTCTTAATGCTGATGGTTAAACCGGCGATTACCGTTGCTTCATCACTTGGTATCGAACGCGAAGACGCCATCCCATGACGGTGGTGGCGGGGTGATCCGGAAAGCCTCGATACGAGACTGATAGAGGTCGAACAGACTGGCGAGACCGAACGTCTGTTCAGCTTGCTTCGCCCGTTGCAATGCGTTCTCCGCACCGGCCCAGTCGCGGCTGCGGTAGCATGCAAGCATCTCTTGGGTCAGGTCGGAAATGGATTTGAATCCGTCACTGGAGGCGACCGTGTTATCGCCAACGAGCGCGTAGATGCTTTCCGGTTCGGATTTGCCTTTCACGGTAATCAGGTCGATCTGCAGGGAGGCAAAGCTGCCGTTGACCTTTTCCGCGGTTCGCGCGCCGAGGATGATCGGAACGCCATAGGATTTGGTGCGGCCCTCGAGCCGCGAAGCCAAATTCACCGGGTCGCCCAGCACCGAATAGTCGAAGCGCAGGTCCGAGCCCATATTGCCGACGACGCAGGTGCCGGTATTGATTCCGAGACCGATCCGCATCGGCAGGAACGGTACGCCGTCTTCGAGCGCTTCAGCTTCGCGTTCGTGATTGAGCTCGTCGATCTTGTGCAGCATGTCGAGCGCGGCGGCGCAGGCGTGCACTTCATGCGACGGGTCATCCAGCGGCGCGTTCCAGAACGCCATGATGGCGTCGCCGATATATTTGTCGATGGTGCCCTTGCGATCGATGATCGAATTGGTGAGCGGCGTGAGCAGCCGGTTCATCAGCTTGGTCAGGCCCTGCGGGTCTTCCTTGAATGTCTCGGAAATGCTGGTGAAGCTCCGCACGTCGCTGAACAGGATGGTCATGTCGCGGGTTTCGCCGCCGAGCACCAGCCGTTCCGGTGCATTTGCAAGCTGTTCGACCAGTGTCGGCGAAAGATAGTGGGCGAAAGCGGACCTGATTCTCCGTCTGTCGGCCTGTTCGCGGAAGTAATTGATGAACACAAGCGTCAGATAGATGGCGAAGATCGAAATCAGCGGGAACGAGACGTCAAACAGAAGCCCTTGCTGCACGTAGAAATACCAGGAGATGCTGGCGACCAAGAGCGCGATGACGAAACCGAATGCCAGCAGCGTCATCACGCCCATGCCCGGCGCCAGAATGACGGTTGCGACGCCGACGATACCGGTGATGAGAACCTCTGCGCCGACCGCATAATTCGGCCGCGACAGCAGAGTCTGGCCCAGCACATTCTCCAGCACCTGGGCATGGATTTCGACACCCGGCATGGATGTTTCGACCGGTGTCGCCTTGATGTCGAGCAGCCCGACCGCCGACGTTCCGATCAGCACCAGACGGTTGGCGAAACGATCTGCCGGGGCCTCGCCGTCCAGCACGTCCTTTGCGGACACGAAGCGCGACGCGTCGTGTGGGCTGAAGCTGATCCAGAACTGGCCGTTTTCATCGGTCGGCAATTCCAGTCCCGGCACCGCAACGGCACGAATGCCGACCGGGTCGGTGCGGACCAGGACCGCGCCGGAATTGGTGACTACGCGCAACATGTCGAGTGTCATGGCCGGGATCACTTCATTGCCGGCCTTCACGATCATGGGCACACGGCGCACAATGCCGTCGCGCTCGGGACGAAGGGTCAGCGCGCCGCGGCCGGCGGCGGCCTTTTCAAGCACCGGAAGGTTGCGCAGCAAACCTTCGTAGGTCAGCAGGAAACGCGAGGGGTCCGGGCCGATCGTCGCGATGCCGGTGCGCGGCATATCGTCGGTACTCGGCGTCGTTGTGAGGATAGCCGATTGGCCCAGGACCACGCGGCCGCCCTTTGCCATCACCTGCGCAAGCACGTCGTCGTTGCTCGGCAGGCTCTTCATCTTTTCGCGCGTCGCGTCGTCGATCTGCGGCAGCGTATCTGCGATCGCGGCCGGCGACATGCGGTCGGGCTCGGCCATGATCACGTCGAATGCAATCGCCGCCGCCCCGGCCTGTTGCAGCCGCGCTACGAGTTCGGCGAGGAGTGTGCGCGGCCACGGCCATTGCCCGAGAGCCTGAAGGCTCGGTTCGTCGATATCGACAATCACCACCGGCTTGATGGTCGTCTGGCGCGGCTTGAGGACCTGATAGAAGTCGAAGTTGCGTAACCGCAAATTCTCCAGCTGCACCGGATCCCAGATCCGGAGCGCGATGAAGGCGGCGAGCAGGAGAAAGCCGGTCGTGCGCCTGAGCCCGAACCACTTCACGAGGCTGAAGCGCCGGCCAAGAGCAACCTGTTGCTCGCGCTCCTCGCGCCGCTTTTCACGGATCGCGATCCGCCGCTCGTTGAGTCGATGGAGCTGTTCTTTAAGGTTCGGAGCCACGAGCGGACGCTACTAGAGAGACCGGGGCTGCGCCAGATTGCGTTGCCCGCTGTCATGCCAATATCGATTTTGATTGTCCGCTGAAAGGGGGAAGGCCGGGTCCGGCAGCCGGGGCGGGTTGGCCAGACGATTGCTGTCGCCCCTGCCGGAGAATGGATTTCGGCCTGCCGGCGGCAGCCCGCATGGCCGCCCGGAGCCGGCCAGAAATCGGGTCTATGGTTACCGTCACGGCGGCCGTTGTCGGCCCTCGTCAACCAAGGATGGTTGATTTTGTTGCGCTTTTGAACCTTGGGCGCAAAATGGGGATGTTCGGCGTGAGGGCTTAAGGAATGAAGGCGATCATTATCGGAGGTGGGGTCGGCGGGCTGACCACGGCGCTGATGCTGCATGCGCGCGGCATTGACTGCGAGGTGTTCGAGCAAGCCGATCAGATCCGTGAGCTTGGCGTCGGAATTAACACGCTGCCGCACGCCATCAAGGAGCTGGCCCAGATCGGGCTGCTCGACCGGCTCGATATGGTCGCCGTGCGCACCTACGAGTTGTTCTATTGCAACCGGCTGGGCCAGGAAATCTGGCGCGAGCCGCGGGGCACCGATGCGGGTTTCGACTATCCGCAATTCTCCATCCATCGCGGCCGGCTGCAGGGCGTCATCTACGCCGCAGCACGGGCGCGTCTCGGCGAATCCCGCGTCCATACCGGTCACAGGCTGGGCTCGTTCACTCAGGACGAGACCGGCGTCACCGCATATTTCTTCGATCGCAGCGGATCGCATATCCGCACTGCCAGGGGCGATATCCTGATCGGCGCGGACGGGCTGCACTCCTTCGTGCGCGGGCAGCTGTTCCCGAACGAGGAGCCTGCCCGCTTCACCGGCACGGTGCTGTGGCGTGGCGCGCTCGACTGGCCGAAATTCCTTACCGGACGCTCGATGGTGATCGCGGGTGGTATGGCCGGCAAGCTTGTCCTTTATCCAATCGCGGAAGGCTCGCGCGAGGATCGCTGCCTGATGAATTGGGCGGTGATGGTGAAGGTCGGCGAGGGCGGCGGTACGCCGAAGAAAGAGGACTGGTCGCGGCTCGGCCGGTTCGAAGACCTGATGCCGCATGTGCAGAAGTTCGCCATCCCGTATTGCAACGCCAAAGCGCTGATCGAGGCGACGCCGGAATTCTGGGAATATCCGCTCTGCGACCGCGATCCGTTGCCGCGCTGGTCGCACGGCCGCGTGACCTTGCTCGGCGATGCCGCGCATCCGATGTACCCGGTCGGCTCGAACGGCGCGTCACAGGCGATTCTGGATGCGCGTTGCCTCGCCGATCGTTTGTGTGACAGCGATCATGCGCGTCACGCGCTCTATGCCTACGAGCAGGAACGGCTGCCGATGACCGCGCAGATCGTGATGATGAATCGCAAGGGCGGGCCGGAAGGCGTGATCGATGCGGTGGAAGCGCTGGCGCCGGACGGCTTTGCGAATATCGATGACGTGTTGTCGTACGAGCAGCGCAAGGCAATTGTGCGCGGCTATGCCGGTGCCGCAGGGTTTGCGCGCGAGCAAGTGAATCGTCCGGCGGTCAAGGCGGCGTAAGTTCTTCACCTCTCCCCGCTAAATCGGGAGAGGGAAGAGCTCAGCTCTCCCTATCCTTTCCGCGCTTGAACAACCCCAGATTCAGCGTGGTCAGCAGGATGCTGATCGCCAGAATTCCGAACATGATGATCTGTTCGAAATGGATTGCGGCTTCGGCGCGCTCGGAGAAGGCCGCGTTGCCGCTGCTCGCGGCCAGTTCACGCACGTCGGATCGAAATCCGCTGATGCCCCACAGGGCAGCCATCGCGGCGATTGCGATGGCTGCTATTCCGAGGACAATCGTTCTTCTGAGCCAGCGCGGCATGACCGCGCTGTGTACGTCAGTCAGATTGCAGCTTTACGACATCACGCCGGCGGCGGGAGGAAGATGACCTCGTGGCGTGCCGCAAGCGCGACCACTTCGTCGGGGTTCTGTTCCTTCATGGAGTGGATGCCCCAGAACAGATCGTAAAGCTTGCGGGTCGGCGTGACCCAGAACATGCATTTTACCGGTTGGTCGGTTTTGTTGAAGATGCCGTGCGGGATCTGCATCGGCAGCCGGGTGGTGTCGCCCGCCGTCGCCGCATATTCACGACCGTCAATCAGGAAGTCGAGTTTGCCTTCAAGCATGTAGATGAACTCGTCCTGCGTCGGGTGGATATGCGGGGGGACGAAGGTGCCGGGCGGGAACGTAGCGTGCCAGGCGAAGCTCTGCTCCGAAAGCGTCTTCGGCACATAGGTCTGGCCGAGAATATTCCAGACAATGCCGTCGATGCCTGTTGCGGCCTTCGTGATGCCTGCCGTGAGTGGTTGCATTTGACGCGAACTCCCTTCGCCACCGGATTCGATTAGCGTATTAAACCAGAAAGGGAACGGAATCGAAAAGCGTCCGTGCGGCACCGGCTTCCCCTTCTGCCAAGAGCGTAAACGCTACTGCACTGATCAGCGCATTGGACCGCGCGGCGCAACGTACACTCCCGCTTAATCTTAACGGCAGCTGCGGAGATCTCCGGACGCGGCGTGTCAGGAATTCGGCTCGCGTGCAGGCGTGCGCTCGGGAAGCGCCCCAGCGCGGGTCATCCCGATCTCGGACGGTCTGCGGCCGGACAGCTTCTTGTGCAGGTGGACCATCATGGCCATGCCGAACAGGGGCGTGGCCAGGTTCACGATCGGGATCGAGACGAAAGCCGCGATCAGCAGGCCGGCGGTGAAAACCGTCGACTGGTTCGCCTTGCGAAACGCCTTGGCCTCGGCGGCCGGGCGAAAACGCATTGCGGCGAGCTCGAAATACTCACGGCTGAGCAGCCATGCCGCCGCGATGAACAGGATGATGAAGCCGAAGCCCGCGAACAGGATGAAGGGCAGGGCGATCAGATAGATCAGGATCGCGACCAGCGCGGTCTTGGTGCCCTCGAACAGCGAGCGGTCGAGCGGCAGCGCCTTGCCAACCGGATCGGCGGGATAATAGGTGCGCTCGACCAGATCGGCGATCTCGTCAACGAAGAAGCTGCCGACAAGTGCCGTTACCGCCGGCATCAGGAAGACGCCGCCGACCACGATACCGAGCGTGGTCGCGATCGACGCGATCCAGATCACCCACGACAATGGGGTGTGCGATGTCGGGCCGAGTGCGCCTTCCGCCCACACGCCGCCGCTCACGGTGAGCCAGTCGAGGGATTTGTATAGCCCGACGCCGAGAAGAATGATCGTCACCAGCGCAAGCAGCATCGACTTGATCAGCACCGACCGGAACGGCGGCGAGATCATCTGCCGCAAGGCCTTGAAAGCGGCGTCGAACATGGAGAACTCCAGCCCCAAAACAGCGTCCGGCGCCGTCGTGGGACGACGGCGCCGCGGCTAGAGATAAAGATACAAATGGCGGGGACAAGACCGGCAGATTCGCCAGCCCACAAAAGCAAATGGCCGGGACATATGCCCGGCCATTGAAATCGCTGTGGACGCTGCGCCGATCAGCGGCGCCGGTCGGCCTTCTTCAACCGGACGACCACGTCGATGCGGGCGATCTCGTAGCCCTCGGGGGCAACCGGCATCTTGTCGACGATCACGTCGGCACCGGGAATGTCGACGAGCTCGTTATCGCCTTCGACAAAGAAATGATGATGCTCGGAGGCGTTGGTATCGAAATAGGTCTTCGAGCCGTCGACAGCGACCTGGCGCAGGAGACCCACTTCGGTGAATTGGTGCAGCGTGTTGTAGACGGTCGCCAGCGACACCGGCACTTTCGCCTTGCTGGCTTCCTCGTACAGCATTTCCGCCGTCAGATGCCGGTCGCCTTTGCCGAACAGGATCCAGCCGAGCGCCATGCGCTGGCGGGTCGGACGAAGGCCAACGTCCCGCAGCATCGACTTCACGTCGTGCCAGGGGCATCCGTTCAATTCGGCACGGTGCAGATCGTGAGCCGGGTGAAGATGCGCCGGGTGAGTATGGGCCGAAGCTGGCTCCGACGGTGTGGAAAAGACGATGGTACGCGGTGGGTTCATAGCTTTCATTGCCCTTGATCCCGGTTCAAGGCCGAGATGGTTGCATATGTAATTATAGCCGCGGGCCGCTGCCACCTGCAACCGTTTCGCATCTAGCCAGATTAGAATAGCACGAAACCTGCAGCTTTGCCGGCAATGCCCCGCTGTGTTAGGAACCCGCCGGGTTTTTCACGCACATTGGGGTACGAGACCGGCATGCAGAGCCGCCGAACCAGTTTCGAATACGAGGATCTTCTGGCCTGCGGCCGGGGTGAACTGTTCTCAGAAGGGCCACAATTGCCGCTGCCTCCGATGCTGATGTTCGATCGGATCTCGGAAATGTCCGAGCAGGGCGGCGAATACGGCAAGGGCCTCGTGCGGGCGGAACTGTCCGTGAAGCCGGACCTCTGGTTTTTCGCCTGTCATTTCAAGAACGATCCGGTCATGCCGGGGTGCCTCGGGCTCGACGCCCTGTGGCAGTTGCTGGGCTTTTTCCTCGGCTGGACCGGCTCCTCGGGCAATGGCCGCGCGCTCGGCATGGGCGAGGTGAAGTTCTCGGGTCAGGTTCTGCCAAATGTGACGAAGGTGACCTACGGGCTCGAGATCAAGCGGGTGATGCGTTCCAAGCTGGTGCTGGGGATCGCCGACGGCTGGCTCTCCGCCGACGGGACCGTAATCTACCGCGCGAGCGACCTGAAGGTCGGCCTGTTCAAGCAGGACGCGCCGATGGCGGCCGGGGCGTAAGCCGCCCCCACACGCCTTGCGATATTGCGCCGGACCGGCCAAGTGTGCCCTATCATGGGTGCCCTCGGTGACGGCGGGCGCGGGCGATCTGACACCTGACTGACGAGGCAATCATGCGGCGAGTGGTCGTGACCGGGATGGGCATTGTCTCGTCCATCGGCAACAACACGCAGGAAGTTCTTGCGAGCCTGCGCGAGGCGAAATCCGGGATTTCGCGTTCGGAGGAATTCGCTCAGCACGGCTTCCGCTGTCAGGTGGCTGGCGCGCCGACCTTGAATTCGGAAGAAGCGATCGATCGCCGCGCCATGCGTTTTCTGGGCGAGGGCGCCGCGTGGAACCACGTCGCCATGGAACAGGCGATCCGGGACAGCGGCGTTGAGGAGAAGGATATCTCCAACGAGCGCACCGGCATCATCATGGGCTCCGGCGGTCCGTCGACGAGCGTCATCGTCGAGGCCGCCGACATCACGCGCGAGAAGGGCTCGCCCAAGCGAGTCGGCCCCTTCGCCGTGCCGAAGGCCATGTCGTCGACGGCATCGGCGACGCTTGCGACCTGGTTCAAGATCAAGGGCGTGAATTATTCGATCTCATCGGCCTGCGCAACCTCCAGCCATTGTATCGGCAACGCAGCCGAAACGATCCAATGGGGCAAGCAGGACATGATCTTCGCCGGTGGTTGCGAAGAACTGGACTGGACGCTGTCCAATCTTTTCGACGCGATGGGGGCGATGTCCTCAAAATACAATGACACGCCACAGACAGCTTCGCGTGCTTACGATGAAAGCCGCGACGGCTTCGTAATCGCGGGCGGCGCGGGCGTGCTCGTTCTCGAAGAACTCGAACATGCCAAGGCGCGCGGCGCGAGGATCTACGCGGAAGTCGGCGGCTATGGCGCGACGTCGGATGGACACGACATGGTCGCTCCGTCCGGGGAAGGCGCGATGCGCTGCATGCGCATGGCGATCGAGGGCCTCAATATCCCGGTCGACTACATCAATCCGCATGCGACCGCGACGCCGGTTGGCGACGCCAAGGAGATCGAGGCTATCCGTGCCGTGTTCGGAGCGAAATGTCCGTCAATCTCGGCGACCAAGTCGCTGACCGGGCATTCGCTCGGCGCCGCCGGCGTGCAGGAGGCGATCTATTCGCTGCTGATGATGAATAACGGCTTCATCTGCGAAAGCGCCAACATCCAGACTCTCGATCCCGCCTTCGCCGACATGCCGATCCTGCGCGAGCGCAAGGACAACGTGAAGCTCGGCGCAGTCTTGTCGAACTCGTTCGGCTTTGGCGGCACAAACGCGTCGCTTGTGTTCAAGCACCTCGACGCCTGACCGGCGATGCGGCTTGTCGAGCAGGACATCGACTGGCACGACGGAAATCTGGTTGACGTTCACGTCGCCGGGTTGCCGGGCGCGAAGCAGACGGTCCGCCTGTTTCTCGATCTCTATCCTGACGAAGAGGGTGCGGACCGGCGCAAGCGCTATTGCTGCACGGGCGAGGGGCTATTGCGCATCCTGTTTTCGGCGGATGCCGGCCGTATCCGCAAGAGCAGCAAATCCGGCAATATCGATTTCATGCGCGTCGAGACCGGCGCCGATACCGAAATTCTGACCATCACTCTGCTCGGCGGAATGATAGAGGCGGAAGCGCAAACTTTTCATCTTACAGAAGCTCTCAAATGACAAAACTCATGCAGGGAAAGCGCGGGCTCATTATGGGCGTCGCGAACGATCACTCCATCGCCTGGGGGATCGCAAAGATGCTGGCCGAGCACGGCGCGGAGCTGTGCTTCACCTATCAGGGTGAGGCGCTGCTCAAGCGCGTGAAGCCGCTGGCGCAATCGATCGGCTGCGATTTCCTGATGCCCTGCGACGTCGAGGACATTTCGACGGTCGATGCCGTCTTCGATGCGATGAAGCAGAAATGGGGGACGATCGATTTCTTCGTCCATGCTGTGGGCTTTTCCGACAAGAGCGAGCTGAAGGGCCGTTTCGCCGACAATACGCGCGAGAACTTCGTGCGCACCATGGTGATCTCGTGCTTCTCTTTCGCGGAGTCGGCAAAGCGCGCGGCTGAATTGATGCCGAATGGTGGCGCGATGTTGACGCTGACCTATAACGGCGGCGACCGCGCGATGCCGAATTACAATGTGATGGGGCTTGCCAAGGCGGCGCTCGAATCGTCGGTGCGCTATCTTGCGGTGGATTTTGGCGACCAGAAGATCCGCGTGAACGCGATCTCGGCTGGTCCGATCCGCACCCTCGCGGGCGCGGGCATTCACGACGCACGCTATATGTTTGCGTTTCAGCAGCGGCATTCGCCGCTCGGCCGCGGCGTGACGCTGGAAGAACTCGGCGGCGCGGGGCTCTATCTGTGCTCGGATATGTCGAGCGGCGTGACCGGCGAAATCCATTTCGTGGATTCGGGCTACAACGTCATTGCGATGCCCTTGCCGGATGCGCTGCGGGCGGAGGGAGAGAAGGGGCCGGAATAAATCCGCCCTCATCCTGAGGAGCCCGCGCAGCGGGCGTCTCGAAGGACGAGGGCGGC
>CAZIKZ010000103.1:0-12850 GCA_964539845.1 uncultured Hyphomicrobiales bacterium
TTGGAAGGAAATAACGCGACAGTCGCATGGTTTGCTTTCGGGAATCGGCCGGGTCAGCCCTCGGATGACTGAAACCGGATCGCGTCCGAAATTTCAAGGCGCGCACGAAGGGTGGGCCGGGGACAATCGGCGATAGCTAAGCCTTGCTGCGCGAGTGAAAGATGCTATAGCTGATCGCCTTCGCGTTGGGCAGTCGCTGCCCAACCGGTCCAAGTCTTGGGAGGATCGCGAGCGCCAAAGGCGCCGCCGACGCTTCACAACAGCCAAAAAACCACGCCAGAAGCGTTTGCTTGAATTTTGAGCAGGGCCCGTCGCCCTGCTCTTTTTTGTTCAGAAGCTCGTTGGGAAAAATGCGCCGGACGACCTCTGTCGGGGGAGGGGGTGTAGGTCGTCCGACGCGTTAGACAGCCGGCGGGCGGCTGCTACGGCCCAACGCCCTGCCCGGGCAATCGTTCCCAATCTTCCGCACCGGCTTTACTGAAGGACGGCGCCCACCCGGCGCGCCAAACAACAAGGTGATGACGCGCGTTTGAATTGAAAGACCGGTGCTAAAGCCGTGGTGGATAGCTGTCGCGGCCGAACGTCCATTCCGGATGAAAATGGCCGTTGTCACCCATCAGGCAGACTTCGGCATTCTGGCCCCTCTCCTCACCGAGGCGCTGGGCTGCATCCACGGCAAACATCATCGCTTCCTGCCGGGAATGGTACGGTCCGAATTCGCCACCCGCGAACCGGATCACCCAGCCGTCGGCAACCTCGACAATGAAATAGCGCGAATTCGGCATGTCGTGTTCTCGGTCCGTCGATTGTCGCAACTATCAACCGCGACGCCCGCTCCAGGGTTCCGGAGCCGGATCACGCGACGTCAGACAGGCGCACGAAATTCAGGACAGGGGTGGCGGTCGCGGCAGGCCCGGAATGTCATCGAGCCCGATCAGACGGTACACGTAAATAGCTGACAACATTGCGAAAATTACAGCGGCGACGATGGTCGTCCACACCAGCTTGTGGAGGATTCGCGGCAGAACCGGGGCGCCGGGGTCGGTGCCAGGCTCGGTTTCGGCTTCGTGCTGCGATTTCACCCCAAACGGTAGTACCGCAAACAGCGTCAGCCACCAGATCAGGAAATAGATCGCTGCGCCCGTGGTCCAAGTCATGCTCGAAGAACTGCGTTGGAGGATCGATCCTCGTGCGGCGAGCGTGCCGATCAGGCCTGCTCGAGCTCGACGAGCGTGCCGAGAAAGTCTTTCGGGTGCAGAAACAGCACCGGCTTGCCATGCGCGCCGATTTTCGGCTGACCATCGCCGAGCACCCGTGCGCCTTTCGCCTTTAGCGCGTCGCGTGCCGCGATGATGTCATCCACCTCGTAGCAGATGTGATGGATGCCGCCGTCCGGATTGCGTTCGAGGAATTTCGCGATCGGCGAATCCGCACCGAGCGGTTCCAGCAATTCGATCTTGGTGTTCGGCAGGGTGATGAACACCGTTGTTACACCATGCGCGTGCTGCGGGACCGTCTCCGACACCTCGGCGCCCAGCGTCGTGCGATAAACCTCGGAGGCCTTCGCGATATCGCGAACGGCAATCGCCACATGGTTCAGTCGTCCGATCATGATGCGATCATACCGTAAGAACGTGGACGTGACAGATCGGCTTTTTGCCCCATTGCTGGGAGATTGCGCTGCGCACCCCTCGCCTCACCGATTCCGCGACGCCGTCCGGATCGCGACGCCGCGCCTTCGGCATGCTCTCGAAGGTATCGTGCACCGCGTCGAGCGCAACATCCGCAAGTGGCAAGCCGTTCCTGCCGCATTCCGGAATGCCGAGCAATTCGACTTCGGGATCGGCGGCAAGCGCCCCCTTCTCAGTCAGGGCCAAAGCGACCGTAACCATGCCGACGAAGCTCAGGCGGCGGCGATCCGCGATCGTCCGGCTGTCGGCGCCGACCAGCACCACGCCGTCCTTGTAGACGCGGCCGTGCGGGACCTCGTCGACAATTCCCGGCGCGCCCGGCGCCAGTTGGACCATGTCGCCGTTACGGCAACTGACGATGTCCGGAATTCCGAGCCTTCGCCCGATGGCGGCATGCTCGGACAGATGCAGAGCTTCGCCATGCACCGGGATGAGGATTTTCGGCTTCACCCAGCCGAGCAGTTCTTCGACCTCGCCGATGCGCGGATGACCCGAGACATGCACGAGATGGGTGCGGTCGGTGATGACCTTGATGCCCTGGTCGATCAGTCCGTTGATCACCGCCGACACGGCCTTCTCGTTGCCTGGAATGGTGCGCGAGGAGAAGATCACCCGGTCCCCCCGGGACAGCGTGATGTCGGGATGATTGTCCTCGGCGATCCTGGCGAGGGCGGCCCGCGGCTCGCCCTGGCTTCCGGTGCAGAGCGCAACCACCTTGTCCGGCGGCAGATAGCCGTAGACATCCGGTCCGCGAAAATCCTGCACCCCGTCGAGATAGCCGGTCTCGCGCGCGACCTGCACGACGCGCTCCATCGCGCGCCCAACCACGACCACCTCGCGGCCAGCCGCTTTCGCCCCCTCCGCCACCGCGCGCAGACGCGCAACATTGGACGCGAAGGTGGTGACGGCAACGCGCGCCGGCGACGAGGCGATCAGTTCTGAAAGCGTGCGGGCGACCTCCGCCTCCGACGGCGAACGCCCGTCACGCACGGCGTTGGTCGAGTCCCCGACCACGGCAAGCACGCCCTCGCTGCCGAGGCGCCGCAGCTTGTCCTGATCGGTCGGCAGGCCGACTCCCGGGGTGGGATCGAGCTTCCAGTCGCCGGTATGGAGCACGTTTCCATGTGGTGTGCGGAAGATGAGCGCATTGGATTCCGGGATCGAATGCGACATCGACACAAGTTCGATATCGAACGGCCCGACATTGAACCGGCTGCCCAGCGCCACGACCTTGATCTCGATATCGGGCGCGCCCGGCTCGCTGGCCTTCTTCGCCTCGATCAAGGCCACGGTGAAGGGCGTGGCGTAGACCGGCACGCGAAGCTGCGGCCAAAGATCGAACAGCGCGCCAAAATGATCCTCATGCGCATGGGTGATCACGATGCCCGCGAGATTTCGCCGCTCCTCGACGAGGTAGCGAATATCGGGGAACATCAAGTCGACGCCCGGCAAATGCTCTTCGGATGCGAATGAGACACCGCAATCGACCACCAGCCACTGCCGCCGGCGCTCGTCACCGAGCCCGTAAACCGACAGGTTCATGCCTATCTCGCCGACCCCGCCGAGCGGTGCGAAGACGAGTTGTTCCGACGCGGCCATTACGACGCAGCTCCAACGCTAGAGGAAGTCTCGCTTGCGGCATCGCCGAAATAGACGTCGCCCGCACTGATGGTGCGCATCGTGCCGTCCGCCGCGCACAGTATCAGCCTGCCCTGCTCGTCCAGTGTTTCAAAAGTCCCGCTGTCCACCCGGTCTCCCGTCCGCACCGAAATCGATTGCCCGATTCCTCGCGCCTGCGCGAGCCAGGCTTCTCGGATGACCTGAAATCCACGGCCCTCGTTCCAAAGGGCCGCCAATGAAACCCATGCGTCGGAAAGGTCTGCAAGGGCCCTTTCAGCGGTTACGACATGCCCCAGCGCCCGCAGCGACTGAGCCGGGAACGGCATTCCCTCTGGGGCTGACGCGAGATTGACACCGATGCCGACCACCATTGCCAATGAAGAACCCTGCGTTTCAGACTCCAGAAGCAATCCCGCCACCTTGCCGCCATTCGCCAGCACGTCGTTCGGCCATTTCAGCGCGACATCGACGCCGGGCGCCAGCGCGCAGCAAGCCTCGCGTACAGCAAGACTTGCAACAAAACCAAGTGTCGCCGCGACCGCGGGCGCGACCTCTGCAGCAAACAACAGGCTTGCCGCCAGATTGCCATTCGCGGACACCCACTCGCGCCCGCGCCTGCCGCGGCCTGCTGTCTGCTCGCGCGCGACGATCCAGAGCGGTCCCCGTTCGCCGGAGCGCGCAAGACGCAACGCCTCGCTGTTGGTCGAGTCCAGTCTGTCGTGGACGATGAGGCGGTAACCTGCTTCGGCCGCGCGCGGACCGAGCGTGAAGGCCATCGATCAGAACAGTGACTTGGCCGCAAGCGTCGCCGCATCGAGCAGCGGCGCCGGCCAGACGAAGAACAGAAGATTGAAAAGGCCGGCGACCCCGAGCACGACCGCTTGCTCGCCGGGCATCGGCTCGAAGCTTTTCTGTGGCTCGTCGAAATACATGGTCTTGATGATCGCGAGATAATAATAGGCCCCGACCACGCTGGTCAGCACGCCAATCACCGCGAGCGCGTAAAGCCCGGCATTGATGGCGGCGAGGAACACATAGAACTTCGCGAAGAAGCCGGCGAGCGGTGGAATGCCCGCGAGCGAGAACATCAGCATCGCAAACATGAACGCCATCATCGGCGACGTGCGGGAAAGCCCGGCGAGATCCGAGATATTCTCGACCATACCGCCGGAACGCTTCATCGACAGCACGCAGGCAAAGGTGCCGAGCGTCATCGCGACATAGATTGCAACATAGATCAGAACGCCCTGCACGCCTTCCTGTGTGCCGGCCGCGAGCCCGACCAGGGCGAAACCCATATGACCGATGGAGGAATAGGCCAGCAGCCGCTTGATGTTGGTCTGCCCGATGGCTGCAAACGACCCTAGCGCCATCGAGGCGATCGAGACGAAGACAACGATCTGCTGCCATTGCACGGTGACCGTCGGGAACGCCGTCATGGTGGCGCGCACGAACACGGCCATCGCCGCGACCTTGGGGGCTGCAGCAAAGAAGGCGGTCACAGGGGTCGGCGCGCCCTCATAGACGTCCGGCGTCCACATGTGGAACGGCACGGCAGACACCTTGAAGCAAAGCCCGGCCAGCAGGAAGACGAGCCCGAATGTCAGCGCCAGCCCGCCCTGCGGGGCAGCCTGCGCGATGCCGGCGAACGAAATCTGACCGGTCGCTCCATAAATCAGCGATGCGCCGTAGAGCAGCATGCCGGACGACAGCGCACCAAGGACGAAATATTTCAGACCCGCTTCCGTCGACTTGGCCGAGTCCCGGTCGATCGCCGCAATCACGTAAAGCGACAGGCTCATCAGCTCGAGGCCAAGATACAGCGCGATCAGATCGGTCGCTGAAATCAGCATGCCCATTCCGACCGCGGAAAGCAGCATGAGAATTGGATATTCGAACTTGCGCATGCCAGCGCGTTTGACGAAATCGAACGACATTAGGATCGCGACTGCTGTGCCGCCGAACGCGAGGATTTTCACGAACCTCGCAAAGTCATCGACCACGAAGCTTCCGCCGAAGGTCGCCAGCCTTCCGGATGGCAACAAAATGACGGCGATGCAGGCCGCGACCAGAAGCGCGATCGAGGCTGCACTCACCGCGAAATTGGTGCGCTCGCCGCCATAGGCGCCGACCATCAAGAGCGCCATCGCGCCGACCGCCAGAATAATCTCTGGCAGTGCCGGAATGAGACTTGGAATTTCGCCGGTCATTTCTTGTCACCTGCGATGCGCAGATCCGCATCGGCCTTCTTGGTCTTGCCGATCGCGGTCTGGTACTGCGCGACAAGCGCGTCAACCGACGCCGACGACATGTCGAGCACCGGCTTCGGCCAGAATCCGAACAGAAGCGTGAGGATCACGAGCGGCGCGAAAATCCCGATCTCACGGGCGTCCATATCTCTGATGGATTGCAGCTTCGGCTTTTCGAGCTTGCCGAACACCATCTTGCGATAAAGCCAGAGCGCGTAGCAGGCTGACAGGATCACACCGAGGGTTGCGAGGGTCGCCACCGCGACATTGACCTTGAAAGTGCCAAGCAGCGTCAGGAATTCTCCGACGAAACCCGAAGTGCCCGGCAAGCCGACATTGGCCATGGTGAACAGCATGAACACCGCGGCATAGACCGGCATGCGCTCCACGAGACCGCCATAGGCCGATATCTCGCGGGTATGGATGCGGTCATAGACCACGCCGACGCACAGGAAGAGCGCGCCTGATACGATACCGTGCGAGATCATCTGGAAGATGCCGCCGCCAATGCCCTGCGCGGTCGCGGCGAAGATGCCCATCGTGACGAAGCCCATATGGGCCACCGACGAATAGGCGATCAGCTTCTTCACATCCTCCTGCATCAGCGCGACCAGCGAGGTGTAGATGATCGCGACGACCGAGAGCGTGAAAATGAACGGCGTAAAATCCGCGGACGCCAGCGGGAACATCGGCAGCGAGAAGCGCAGGAAGCCGTAGCCGCCCATCTTCAGGAGAATTGCCGCAAGCACGACCGAGCCCGCGGTCGGCGCCTCCACGTGCGCGTCCGGCAGCCAGGTATGGACCGGCCACATCGGCATCTTCACCGCGAATGAGGCGAAGAACGCAAGCCACGCCCAGGTCTGCAGCTGCCGCGGGAATTCGTGCTTCAGGAGCACGGTGATGTCGGTCGTGCCCGCGCTCCAGTACATCGCCATGATGGCGAGCAGCATCAGCACCGAGCCGAGCAGCGTGTAGAGGAAGAACTTGAACGACGCGTAGACGCGCCGCGGGCCGCCCCAGATCCCGATGATCAGGAACATCGGGATCAGCCCGGCTTCGAAGAACAGGTAGAACAGCACAAGGTCGAGGGCCGCGAAGGTGCCGACCATCATCGTCTCAAGGACGAGGAAGGCGATCATGTATTCCTTCACGCGGTTCTGCACCGAGTCCCAGCTCGCGATGATGCAGATCGGCATGATCGCGGTGGTCAGGATAATGAGCGGCAGCGAAATGCCGTCGACGCCCATGTGATAGGACGCGTAGCCACTGAGCCAGCGCGCCTTTTCCACAAACTGGAATTCGGCCGACGCCGAATTGAAGCGCCATACGAGGACAAGCGACACCGCGAAGGTGATCAGCGTAGTCCAGAGTGCGACCCAGCGTGCATTGCGCTTGACGGATTCCGCGTCACCGCGCAGCGCCATGATGAACAGCGCACCGACCAGCGGCAGGAAGGTGATGACGGACAGAACGGGCCAGGTTGCCATGTCAGCGGGCTCCCGCGAACATGAACCAGGTGGTCAGGAGCGCAGCCCCGATCAGCATGGCGAACGCGTAGTGATAGAGGTAGCCGGTCTGCAGCCGCACGACATTGCGGGTGACGTCGAGAACACGGGCGGACACGCCGTCCGGACCGAAGCCATCGATCAGCCAGCCGTCACCACGCTTCCACAACATCGTGCCAAGCCACTTGGCCGGGCGAACGAAGATGAAGTCGTAGAGCTCGTCGAAATACCACTTGTTGAGCAGGAAGCGATACAGAAGCTGGTGGTCACGCGCGAGCCGGACCGGAATGCTCGGATCGCGCAGATAGAACTGCGCGGCGACCGCCAAACCGGTCACCATCATCACGAACGGCGTGGCCTTCACCCAGAACGGCACATGGTGGATGGCGTCGATGATTGCCGGGTTCTGAGACAGCGATTGCCGGAAGAATTCCTGCACGTGGTGGCCGGCGAAATATTCGTAGAACGGATAGCCCGCGAGGATCGAGCCGGCGGCCAGCACATAGAGCGGCACCATCATGACCAGCGGGCTCTCGTGCGCCGCCTCGTAATGGTGGTGGTCATGCGGCTTGCCGAAGAAGGTCTTGAAGATCAACCGCCATGAATAGAACGAAGTCAGACAAGCCGCGATCACGGTCGCGGCGAAGGCATACGGCGCGATCGGGTTCTTGCCCATATAAGCCGCTTCGATAATCGCGTCCTTGGAGAAGTAGCCGGCC
The DNA here is from genome assembly GCA_964539845.1 of uncultured Hyphomicrobiales bacterium. GTDB lineage: Bacteria > Pseudomonadota > Alphaproteobacteria > Rhizobiales > Xanthobacteraceae > Pseudorhodoplanes. The sequence continues at coordinate 7,785 of CAZIKZ010000103.1, forward strand.
GTGAGCGGGAAGCCGGTCAACGCCAGCGTGCCGATCACCATCAGCCAGAACGTCTGCGGGATTTTCTTCCGCAGGCCGCCCATGTTCCGGATGTCCTGCTCGTGATGCATCGCGTGGATCACAGAGCCCGAACCCAGGAACAGAAGCGCTTTGAAGAAGGCATGGGTGAACAGATGGTACATGCCGACCGAATAGGCGCCCACACCCATTGCGACGAACATGTAGCCGAGCTGTGAACACGTCGAATAGGCAACGATGCGTTTGATGTCGTTCTGCACGAGACCGATGGTGGCTGCGAACAGCGCTGTCATGGCGCCGACCAGCGTCACCACCATCAACGCAACCGGCGCCAGTTCGAACAGCGGCGACAGCCGCGCCACCATGAATACGCCCGCAGTCACCATGGTCGCAGCATGGATCAGCGCGGAGACCGGGGTCGGCCCCTCCATCGCGTCCGGCAACCATGTATGCAGAAGGAACTGCGCAGACTTGCCCATCGCCCCCATGAACAGGAACAGACAGATCAGAGTCAGCGCGTCGGCATGCCAGCCGAAGAAATCGATGGTCTTGCCTGTGAGTGACGGCGCCTGCGCGAACACGGTGTCGAAATCGATGGCGTTCGTCATCATGAAGAGGGCGAAGATGCCGACGGCGAAGCCGAAATCACCGACACGATTGACGACGAAGGCCTTGATCGCGGCCGCATTTGCCTCGGGCTTCTGGTACCAAAATCCGATCAGCAGATAGCTCGCGAGACCCACACCTTCCCAGCCGAAGAACAGTTGCGCCAGATTGTCGGCGGTCACGAGCGACAGCATCGCGAAAGTGAACAGCGAGAGATAGGCGAAGAAACGCTGGCGGTGCGGATCCTCGTGCATGTAGCCAATGGAGTAGAGATGCACGAGTGCGGACACGGTCGTGACAACAACCAGCATCACCGCGGTGAGCGCGTCGATCCGCAAGGCCCAGTCGACCTTCAAGTCTCCGGACTGCATCCAGGTGAACAACACAATGCGCTCGTCGAGATGGCCGAGACCGACGCGCACGAAGGCGATCCACGACAGGATCGCGGAGACGAACAGGAAGAGCGTGGTGATCAGCTCGGCCGGGCGCGCGCCAATCAGCCGGCCAAACAGGCCGGCAACCAAAGCGCCGAGCAGCGGGAGAAAGACGATCGCCTGATACATTCTATTGTCTCTTGCGATCCTGTTGGCCTGTCAGTGGTCCGTTCATCCCCACGCAAGCGGGAATCCAGTCTCTGACTTTCTGGGTCCCCGCCTTCGCGGGGACGAGCGGACTGAGTGTGCGCAGCGTCATCGACATCTCAGCCCTTCATCAGGTTGACGTCTTCAACCGCGATCGAGCCGCGGTTGCGGAAATAGACGACGAGGATGGCGAGCCCGATTGCGGCTTCAGCAGCTGCGACCGTGAGGATGAGCAGCGCGAAAATCTGTCCGGCAATGTCGCCCATGAAGCTCGAGAACGCCACGAAGTTGATATTGACCGAAAGCAGGATCAGCTCGATCGACATCAGGATAATGATGATGTTCTTGCGGTTGAGGAAAATGCCAAAGATTCCGAGCGTGAACAGGATCGCTGCGACCGACAGGTAGTGACCGAGCCCAATGGTCATGCGCGGCACCCCCCGCAGTCATTCCGGGGCGCTCGCGAAGCGAGCGAGCCCGGAATCCACTCACATACACCGATGGTCCTTTCTGGATTCCGGGTCCACCGCTTCGCGGTGTCCCGGAATGACGAAGGAGGGAGCCCTATGACCATCACTGCAGCCCCTGCCCCGGCTGAACCTTGACAACCTCGATCGCAGTCGCGGGCGTACGCGCAACCTGATCGGAGATGTTCTGGCGCTTGACCCCTTCCTTGTGGCGCAGCGTCAGCACAATCGCGCCGATCATGGCGACGAGCAGCACAAGGCCCGATGCCTGGAAGTAGTAGATGTATTTCGTATAGAGCACGAGGCCGATGGCTTCGGTGTTCGACACGTCCGTCGGCGTCGGCGCAGCCACCACGCGGGGCGTGCCGCCGCCAATCGTCCAGGCGCCGACCACCAGCAGGATTTCCGCCAGCAGCACGATCCCGATCAGCGCACCGACCGGCAGATATTGCAGGAAGCCTTCGCGCAACTCGGCAAAGTCCACGTCCAGCATCATCACGACGAACAGGAACAGCACCGCGACAGCGCCGACATAGACCACCACCAGGATCATCGCGAGGAATTCGGCGCCGAGCAGCAGGAACAGCCCCGCCGCATTGACGAAGGCGAGGATCAGAAACAGCACCGAATGCACCGGATTGCGCGAGGCAATGACCATCAACGCGGAGGCGATGCAGGTGGCGGCGAACAGGTAGAAGAAGAGCGCGGCTATCATCGTTCGTTACCGGTACGGCGCATCGAGTTTGATGTTTTGCGCGATTTCCCGCTCCCAGCGATCGCCGTTCGCGAGCAGTCGTTCCTTGTCGTAGAAGAGTTCCTCGCGCGTCTCGGTCGCGAATTCGAAATTCGGACCTTCAACGATCGCATCCACCGGACAGGCCTCCTGGCACAGCCCGCAATAAATGCACTTCACCATGTCGATGTCGTAGCGCGTGGTGCGCCGGGTGCCGTCGTTCCGGCGCGGTCCGGCCTCGATCGTGATCGCCTGCGCCGGACAGATCGCCTCGCAGAGCTTGCAGGCGATACAACGCTCCTCGCCATTTGGATAACGGCGCAGGGCGTGCTCGCCGCGGAAGCGCGGAGAGATCGGACCCTTCTCGAACGGATAGTTCAGCGTCGGCTTCGGCTTGAAGAAATAGCGCATGCCGAGAAAAAAGGCCTGAACGAATTCGGCGAGGAATACCGACTTTGCTGCCTGATCCAGTCTCATTGTCTTGCCTTTCCGCTCGCAAATCCCGCCTTCGCGAGGCTTGCCGGAGCTGTCGGCTGAGTCATCTGATGTCTCATTTGGGCGCCAGGCCTCCGAACTGAAGGACTGCGGCGACGATCACGACCATCGCAAGCGAGATCGGCAGAAACACCTTCCAGCCGAGGCGCATGAGCTGGTCGTAGCGATAACGCGGCACGATCGCCTTGACCATCGCGAACAGGAAAAACATGAACAGGCATTTGAGCGTGAACCAGATCACCCCGGGAACCCAGGTGAAGGGCGCGACATTCGCCGGAGGCAGCCATCCCCCAAGGAACAGGATCGTTGCCATCGCACACATGGTGGTGATGGCAACATACTCGCCCAGCATGAACATCATGTACGGGCTCGAGCCGTACTCGACCATGAAGCCGGCGACCAGTTCGGATTCCGCTTCTACCAGGTCGAACGGCGGACGATTGGTTTCCGCCAGCGCCGAGATGAAGAAGATCACAAACATCGGGAAGAGCGGCAGCCAATACCAGTTCAGCAGGCCGTAGCGGCCGTTTTGCGCCTCGACGATGTCGGTCAGGTTCAGCGAGCCGACGCACAACAATACGGTGATGATCACGAAGCCGATCGAGACTTCATACGACACCATCTGCGCAGCCGACCGCAGCGCGGCCAGGAACGGATATTTCGAGTTGGACGCCCAGCCGCCCATGATGATGCCGTAAACGCTGAGCGACGAGATCGCGAAGATGTAGAGGATGCCGACATTGATATCGGCAATGACCCAACCGGCATTGACCGGAATCACCGCCCAGGCCGCGAGCGACAGCACGCAAGTCACGAGCGGCGCCAGCAGGAATAAGCCCTTGTTCGCGCCGGCCGGGATCACGGGCTCTTTCAGCACGAACTTCAGGAGATCGGCGAAAGACTGCAGAAGGCCGTATGGCCCGACGACGTTCGGGCCGCGCCGGATCTGCACCGCCGCCCAGATCTTACGGTCGGCATAGAGCACATAGGCGATGGCGACGAGCAGGATCACCATCAGCAGCAGGCTTTGCCCGACGATGATGATCAGGGGCCAGAGATAGGACCAGAAGAAGTCGACCATGCGCCTACTCCGCCGCCGTCATGGTGCGCTGCTCGGCGAGCGCCGAGCATTCGGCCATCACCGCGCTGGCGCGCGCGATCGGATTGGTGAGATAGAAATCGTCGATCACCGACACGAACGGCGCCTTGTCCGGAGTGCCTGCCAGTTGTGCGAGCCTGCGCAGGTCGGCGCCGTCACCCGGGGTGACCGTTCCGATCCGCTGTAGATGCGGATGCGCTGCGAAGATCGCCTGCCGCAATTGCGCGAGTGAATCATAAGGCAGCCGCGCGCCAAGATGATCGGACAGCGCGCGCATGATCGCCCAATCCTCTCGCGCATCGCCGGGGGGGAAAGAAGCGCGCGCCGCCATCTGCACGCGGCCCTCGGTGTTGACATAGAGGCCGGACTTTTCCGGATAGGCCGCGCCGGGCAGGATCACATCGGCCCGATGCGCGCCGGCATCGCCATGCGAACCGACATAGACGACAAACGGCCCGCGATCGACGTCGATCTCGTCGGCGCCGAGCGAAAACAGAACATCCACATCGCCCGAAGCCATTTGCAGTGCGGTCTTGCCACCCTCACCCGGGACAAAACCGATATCGAGCGCGCCGACCCGCGAGGCAGCGTAGTGCAGCACCGAATAGCCGTTCCAGGTGTCCGAGACCGCACCGATTTCGACCGCGACACGCGCCGCCAATGCCGCGACCCGCGCCCCATCGTTGCGCGTAAAGATCGAGGCGCCGACCAGCACCATCGGGCGCTCGGCTCTGTAGAGAATGTCGGCATAGTCACCCTTGCCGTTCGCAAGCTCGGCAAGCGAATCCGGTCCGGCACCGAGATGATGATACGGATAAGTCAGGTCGACGCGCTCGCCGACGAGTGCGATCGGGAAATGGCCCATCCGCCAGCGCTTGCGGATACGCGCATTCAGGATCGCAGCCTCCCTGCGCGGGTTCGATCCGACAATCAGCAGTGCATCCGCCTGTTCGATGCCCGGGATCGTTGCGTTGAACAGATACGCGGCGCGGCCCCAGCGCGGATCGATCATCGAACCGCGCTGGCGCGCGTCGATATTTCTCGAGCCCAGCCGCGCCACCAGATCC
>CAZIKZ010000104.1:0-12846 GCA_964539845.1 uncultured Hyphomicrobiales bacterium
GCGCGCCGAACGGGCACGCGTAGAAGCAATAGCCGCAGCCGATGCAGAGATCCTTCGAGTGAAGGACCACAGCGTCGGCGGTGGTGTAGAAGCAGTTCACCGGGCACACCGCCGCGCAGGGCGCGTCGGTGCAATGCATACAGGCCATCGACACCGAGCGCTCGCCCGGCTTGCCGTCGTTGATGGTAACGACACGCCGGCGGTTGATGCCCCACGGCACTTCGTGTTCGTTCTTGCAGGCGGTGACGCACGCGTTGCACTCGATGCAACGATCGGCGTCGCAAAGAAATTTCATACGAGCCATGGTTGCGTCTCCTTAAGCCGCACGAACCTGACAGAGGGTAGCCTTGGGCTCTTGCATGCCCGTGACCGGATCGTAGCCATAGGTGGTGAGGACGTTCACGCTCTCACCCAGCACGACCGGGTCGGTACCCTGCGGATAGTTTCCACGCTGATCCTCGCCCTCGAACCAGCCGGCGAAGTGGAACGGACACCAGGTCACACCCCTGCCGACACGCTCGGTGACGAGCGCCTTCATGCGCGCCTTGGACGAATTCTCGGCGCCGGTGACCCAGACCCAGCCTCCGTCGGTGATGCCGCGCTCGGCCGCGTCCGCAGGATTGATTTCGATGAACATGTCCTGCTGCAGCTCGGCGAGCCATTTGTTCGACCGCGTCTCTTCGCCGCCGCCCTCGTATTCGACCAGACGGCCGGAGGTGAGGATGAGCGGGAATTGCTTGGCGATGCCCTTGTCGACCGCCGCCTTCTGAACGTCGAAGCCGAGATTCGGCACCCGGAACTGCCGTGCATTCGGCAATGTCGGATACTTCGCGACGAGTTCGGGACGCGGCGTGTAGATCGGCTCGCGATGCACCGGAATTGCATCCGGCAGACCGAACGCATTGGCGCGTGCCTTGCCGTTACCGTACGGGATGCAGCCGTGTTCGATCGCAACGCGCTGGATGCCGCCCGACAGGTCGATCGACCAGGCGACCGCGTCCGGATTGGTTGGGTTCACCTTGTTGATGATCGCAAGCTCGGCCTCGGTGAGATCCTTGTCCCAGCCGAGCTTCTTCAGAACACCGAGCGTGAATTCCGGATAGCCGTCCTTGATCTCGGAGTCCTTCGAGTAATAGCCATTGCCGAGCAGGCTGACCTTGCGGGTCGTGCCGTCCGGCAGCTTTTCCTCGCGCTCAAGTCCGAAGCGTGCGCGGAACGTACCGCCGCCTTCCTTCACCGAGAGATTGGTGTTGTAGAGGATCGGCGTGCCGGGATGCTTGAATTCGGGCGTTCCCCAGCACGGCCATGGCAGACCATAATAATCGCCCTTGGCCGGACCCGACGTTGCTTTCTGCGTCAGCATGTCGAAGTCTTTTTGGTTGGCCATATGCATCTTCAGCCGCTCGGGCGACTGACCGCAATAGCCGGTCGACCATCCACCGCGATTGATTTCGCGAAGGATATCCTCCGCGACCGGCAGATTGTTCTCGACCTTGATGTTCTTGAACATCTGGTCGGCGAAGCCGAGCTTCTTGGCGAGGAGATACATCACCTCGTTGTCGTCCTTGGACTCGAAGATCGGCTTGACGATCTGCTCGCCCCATTGGATCGCTCGGTTCGAGGCGGTGCGCGAGCCATTGGTTTCGTAGCTGGTCGCAATCGGCAGCAGGTAGGTGTTGTTCTTGCGTTTCGGCGCGAGTGCCGCCCATGTCGTGGGATGCGGGTCGGCGACAACCAGAAGATCGAGCTTCTCGATACCTTCCTGCGCTTTGGTCATGCGGGTGACGGTATTGCCGCCATGCCCGAACACCATCATCGCCTTGATGAGGTCCTTCTGCGACACGTCCTTCTTGTCCGACAAGGTCGCGTCGAACCAGCGCGTCGAGGGGATGCCCGGGCTGTGCATCATCTTGACCGGCTTGCCGTCGGCCCCCGTGATGGTGTCGAACCGCGACGCCATCCAGTCAAAATCGACCTCCCACACGCGGCACCAGTGCCGGTAGGCGGCTTCGGTCAGACCGTAGTAAAGCGGCAACGTCACGATATCGAGACCGAGGTCGGTCGCGCCCTGCACGTTGGTGTGGCCGCGGAAGATGTTGGCGCCGGTACCGGACGAGCCGACATTGCCCGTCGCCAGCAGCGCGATGCAGAAGGCACGCACGTTGGCGGTGCCGACCGTGTGCTGGGTGGCGCCCATGCACCAGATCAGGGTCGCCGGCTTCTCGGTCGCGAACATCTTCGCGACGCGCTCGAGCTGCTTGCCCGGAACGCCGGTGACACGCTCGACCTCCTCCGGTGTCCACTTCTCACATTCCTTGCGAATGTCGTCCATGCCGTAGACGCGCTGCTCGATGAACTCCTTATCTTCCCAGCCGTTCTTGAAGATGTGATGCAGCATGCCCCAGATCACCGGAATGTCGGTGCCGGAGCGGATGCGCACATATTCGGTCGCATGCGCCGCGGTTCGCGTCATGCGCGGATCGATCACTATCATGTTCGCACGGTTCATCTCCTTGCCTTCGAGAATATGCTGCAAGGAGACGGGGTGCGCTTCGGCAGCGTTGCTGCCCATGAACACGATCGTCCGGGTATTGCGGATGTCCGTATAACTGTTGGTCATCGCGCCGTAGCCCCAGGTGTTCGCCACGCCCGCGACGGTCGTCGAATGGCAGATGCGCGCCTGGTGATCGGAGTTGTTGGTGCCCCAGAAGGCCGCGAACTTGCGATTGAGATACGAGCCTTCGTTGGTGAACTTGGCCGAGCCCAGCCAGTAAACCGAATCCGGGCCGGACTTCTGGCGGATGTCCTGGAGCTTATCGCCGATCTCGTTGATCGCCGTGTCCCAGGAGATTCGCGTCCACTTGCCGTCGACAAGCTTGAGCGGGTATTTCAGGCGGCGGTCGCCATGCACCAACTCGCGCGTCGCGGCGCCCTTGGCGCAATGCGAGCCGCGGCTGATCGGCGAATCCCATCCGGGCTCCTGGCCGACCCATACGCCGTTCTGCACTTCACCAATGACGGTGCAGCCGACCGAACAATGCGTGCAGACATTCTTGCGGATGGTGATCGGGGCACCACCCGGTTGACCGGCGGTGGCGGCCGCAGCGTCGGCCCTGCGCATGCCGGTGAGTGGCACGGCGCCGACCGCGGCGAGACCACCGGCCACGAGACCGGAGCGGCGCAGGAAGGTACGGCGATCCACCCCGCCGGCGGAATGACTTGAAAGCTGGGCGGCGAGCTGGCCGCGACGCTTTTCGCGTTCCGTCCTCTTGATCAGCATGGCTTTGCCTCCCTCACTTCGCGCCCGGATAGCGATTGACCCGGTAGAAGGTCTGCACTTCCGGAGAATTGGCTTTGTAGCGGGCCTTCCGCTTCTCATCGTTCGTTTCGGTGTCGGCGTGAGCCGGCGTTGCGAGCGGCGCCGCGGCCGTCACGGCCACACCCGCGCCGGCACCCAAAGCGCGCAGAAAATCGCGGCGTCCGACCGACGTCTTGCGTTCCTGTGTCATTGCCGTCTCCCTTTTCTGTCTCTCACTCCAAAGCCTTTGAGCGCACCGTCAAGACGGCAGCGCGAAGGCCTCGGATTCGATGTCCACGATGACTCGGCCCAGCGTTCCCACCTTGCGGTAGAAGTCAGCCTCTTCCGCATGTTCGAGATCGGCGAAGAACCGGCCGATCCAGGGCGCCAGGTGATTCTCGAAAATCTTCTTGTCGCTTCCGTGCTCAGCCGGAAAGCTGCCATCTGCGAGACCGGACATGACCTCGCACAACATGGCGGCATGATCTTCGGGCTCGGCATTGCCTTCGTTGCGCTCGATGCCGAGCGTGTTGAGGTCCTCGCGCAGGCGCGCGAGCGGACGCTCGTGAAGGAAGCCGGTGAGATAATACGAGCCGTAAGGCAGCAATTCGCCGCGGCCGACTCCGATGAAGAGATTGAAGAACTCGCGCTCGATCACCTCGGGCTTCGCTGCGCTTGCCGCATCGGCAAGCGCGATATGCGCGAGACCGAGCGGCGACGCATCGCCGCGCAGAGTCGAGAGTTTCTTCAGTAACGATGCGTCTGGCGCTCGCGCAAGCAGTGCGGCGAGCAGGCGATATTCCTGCGCACGCGCGAGATCGGTTTCGTCGATATCGGCGCGCGAGGACAATTCGCCGTAGAGATCCGGGCGCAGGACGGAGCGACTGACATTCGTCGCCTGCTCCACCGCGACGACACGCTCTGCCGGAACTCGGTCCCAGTTCGAGACAGACGGCTGCGAGATGCCGATGCGTCGCGCCAGCTCACTGACGCCACCAGCTGCACGGATTGCTTCGTCAAGTCCCGTATCGCGCATTCTTGTCGTTCTTCTTGTGCTGAAAAAATTGGCACATTCGCCTTCTTGAGAGGCATTCAAAACAATACGGGTAATCTGGAATGGGTCAATAGTGCAAAGCTATGAGCGGCATTGCCCGGGCCGAAAGGCCGAAGCTATTGAGGCAAGGCGCGCCCATGTCCGCGCTCCTTTGGCGTCGTCAATGGCTCGACGCGCTTTGGTTGCGGCGCAATATTATTTTGCGCTGCAACATCGAAGGACGCGCGCATGCCATCGTCCGTCGCATCGCTGGTTCCATCCTCAAGCTTGCCGCACTCGGGTTGCGGGGAATCGCCAATGGGCTCGGTAATCGCCTCATCATTCGCGAGTTCCATCTCGCTTTGTGCGGACTCCGCTTCAGCCTCGGTTGCTGCAACAGGCACGTCTTTTTTGGCGCCATCAGCGAAAAATTGGGCGAGCAACCGCTTCGCATCCGCGGGATCGAGTTCGCCGAAACCATGCATCCCATCACTGGAAGTGAAGTCCCATGAATTCTCGGAAAGCCCGATGAAATCGCGAATTCCAGGATCGGCCGACCAAGCGCGTCGAAGCGCCGCACGGGACAGAACCTCCGGGATACCGGGTCGCAGAAAGGCGCTGATGTCCGTCTCCGGTCCGATTGAATCGAGCGACGGCAACTTCGACAGATCGAGAACATCTTCGGACTGTGATTCGCCGGGCTCGATATTCGTTTGCGGCGCGTTCTGCGTTTCGGCATCGGAAGCGATGGCCCGTTCGCTGCCTGGCTGAATTCCCCCGTCGGTTCCGGATTCGGCTTTGGATTCGACGTTAGCGTCACGTTTGCGGCGCGACCATCGCGTCAGGAAATCTTCGCCTTCAGTCATTGTCGTGTCCCTGACCTGTCCGTCCGCGCCTGCCCAGCGCCTCTGGATTCGCGCGATCTCGCGTGCGCTTGAAGAAGGTCTGCTCGACATGGTGCTCGGCAACGAAATCTTCCACCACCTGACGCACCGAAGCAGGCATTGCGACGGTCTCGACCAGGTTGACGCCGGTTTCGGTTTGCCCCTCGCCTTCCGTCGGGTCAGCCGTCACCTTGAACAGCGCATAAGGCGGATCGGAATCGGTCGGGGTCAGCACGACCCATAACTTGCCGTCGCCCATGAGGTTGTCGCGGTAATTTCCGGTATCGGAGCGATAGAGTTCGATCGAGCTGCCGCCGGCGTAATAAGACGCTCGCAGGTCGTCGCCCGAAAGACGCGTCCAGGGCGTCACGTCAGGTTCGCCAACCAGCACCGCGCTCGGCTGCCAGATGTAATCGATCCACTGGCTCTCCGCCTTGATGCGGTCGACCACGACGCCGACGGCGATGGTGACAAGTGCGGCCATTACGATACCGTTTCAATGTGCCGGATCGGCAATCCGCCGATCAGGTTTTGCGGCTTCATGCGGATGATCTTGTCCGGCGACATGGCGAGAATGAGATAGACCGGCTCGCGTCCGACCTTGTCGATGACTGCACCGGGATCGCGGAAGGTCAGACGGAACAAACCGATCACCCGCCCGCGCGCGGCCTCGTCCATTTCCTCGCCATTCCAGAGCGCGTCACCGATCCTCGTCGCATCCGGGTCGAGCCCAACATACCAGACCAGATTGACGTCACGCATCTCGACCAGCGGTTCGATGGTGACGTCAATGGCAAGCAAATGCGATATCCAGCGGGTCAACGCCTGCGCCAGCGCCTCAAGCCCGCGCCGTCCAGCCGTGAGATCGAGCGCGGAATGGAACAGGTCGCTGTGCTCGAAATAATGTTCGGCATTGTCGTCGTTCATCACGTCGATATCGGCTTGCGCGGGAATGCCAAGCATCGAAACCAGCGGTGACGCGGGCGCAGCGCCGGTGCCGCTGATGGTTTCCTCGTCGGCAGCGATCAGCGAGCCCTCATGCAGCGTGATCCGTTGCGGGCGGAAGAACAATTCCGCCGCGCGCAGCACATAGGGGTCCTCGCAATCGTCCAGCGCATTGCGCAGGATCACATGGACAAGCTGATTGATAAAAATCGGCGGTATGCCGCCTGAACCGTTACGCACCAGATCGACATAGGCCGCCTCCAGCGTCGGGTGCCGCAGGAGATGATCGCGAAAGCCCAGCATGAAGGCCCAGTTCTCGCGCGCATCGGCATCGGCGATGCCCGCGAGTTCATCAGGCGCCACGCGACGGCTCGGCTGCGCCATCAGCGCGGCATACAGCGCCTTTTCGGCATCGCAGGCTTCCGGCGGCGGCACGAGTTCAGGCCGCGCGAGATAAATCTTGAGAAAATCATCGGTCACGACCACCCCGCCGGACTCGTTGCGATCCAGCAGATGGTGTCCGCAGGCGAGCCAGAAATCCTTCACGTGCGCTCTCCCTGCGCGAGATTCACGAGATCGACGCCGTCGCCCGGCTCCTCTTCCCCCTCGACATCCATGAAGGCGAATGCGCGGAAGCTCTTGCGATCGGCGCGCGCCTTCAGGGTGCGGAAGGCTTCGCGAATTTCGCCGCCATCCGCGGTGCGATGAAGCGCGACCAGCGTGTCCGGATCGTGGTTGCAGAGCGATTCCGCGAAGGTCAGCTCCTCATCCGCGGCCGCGCGCGCAGCGGCCATGTCCGGCGCGCCGTAATGCTCGACCAGCCGCTGCGCCAGTTGTTCGACAGCTGCGGAGCGGCCGGTTGCATCGGTTTCCACGATCTGCACGAGCGTCGACCAACCAAGCGATGACACACCGAGAAAGCCCGCGCGAAACGCCGTTCGCTCCTTCCCCGACAACGCCGCCGGATCTGCGTCAGCGAAAACGAAAGCGCCGGTAACGGCCCATTCACCGGGTTCGGCAGCACGCTCGAACACGAAGGTGTCGGATGGATCGAGCCGTATGGTCTTGAGCAGTTTCACAGACGGGGGCCTCGCGTCGCCGGATCGAGCCATGACGCGTTTGAAATCGCCGACACAAGCGCGCGCCGCTCGACCTGCGTCTTGCCCATCCGCCGCAACAACAGATCGCCATTCTCGCCAATATCGCGGCGCAGACCTTCTGCACTCTCGGGCGCAAGCCTCCGCAGATAGCTCTTTGCCACGGCGGCAAAGCCCTGCTCCCGCCAGGCATCGAGCATCACCATGAAATGGCGCGCATAAGAATCGATCAGGCGTTCGGCGCCGGACTCATCGAAACCCTCATCCTCCAGCGCCGCGCTGAACGGATGCAGGCCGCCATCGGTCCCGGTCATCGAGACAAGGCGCACCATCGCACCGAAGGCGAGCCAGGCCGGCGGTTCGTTTTCATCCGCGCCTGCAGGCCAGGCCATCTGACCGCCGCCGACAAGGCCGCGATTGACGCTGACGCTGTCCGGCCAATCGATGCGGATCTCGGTATCCGGGGGCGCATGCGCGGCAAGCGTATCGGCGAGCGCAGCCATACAGGCATAGAAGGTCCGGCGCGCGAGGCGCAGCGGCTCATCCGGTTCCAGCACCAGCGCAAATTCGGCGAGATCGAACCGTCCGACAAAGACCAGCGTGCCCGCGCCATCCTCGGCTGCGTTCGTCTTCGCATATGCGAAGGCGTCTCCAACCTCGCGCAACCTCACAAGGCGAAACGGCGGCGGCAGGCGGATATCGGCGTCGGTCAGCATCGCTTCCGGTCGGTTCACGGCGCTTCGGCTCTTGCCGGAGCCCTTACTTTTTGTTTGGACCAATTATAGCTTTTGTCTATCTGCATATAGCATCGCCACAGCGGGTGACGAGTCCGCAGGCAATCCAGGGCGCCGGAACGGAGACCGAATGGCCGAGAACAGGCGTCAAATCGTGGTGTGTTCGTGCGAAGACACGATGCCGCTCGACGTCGACACCATAAAAAAGGCCTGCCGGGACGCCGATGTCGTGGCGGGCCGCCAGTTTTGCCGGGCCGAACTGGATCGGTTTCGCACGCTGTTGCCAGGTGACGGCGACCTGATCGTTGCCTGCACGCAGGAGGCGCCTGTATTCGAGGAAGCCGCCGCCGAAGCGGAAGACCGCCACATTCGTTTCGTCAATATCCGCGAGAATGCCGGGTGGTCCCGCGACGCCGGCAAAGCCGCGCCCAAGATGGCCGCGCTGCTCGCGGCCGCAGCAGAGCCGCTGCTCGATGTTCCCTTCGTCGGGCTTCAAAGCGACGGCGTGATCCTGATCTATGGCCGTGACGAGCGCGCGACCGAGGCCGCGGAACTCCTGAAGGACCATCTCGACGTCACGGTCCTGATCACGAAGCCGGACCATCTCAGCCCCAGGCGCAAGACCGAATTTCCCGTCGTGAAAGGCACGATTCGCACCGCCACGGGCTGGCTCGGCGCGTTCGAACTGACCGTCGACGATTATGCGCAGCCCGCGCCGTCGTCGCGCGACGAACTGACATTCGGGGCGCCGCGCAACGGCGCTCTGTCCAAATGCGACATCGTGCTCGATCTGTCGGGCGGCGCTCCACTGTTCCCCGCGGCCGACCTTCGCGACGGCTATCTGCGCGTCGACCCGGGCGATCCCACGGCGATGCTGCGCGCTGTGATGAAGGCGCGCGATCTCACCGGCTCCTTCGACAAGCCGCGCTATATCACCTACGACGCCGACATCTGCGCGCATTCGCGATCGCGCATCGTCGGTTGCCGCCGCTGTCTCGATCTTTGCCCGACCGGCGCAATCACGCCGGCCGGCGACCATGTCGCGATCTCGGCGGAGATTTGTGCCGGATGCGGGCAATGCGCTGCGGCCTGTCCGACCGGCGCCGCAAGCTACGCCTTTCCGCCAGCGGATGTACTGATGCGCAAGCTGCGCACGCTGCTGATGACGTATCGCGAAGCCGGCGGCCGAAACGCCGTCATCCTGCTGCACGATGACGAACACGGAACCGAACTTATCGATGTGCTGGCGCGTCATGGCGATGGTTTGCCCGCCAACGTCATCCCGCTTGCTGTCAACGAGATGACGCAGGTGGGACTTGAAATGATTGCGGCCGCCTTCGCTTACGGGGCAACCGGTATGCGCTTTCTGTTGCGCGCGCGGCCGCGACATGACGTGACCGGCCTGCAACGCACCATCGCACTGGCCGATCCGATTCTTGCGGGCCTCGGCTACGGCACCGGCCGCGTCGAAACCATCGAGACTGACGATCCAGATGCGCTTGGTGCGGCGTTGCGCGCGATCGAACCCGGGCAGGCGCGTGCGACGCATGCGAGCTTCCGCCCCGCAGGCGGAAAGCGCGACGTGCAGCGGCTTGCGCTGCGCGAACTGCATCGCGTCGCGCCGCAACAGGTTGACGTGATCGCGTTGCCACAAGGCGCGCCATTTGGCTCCATCGCGATCAATGCGGAAGGTTGCACGCTGTGCCTCGCCTGCGTGTCGGCCTGCCCGACCGGCGCGATGTCGGCCGATCCCGACAGGCCGATGCTGAAATTCACCGAGGATGCCTGCGTTCAATGCGGACTGTGCGCGGCAACCTGTCCGGAGAAAGTCATCACCCTGAAGCCGCAACTCGATTTCCGCGCGGCCACCGCTTCGCCGCGCATCATGAAGCAGGAAGATCCGTTCGAGTGCATCCGGTGCAGCAAGCCGTTCGGTGTGAAGAGCACGATCGAACGCGTGACCGCGAAGCTCGAAGGCAAGCACTGGATGTTCAAGGGTCAGGCCGACCGGCTGGACCTGCTGAAGATGTGCGATGATTGCCGCGTGGTCGCAGTGACCGAGCAAGCCTTCGATCCATACGGCGCCGGCATTCCCGAGCGGCCAAGGCCGCGAACCGCGGAAGACTATCTGCGCGAGGCCGACGATAAGCCGCGCGGATAGTTGTTGTTGCCACACACTCGGAGCGCCCCCTCCCCTGCAAGGGGAGGTGAAAAAAGGCTCACTTCCCCGCCGTCGCCTTCGCCAGAAACTCCATCAGCGCCTTGCGATCGTCCGCCGAGCCGATGGTCTGTTCCGGCATTTTCGTGCCCGGAGTGTAGGCGGCCGGCCCGATCTCGAACAGCTTCGATACCGTCTCCGGCGTCCAGACGATGTCGAGTGTCTTGAGCGCTTCCGAAAAGCTGTAGCCCGGCAGTGACGCGATCTTGCGGCCAAAAATGCCGGCGAGCGTTGGGCCTGCACGGTTGCCTTCGTCGGGCGACAGCGTGTGGCACGCGATGCAAGCGCGGTAGATCTCGGCGCCGCGGTCGCCGGCATAAGCGGCAAGCGGATCGCTCACGTCATTGAGCGGAACGGCGCCGACATGTTCGCCGGTTGCGGCATTCCAGCGCCGCACCATGCGGTCGGTGCCACCGGTCAGGAGCGTCTTGTTATCGGGAAAGAACGCGACCGACCACACCGGCAAACCGGGACCGACCAGCGTGCGCAGGATCGTGCGCGCCTTGCGGTCGACAATGGCAACCGATCCGCGAATGCCCGCCGCAGCGACGAGCGCGCCATCGGACGACATCGACAGCGAAATGACCGGCGTTTCGGTGATCTCGATATCGCCCGTCGCCTCGCCTTTTTGCGACACGAAGTAGATGCGCCCATTCGCACCGGCCGTGACGATCTCCCCGTCGGCGGCTACCGCAACCGCGTTGAGCGCGGAGGGTAGTGTTGCGATTATTGGCACAGCGTTGTCGGAGAGCGGCCAGATCCGCACCGTCGCGTCGTAGCCTGCGCTGACGAGCGAAGCTCCGTCGGCGGCGAACGCGACCCCATTCACATTCTGGGTATGACCTTCCAGCACGCGGGCCGAGCCACCCGCCACCGGCCACAGCCGGATCGTGCGGTCCCATGAGGCGGATGCAATCGTGCTGCCGTCCGGCGATACTGCGAGCGCGACCACCGGTGCGGTGTGCCCTTCAAATGTGCGCTCGGGAAGCGGGACGCCCGGCTTCCAGATCGCAATTCGTCCGTCCTCGCCGCCGGTGACAACGCGCCCGTCTTTCAGGATGGCGACGGCATTCACCGCGCTTTCGTGGAAGCGCAGCACCTGCTCGGCGGCATTGCGCGACAGTGACCAGCGGATCGCGGATGTATCGAAGCTGCCCGAAATCGCGCTGGCTCCGTCAGGAGCGACAGCGACCGCGCGCACCGGCCCGCCATGTCCGCGCATCTGCGCGCTGGCGGCGGTGCAGGTCAGGATTGCGAGAACTGTCGCAAAGGTGACACGGGCAAACATGCAGAAGCGAGTTCCGGGCTCTGCGTCCGCGCCGCAGCGGCGACGAACGGATTGAACGATCGCCCTAGGTTATTCATCCGCCGGCCGCATGCCCAGTGCGCAGATGCGATCCCTCGTCTCCTTGTCGCGCAGGACCTCACGGAACGCTTTGACCGCGGGCCGATCGCGTCCGCTTTCCACCATGATGAAGTCATACTCTTCCGGCGCCACCGGCAGGAACCCGAGCCCGTACATCCGCGCCACCGGTTCGATGGCAAAGCCCCAATCCGCGCGCTCCTGCGCGATCGCAGCCGCGACAGCGTTGTGAGATTTCGGCTGATTGGCGTAGCCGGGTGGCCGCACGCCCTTCAGCGTTTGATCCATCAGCACGCGCGTTCCGGACCCCGCATTGCGATTCACCATCAGGCAAGACGGATCGGCAAGCGCCGCAGCGATGGCGGCGTCCGCGCTCTTTTCTTCGAAACGCGCATCCCCCTTCCGGTACAGGAATCCTTGAGATCGCTCCCAGCCTTTGAGCAACGACAAACCCGAACCGACCAGATGCGTGTTGTAGCGCCCGCTCTCCGGATCAATCAGATGCACGGGTGCGATGTCGCATTCACCCCGGCGCGCGGCGGCGACACCACCGAGGCTGCCGACTGCAATCACGCGCGCATGGAACCCGCGATCGGCAAGTGCGCCGACCACAACGTCCAGCGCCACGTCATGGCTGCCCATGATCACGAGATCGGGCGCACGCACGGCCGAGCCAATCAGCGTCACGTCGGTCGTTGTCCCGGCGTCGAGGGCGCTGGCGAGTGCATCGATCTCGACAAACCCGTCGGCTTGCGAGAACGCCGTGACCGAACCCGACCCCTTCGCGGACGGGAACGCGATCATGCCCTCCGCGCCCTGCACCAGCGCGACCAGCGCGAATTCCTTGCGGCCAAGTTCGGACGGCACCCGCATCGGAATGCGCGCGCTGACCTTGCGTGCATCCTCCCTGGGCAGACCGGCAAGCGCCCGGATCACCGGCGCGACGAAGGCGTGGAAGGTGAAGATCGCGGAGGTCGGAAATCCGGGCAACACGACCACCGGCTTGCCGTCCGCGACCGCCAGACAAAGCGGCTTGCCGGGCTTGAGCGCGACGCCGTGGACCAAGATGCCGGGCTTGCCCAGCGACGACACAATCCGGTGCGACAGATCGCCCGCGCCTTTTGAGGTGCCGCCGGACAGAACCAGCATATCGTTCTCTGCGAGCGCCTTGCGCATCGCCGTGTCGAGCGCTGCTTCGTCATCCGGGAACGCGCCGTACGCGACAGCCTCGCCGCCGGCCTCCGTCACGGCCGCCGCGACAATCGCACCATTGC
>CAZIKZ010000105.1:0-12754 GCA_964539845.1 uncultured Hyphomicrobiales bacterium
TTGTTGACCCGAATGACGGTGCCGCGCTTTGTTGGAAGTTGCCGTCGCGGCCCCTCAGTGGTTTCGCCTTCTCGCGCGACAATTGGGGCCGGCATCTCGTCCGTTCGAAAGACGTCCGTCGAATACCATTCCGGATCGTCGGGACTTATGTGAAGAAATGGGGCGGGGCCGTCAGAAATAACGATCGAGCGCCCCTGATCATCGTGTCCGGTCACAACGCGGCGAACAGTTTTTACCATACAAACACACCTTTCAGTGCCCTAACTTTTTTGGTTGCCATTCCGTGCAAAGCGGCCGCGCGTTCAGAGGAGAACTACCGACGATTCCGCGTCCTAGACTCTTTGGACTCTGCCGCGGACAAAACCTGCATGATGATATTCGCGTTGTCGCGAATATGTTCTCGCATCGTTTTGATCGCCGACGGACTGGGTAACAGCGCATCTTCCATGAGCTTCTCGTGCGCCTTGATGAGTTTGTCCTTCGAGTATTTGTCCGTGAAGGTCAGGCGGCGATAAGGAATCATCCTCGTATAGAGCATCGATATCAGTGATTTCAGGTTCTCAAGCGGACATGCGGCGATGAGCGCTTGATGGAACTCAGTGTGCCGAAACCAATATCTCTGGATCGAGTCCGTCTCGCCGCGAAACAGTCGCTCTATCTCCCGCACAAATAGGTGGAAGCTGCTCACCACCGAATCTTCCCAGGCGACAGTCCGATTTTCGAGAGCAAGTCGTAGCGCTTCGGTTTCCAAGATTTCGCGCGTGCGTATCAGGTCCATCCAACCCGCGTGTGACAGTTCTGGCACGCGAAACCCGCGCTGATCCGTCTGAATTACAAGACCGGCGGTCGCCAACTGAGTCAGAGCTTCGCGCAATGGCGTAGTCCCTACACCAAGTTGTCGCGCGAGATGCTGAACCTTCAGCTTCGTGTTCGGCTTGATCACGCCCGCCAGGATCTCTTTGCGAACCAAAAGCGAGGCCATAGCCGCAGCTGTGGTGGGGTCAGGCGGATGCAGCGGACGACTCCAGTTTTGCAGAAACGAGATAATTTGTATATTTTCGATTTTATATATGGCTGGTTAGTGTTGGTCAATGAGGGGATGCTGCAAGCCGCCGGCCCCCCTAACTCATTGAGATAGGCCTGCCCCTCCCCCGGGCCGCCGGAAGCACGTCGACCGCGACGGCCGCTTGGTGGGATCGTCGTCATTTAGAAGCCGGCCGAGGATTCGAACTGAAGTTTACGAGGGCCTTCGCGCCTCGGTTTTGGTTCAATCGGCTTTTCCGAAAGTGATCCGCCATCGCTGAAATGAGCCACAAGATTGCTCATTATTCGCTCGACTTCGCTTCGAGACAGAGCGTGTGTTATGGCCGAGAGACTATCGATGGACTGGGTTTCTATGGCCGAGAGCTGCGCAAAAGCTGGACCACACTGCCGGTATCGCCAGGGCCGCCGTACCCGCAATATTAAAAGATCATCGAAATGCGCGCCGCATCTAGGAGTTTAGTATGACTGAATGCGCCTTCAGGACTCTGCCAGCATGATTGATTGAATGCATAAGGACTGACCTCCCGCGGCATGAACTCCTCGCCCCCGCCCACGCCTTCGGGCGTTTGCGGGGCTTCGGTGGTGACGGCATGACCGTCCATCAGCAAGAGGAGTTCAAAATGACCAAGCGGATCGCTACCCCCAAAGCCAAGCAGGCGACGCCGGCCCCGAAGAAGTCAAGCAAAGCTACCGCCCCTACTGAGACGATCTCGTCAAAGCAGCGTGCGAGTTCCAAGCAGTCTGATGTTATTGAGATGTTGCGCCAACCGCAGGGCGCAACGATTGCAGCGATCATGAAGGCGACGAGCTGGCAGCAACATTCCGTACGCGGCTTCTTCGCCGGCGTTGTGCGAAAGAAGCTTGGTCTGTCACTAGAATCGCAGAAGCCCAAAGATCAAGATCGGGTGTACCGGATTGCCCCAACCAACCCGGATCAACCTAAGACTCCGGATAAACCCAAGTCTAAGGCCACGAAACCTAACCGTCGAGCCGCGTGACCATGGCTCGGCGAACCGTCCGTGCGACGACGCCAACCACGCAACCATCGCAGGTCGTTCAGGCACGCGAGAGCCTGGACGGTCTGCGTCGCGAATGGCGACGTCTTTATAAGAGCGAGCCACCCAAGCTCAGTCGGGATCTCCTGGTCCTCGGTATCGCCTACCGACGCCAGGAAGTGGAGCATGGCGGACTCGGCAAGGCGACACTGCGCAAGCTGCAGACACTGGCCCAGACCCTGCGCACGACAGGGCGGGTCGGACCTTCGCCAAGTCTGGCTTTGAAGCCCGGTGCCCGCCTTATCCGCCAATGGCACGGCCGCACCCATACTGTGACCGTCACCGAGAATGGATTCGAGTATGACGGAACGAGCTATTCGTCCCTCACCCAAATCGCCAAAAAGATCACAGGATCTCATTGGTCCGGGCCGCGCTTCTTCGGTCTTCATGCGAAGGGCGCGAAACCGGTGAGCGGAGGCGACAATGGCTGACGCCAGCCAGTCTCCGCGCCGGTCCGTCAAACGATCCCGCTGCGCCATCTACACCCGCAAATCCACGGAAGAGGGTTTGGAACAGGACTTCAACTCTCTCGATGCCCAACGCGAGGCCTGTGCCGCCTTTGTCCAGTCGCAAAAGCACGAGGGCTGGACACTCCTTCCGACCACCTATGACGACGGCGGATATTCCGGTGGTTCGCTGGAGCGCCCTGCTCTGCAACGGCTGCTGACCGACATCGAGGCCGGACGGATCGACGTGGTCGTGGTCTACAAGGTCGACCGATTGACTCGGGCGCTGTCGGATTTCGCCAAATTGGTCGAAGTTTTCGATCGCCGCGGCGTCTCGTTTGTCTCCATCACCCAACAATTCAACACCACCACCA
The DNA here is from genome assembly GCA_964539845.1 of uncultured Hyphomicrobiales bacterium. GTDB lineage: Bacteria > Pseudomonadota > Alphaproteobacteria > Rhizobiales > Xanthobacteraceae > Pseudorhodoplanes. The sequence continues at coordinate 2,920 of CAZIKZ010000105.1, forward strand.
GCATGGGGCGACTGACATTAAACATCCTCTTGTCCTTCGCTCAATTCGAACGGGAATTGATCGGAGAACGGGTTCGCGACAAGGTTGCTGCTTCCCGAAAGAAGGGCATCTGGATGGGCGGCATCGTCCCCCTCGGCTATGATGTCAAAGACCGCAAGCTTATCGTGAACAAAGCCGAGGCGCGGACGGTTGTGGATATTTACCGGCGCTACCTCCGGGTCAAATCGGTCAATGCGCTTAAAGCGGAGCTAGACGCTACCGACATCAGGAGCAAGCGCCGCGTTCGACGCGACGGCACCGTGCACGGCAACCAGAGCTTTTCACAGGGGGCGCTTTATCTGCTTCTCCAGAACCGGACTTATCGCGGCGAGGCGAAGCACAAGGGCAATGCCTATCCAGGCGAACATGCAGCAATCGTAGACGAGCCACTCTGGGACGCCGTTCAGGCCGTGTTCGCCGAGAACCGCGTCGAGCGGGTGGCCGGCCTCAACACCAAGGCGCCCAGCCTATTAACCGGCCTGCTGTTCGACGAGACCGGGGAGCGCCTCACGCCCACCTGGTCGATCAAGAAGGGCACCCGATATCGCTATTATGTGTCTACCTCGCTTGTGAAGGGCGGCAGAAACGCTCAGTCTGCCCCTCCGAAAGCTTCTTGAGAACGGCATATACTTCTGCGCTCGCGAATATCTCCTGCGGAAACGCGACGGGGAGCTCTATGTACTGACGATAATCATCGAGTAGTTCCGAGGCGACCTCGGCAAAAGCCCGAAGGGCTGGCAGCGCGGCTGGCGACGGCTCCGACATTTGGACAAATTGGCTGAGCCATGGATATTGCACGAGGTGCTTTGCGGCTAGAATCAACTCACCCAAATAGTCGGCAGCCACTTCGGCCACATCCACTGCTTCCAAGCTCGTGAGTCGCGGTGCAAATGCCGTGGCCGACGCAGCCCGCTCCGAATGTTCCCGGGCGCGCGTAAGATCGTCGTGAATTCTCCCCATCTCGTGTGGTGAAGGCAGATCGGAAACAGACGGGTATTCGCCGTAAAGGTATTCAAGTCGTTTTCCGAGGGCAGCCCGAGCTCGCCGAAGGCTGCCGATCTCTCGATGAGAAATAGGTGTCTCTGACAAGAATGCTGATGGGTAGTCGTCGAACCAGCTGCACGCTTCGCGGTTGGCGACGACGGCTTTGGCTAGATCCGCGGGAGAAATGCCGCGACCGGGCACTTCCGTAAGCTGAACGCGGGCGAAGTCTGCGATCTTCGTGTCGATAGCGTCGCGACGTTCTCGCATCTTGATAATCGATGTCTCCAGATCGCGAATTAGGCGCGATTGCTCGCTAGGACGAAGGGTTTCAACGATCGACTGCAAAAGCCGAATTGCGCCTTCCAGTTGCTTCAAGCCCTCACGCTCCGAGGTCGTGATGCTTATAGCCAGACCACGAACTTCTTCGGGGAGCTGTTCACGGAGAACAGACAACGCTGCTTCGCCATGCGAGACGACGAGAACTCGCCGACCGGTCGCGAGATAATGGCAAATGATATTGGAAATCGTGTGGGTCTTGCCTGTTCCTGGCGGACCTTGAACGACGACGCCATCTTCTTTTTCCAGTCGTCGAATAATCTCTTTCTGCTCCTCGTTAAATGGCTTCGGGAATGCGTCAGTACCTTTCCGACCTTGATGCGGAATCCCACGATGTCAGACCCTCTCCCGACTTCGATAGCTGTCACGATCCTCAAAACTATCGAGACGGTCAGCGCCTCGCTGAGCAATTGCTCGCGTCGGGTTCAAATGGCGTGATTTATCGAAGTGTCAGGCGCGCAGGGGGTGAATGCATTGCATGCTACCGCCCAAAGTTAATCTTGAATATTAGACCCGCCGCCCACTTTGAGTACCTATGGGATGGCAAGCCGCGACCCCAAGTGAGAGTGCTCACTACTGCGAATGGTACTAAGCATTGACCGGCTAAACCAACGTAAAAGCACCTCATTCGCAAAGCTTTACGAGCGAAGCCGAGTGGGCCTTTAGATGAAAAGATTTGATGGTCGTTTTGTGGGTAGCGTTATTGACGTCAGAAAGATGCCCATTCACTGAGGCGCACATCCGCTTCGTTGATGGCTTTCATGGTGGAAACGCGCGAACTACACAGCCAACCGCGCAAAGACGCGACAACCCCCAAATGGCCACGGAGAGATATTTGCGTGAACTTCGCGGGAGATAAAGCGAGAGAGCGTCTCTCCTGATAATTGATCGACATCTGAAGGCGCGAAAGTCGCGCAAAATCGGGCGAAACTTGCACTTAGAAAATTCCAAATAGTTATTTACTATCCATGGCTTGGTTGTTGGCGCGCCGGAAGGGATTCGAACCCCTGACCCCCAGATTCGAAGTCTGGTGCTCTATCCAGCTGAGCTACCGGCGCCCTGAACAATATGGCGCTCGATGGAATTCGGACTGCTGACCGGCAGAATGCGACTCTTCGAGCGGTATGAGGGATTTAGCGGCAGGTCTTGGACAATACAACGACAAATGCGGGCGCTGGTGACGACGCGCGAAAGGATCATCGCCCTCCTGGCTAATGATGCCAGCCATGGGACTGAGCTCCCTGCCCGCGGACCGCTACAAGCTGATTAACGTAAGGCCGCCAAGCTTCTCTGCGTTCCGTATGCCATCGGGGTTCGTCAGAAATCGGCGCCCGATATCGGCCAGATCCACCTCTGCATCGGGCTGCATGACCACGCCGAGAAACTCAGCGTCCGGACTGGCGGCGTGGCGATGAGAGTGCTTTCGCGGAACCAGGAGAAGTCGCGTATTGTCCAGACCTACAATCACGGCCTCATCGGCGCGATGCGCCGCACAACCGAATAACGTCTCCATTTTCGCGCCGACCAGCGGCGGATCGTCGACCGCGATCACGACCGCGCAAAGACCTTGATGCCCATTGGCATGACGGACGAAATCGGGGCGCTGATAATGGCTGACGGTGTGATGCTGCACCGCTGCCCACCTGAAAGGTAGCGAGGCCGCATCGCCAAGTAAGACATCCAACGCGACATCGAGCGATTGATGGGATTGCAGCTCCCAGCTCCGCCGTATCTCCAGCGGCCCAACGGTTGCGACCTGCTGTTGTGACAACCTTCGCAACAGCGCCTTCATATCCGACACGGCCAGCACGATGGCCACCGGCCCGAGATTCGGTCCGACAAAACTCCGGATGACCGGCGGAACATCGTCCGGCCGCTCCGACGCAAGCAGTTCCAGAAAACAGGCCGAATAGGGCGCGCGCGAGGGAAAGCAGACCAGGCGATTCGCCATGCCCGGCAATTCGCTGCGCGGCGTGACAGTGAAGCCGGCTTTTAAGAATTCCCGCGCAGCAGCAGCCTCGTCTGCGACCATCACCATCAGGTGGTCGAAGGCCACACTCACGCGTTGACGGGCCGCTCGGGGAGAGCAACACCGCCCGCCTTGCGCTTCGGCAAAGCCAGCATGATCAGAACAAACAGGCCGGTCACGAGCTTCAGGTCGGACGGATGCAGGCCAAGTGCCAGACCCGCGGAAATCACCTGATAATAGACCACAGAGCCTACAAACGGCGCGAGGACCTGCCGGAAGATGCTTGTCCGCCCAACGACCGCCTCACCGATGATCAGCGCAGCGAGCGCATTGATGAGGATCCCGAAGCCCATCTGCACGTCGGCATATCCCTGCACCTGAGCGACCGATGCGCCGGCAAATGCAGTCAGACCGTTCGCCACTCCGACACCGGCGATCGTAATGGCCCAGGTGCTGATGCCCTGCGCGCGCGCCATCGCTTCGTTTGCGCCGGTCGCGCGCACCGCAAGGCCGAGGTCTGTACGCAGGAACCAGCACAGGAGCGCGATCAGCGCGATCGCGACCACAAGCCAGAACACGATCTGAACCGGTACATTGAGTGTGAACCCGCTGTAGATGTTGTCGAAGAACGACGGCGCGGCAAAGAGCGGGATATTGGACTTGCCCATGATGCGCAGATTGATGCTCCACAAGATGGTGATCATCAAAATGCCCGCGAGCAGCGTGTTGATCTTGAATCGCAGATGAATGAAAGCGGTGGCGCATCCGGCGAGCACGCCGCCAAGGACCGCAATGATCATGGAAAGACCCGGCGCAACACCTGCGACCAGCAGAGCAGCACATAGACACCCGCCGAGCGGGAACGCGCCTTCGCAGGTGAGATCGGGGAAGCTGAGAAGTCGGAACGGGATCATGATCCCAAGCGCCACGAAGCCATAGAGCAGGCTTTGCGCCAGGGTGACGGGAACCAGATTTACGAAACTGCCCAGAATATCCAGCATATCAGCGCACCAGCAGAATCTTGTCGTCGGCGGTCTGGAAACGCTGCACCAAAGACGGAACAGTCAACCCTTCCTTCTCAGGACCCGACGTCTCAAACGCAATCGCACCTTCGTGCATCATGACCAACCGGTTTCCGTGATCAATGGCGTGATGCATATTGTGCGTCACCATCAGCGTGGTGATCCGCCAACGCTGTACGGCATTGAACGTGGCCGTCATGACCGCTTCCGCTGTTCGCGGATCGAGCGCCGCACAATGTTCATCGAGAATGAGAATATCGGGCTTCAGCAGGCATGCCATGGTGAGTGACAAGGCTTGCCGCTGACCGCCTGAGAGGAGATCAACCCGCGTATCGAGACGCCGGTCAAGGCCGAGCCCCAACGGCTCAAGCGCTTCTCGGAACAGCTTGCGCCGGTCGGACGTGACCGCCTTGCCCAGATACCGGCTTCGCCCGCGCTTGAATGCAATCGCCAGGTTTTCCTCGACGGTCAGCCCGGGCGCCGTGCCCCGCGACGGATCCTGAAAAACGCGCGCGACCAGTGCAGCGCGACGATGCACCGGGATATCGGTGACATCCCGGCCATTGATCGAGACAGAGCCGATATCGGCAATGACGTCACCTGCAACAACGCCCAGCAACGTGCTCTTGCCCGCGCCGTTACTCCCGATGATGACGGCGAAGTCGCCTTCCGCAAGCGAAAGGCTGACTCCGTTCAGTGCGCGCCGCTCGGTCGGCGTTCCCGGGTTGAAGACCTTGGAGACACCCGCGATTGCGAGCGCCGGCACGGTTTCGGATGTTACTTCACCACGCATTTCGGACAATTTGCGTAGGCATCGGGAAGCTTCACTTTCAGCTTGTCGAGCTGCTGCTGGCTGATGACGACGGAATGCTCCTCCGGGGTCGGCAAAGTCGGCTTGATCGCCGTGACCTTCTCTCCCTTGAACAGACGATCGACCATGGTTGCTGCGGTTGCGCCGATCGCAGGGAAGTCGACCGAATAGGATGCCAGCATCTCGTGCTTCAGCACGGGCGCAGGCAAGCCATTGAAGGCGGGAATGCCGAGACGGCTCGCGATCGCACCGATCTGCGCGGTTGCGGGCTGGAACAGATTGGACGGAAAGACATAGATCGCGTCGACCTTGCCGGCGAATGTCTGGATGCGTTGCGGAATATCGTTGGTGTTGTCCACGCTGGCCAGAACAAGCTCCATGCCGTACTTGGGAGCCGCAGCAACCAGTTTCTCACGCAGTGCGTTGTCCGCATCATCGCCGGGATTGAATGGGACACCGACGCGCTTTGCGTTCGGAAGCATCTGCTTGATGAATTTCAGCGTGCCATCCATGTCGACCAGATTGGCCGCGCCGGTCATATTCGGGCCGGTCTTGTCCCAGGCCGGAATCACACCGGCAACAACCGGATCCTGGATCGCTGCAAACACCACGGGCGTCGCGGGATCAGTGAAGACACGCACAGCCGACTGGGTCACCGGCGTCGTGATAGTCACGACTGCATCGGGCTTGTCTGCTGAAATCTTGGTCAGCATTTGGGGGATCAGGTTGCGCTCCCAGTTCACGTGAGTGAACGTGATGTTGGTATCCTTGCCCTCGGCGTAACCGAGTTCTTTCATCTTGGCCTTGAAGCCGTCGACAACACCCTGCAGCGCGGGGTGTTCACCGAAGCTCGCGATGGCGATGCGCTTGGTTTGTGCATTGGCCGAAGCCGTTGCCGCAATTAATGCCACCGCTGCTGCCAGGATTACTCTTTTCATAGCGAACTCCTTAGATGCCCGGTCTTCGCAATGAGACCCATTGTGAGTGATGTTGTCTAGGACGAAGAGTTTCTTTCAACGCCTGTCAGAAAGTCGCGGATGTGCCCGGTGACGAGGTCCGGCCGCTCGATATTCATCAGATGACCCGCATCCGGAATGACCGTCAGGATGCTGCCCGGTATCGCGGCCGCCATCTCCTGCATCTGGCTCTGCGGCGCCACCTGATCGTGCGTGCCGGCCATGACCAGCGTCGGGACCTTGATATCGCCAAGCTTCAGAAACGGGACGATCGACAGGCGCGCCGAAAGCACCTTGCGATAAGAACCCGGCCGTATCCGAGCCAGACTCTGGCGGATCGCCTCCCGCTCATGGTTGCCGACCGAAGGGCCGAGCAGACGCGGCAACAGCGAATTCGCAAGTGCTTCCGGATTGTTGCCCTGATCGAGCGGCATGGTCCGCTCTTCGGCGAAGGCTTTGCTGTTCTCGAACACCGGCGCGGAACCCGGCCGGCACCCGATCAAACCGAGACTGAGAACCTGCGACGGATGACGCGCATAAAACGCCTGCGCCACCAGTCCACCCATGGACAGGCCGACCAGGTGGCAGCGCTCAATCCGGGCCTCAACAAGGACCCGCCGCACGTCGTCCACAAAGTCGAAGAAATCAAGCCCCGCCGAAACATCCTCGCTGTCGCCATAGCCGCGGAAGTCGAACGCTATGCAGAGAAATTGATCGGAGAGCGCGGCCAGTTGCGCGGACCAATTCGTGCGATTGCCGCCAATCCCGTGCAGGAACACGAGCGGCTCACCCGCGCCGTTGACGTCCATAGCCAGACGCGGAGATGAGGTTGTGAGGCGGACATTTGCGGTCATGGGACGAAATCGTTGCATGCGCCGGGGGATCGTGGAAGGATCGAATTACTATCCTCTCCATAACCTGCGGTTATCCCCGGTCGCCCGTGAACTCATCCGCCCTCGCCTATTTCCTCGTTGCCTATCGGCATCGCAGTATCGGCAAGGCCTGCCGCGAACTCGGGCTGTCGCAACCCGCCCTGAGCAAGACCATCCGGCGGCTGGAGGACGAACTGCGCGTGCCGCTGTTTCAGCGCACGCCGGTCGGCATCGAGCCGACGAGTTACGGCGACATGCTCGCGCGGCGCGCGGATATTATTCAGAACGAAATCGGCCGCGCCGTCTCCGAAATCGAAACCCTGCGCAGCCATATGGGCGGCGAAGCACGGATCGGGGTCGGGCCTGCGCTTGCGGCCTCGCTCGTCTCGCAATCTCTCGCATCGTTTCTGGAAACGCGCCCGCAAATGGTGGTTCACCTGCAGGAGGGCCTCTACGAACCGTTGTCGGACGCCGTAATGACGGGACGTTACGACTTTGCCGTCACCACGAGGCCATCTGCGCCGATTGCAGCGGACCTGACCGCGACTCTGCTGTTCCGGGACCGATTCGTCTTCGCCGCCGGAGCGCAACATCCGCTGACCAGGCGGAAACCCGTAAAGCCGCCAGACCTGATTCAGTTTCCATGGGTTCTTCCGCCGCGCGGCGGCCTGCTGTGGCCGCGCATCGTCGATGTTTTCGAGCGCATCGGACTGCGGGCGCCGGAGCCTCAGGTCGAAACCAATTCCTCCGGCTGCATGATCGCCTTGCTGCGCGCAGGGACATTCATCAGTCTGGTCCCGGCTCATCTGGTCGATCATGACGTGCAGCGCAAGGAAATCGCCGTGTTCAATGTGAGCAAGCTCGACTTCAATCGGGACGTCATCGTTCTGCGGCGTACGGAGTCGGTCCTGTCACCGGGTGCGGAGGCCTTTCTGGCGTACCTGGTCGAATTCATCCGGCGCAAGGCAAAGGCATGATCGAGCAAACGCGTAACATCGTCGTCACTGGCGGAGCGACCGGCATCGGCCGCGCGTGCGCCATCGAACTCGCCCGCAACGGCGACCGTGTTTTCATCATCAACCGCAATGCCAATGCCGCAAAGGATGTCGTCGTCGATATCAAGGCGGCCGGCGGGACGGCAGACGTCGTGCCTGCCGACATCACCGATCGCACGTCGCTCGATCGCGCTTTCGATCATATCGGACGCTGCGATGTGCTGGTGAACAGCGCCGGCACCATGTCGCAGGCACCGTTCGAACACGTCACTGACGACGAGTTTCAGCGGCTGCTCGCTGTCAACGTGCGAGGACTGTTCGCATGCTGCCAGTTGGCGACACGCGACATGCCTGCCGGCGGCCGTATCGTCAATATCTCGTCACGCGCCGCGCTCGGCGGCAAGGGCATCTCGCATTATGGAGCGACCAAGGCCGCCGTAAACGGATTGACGCGATCGCTCGCGGTCGAACTGCTGCCACGGGGGATCACGGTCAATGCGGTGGCTCCCGGTTTCATCGATACGCCGCTGTCGCGCTCCGCACTGACGGACAGCCAGTTTGACGCCTTCGTCGCGCTGCAGCCGATGAAGCGAGCCGGCACACCGGAGGACGTCGCGTTTGCGGTTGCCTATTTCGCCTCCGCGCGCGCTGGCTTTGTCACCGGACAATGCCTCTACGTGGATGGCGGCAAGAGTCTGCCTGCCTGACCGATTGAGGTCACAATGCGCAGGAGACGATAACTTTTCCGGTCATCTCTCCGCGCAGCAAGCCGGCAAGCGCGCGCGGCGCGGCGGAAAGACCTTCACAAACCGTCTCGATCTGACGGAGCTGCCCCGCATCCGCGAGCTTCAGCAGGGCCTGCGCGGCGCGCACGTGATCCGGAATGTGATCGCGCACGGAAAAGCCCTCGACCCTCAGGCGCCTGAAAGAAATGAATTTGTGGTTGCGCAACGCGGGGACTTCGCCCGATGCCTCGTATCCCGACATGTAACCGCAGATCACCACGCGGCCGAGCGGCTTCATCGCCGGCAGCATCGCGTCCAGCATCGGCCCACCGACATTGTCGAAATAGATGTCCGCGCCATCCGGCAGCATAGCGGAGATCGCCTTTGTGATATCGGCCGTGCCGCGATAGTCGACGGCGCGATCGAAACCAAGCTCGTTACGCAACATCGCAGTCTTTTGCGGTCCGCCGGCGATACCGGTCACGTTGCAGCCCATGGCCTTCACGATCTGCCCGGCTGCCGAACCGACCGTACCGGCCGCGGAAGAGATGACAACGGCCTCCCCTGCTTTGGGCGAAGCAATGCGCTCAAGTGCCAGCCAGGCTGTGATACCGGGAATGCCAAGAACACCGAGCTGCCAGGTCACCGGGTGGCCGTTCTGCGCGACAGGACGCAGTGCGGCCGCTAACTGAACCGAATGCGACTGCCAGCCGAGTTCTCCGAACACCGTATCTCCGGGCTTGAAAGCCTGCGATGCGGACTCCAGGACTTCAGCGATCCCCCGGCATGCGACAACGCCTCCAACGGCAATCGGCTGCCCGACAAACGGCACTTCATCGAGAAGACCGCGCAGATAAGGATCGACCGAAAGGTAGCGTGCGGCGATCAGAACCTCACCGTCTTTGATGCCCGGAACAGGGACGGAAGTCTCAGCAAAATCCGTCAACTGGAGCTGGCCCGACGGTCGCTTCGCCAGCACGATCGCCTGAGAGTGCATGCGTCGTCCCCTACCCGATACTCGAAATGCCCTGCGTGCGCTTGTCGAGCGGCTGGATGATGAAGCGATCGCCAGCGATCCCCACAATCACGATCATCAGACAGATGGCCAGCACGCCAGTCGTATTGG
>CAZIKZ010000106.1:0-12753 GCA_964539845.1 uncultured Hyphomicrobiales bacterium
CATCGCGCGCAAGGTCGGCTCGATAATCTCGGTCATCGTGCGCCGGGTCATGTCGTCGGTCATGATCGGCGCCGGTGAGTAGGCGCCCATGCCGCCCGTATTGGGGCCCTGATCGTTGTCGAAAGCGCGTTTGTGATCCTGCGCGGAGGCGAGCGGGATTGCCGTCGTGCCATCGCACAAGGCGAAGAAGGACGCTTCCTCGCCCTGCAGAAATTCCTCGATCACGACTTCCGCGCCGGCGGCGCCGAGGCCGCCCTCGAACATCATGTCGATCGCAGCTTCCGCCTGCGCGATCGTTTCCGCAACCACGACGCCTTTGCCGGCGGCAAGGCCGTCCGCCTTCACCACGATCGGGGCACCCTGCTTGCGCACGTAGTCCTTCGCAGGTGCCGCGGCAGCGAAACGCTCATAGGCAGCGGTCGGAATATTGTTGGCGCGGCAGATATCCTTGGTGAAGCCTTTCGAGCCTTCGAGTTGGGCGGCAATTTTGGAAGGTCCGAACGCCTTGATACCGGCGGCCTCAAGATCGTCGACGATGCCGGCGCAGAGCGGCGCCTCGGGGCCGACAACGACGAGGTCGATTGCCTTATCCTTGCAGAAGGCGATCACCGCTGCATGATCGGCGGTGTCGAGCGCGACGCATTCGGCTTCCTGCGCGATCCCGGCATTGCCCGGCGCGCAATAGAGATGTTTGACCAGCGGGCTCGCCGCCATTTTCCAGGCAAGCGCATGTTCGCGTCCGCCGGAACCGAGCAGTAGGATGTTCATTCGTCACGAAAAGCCTTATTTCGAGGCCGTTTGTGTAGCATGAAGAAACACACCCGCAAGCGAATCGCCTGACATGACCGAAGCTCCCCGCATCAATGTTGTGGAATTGACCGTCTCGGAGGTCTCGCAGGCGCTCAAGCGGACGGTCGAGGACAATTTCAGCTACGTGCGGGTGCGCGGCGAAATTTCCGGCTATCGCGGCCCGCACTCCTCGGGCCACGCCTATTTTGCGATCAAGGACGAGGGTGCGCGACTGGATGCGGTCGTGTGGAAAGGCGTGCTCAGCCGTCTGCGATTCAAACCGGAGGAGGGCCTCGAGGTCGTCGTTACCGGCAAGATCACCACCTATCCCGGTCGCTCGAACTACCAGATCGTGATTGAGTCGCTGGAGCCCGCGGGCGCAGGCGCGCTCATGATGCTGCTCGAGGAGCGCAAGAAGAAACTCGCGGCCGAAGGCCTGTTTGACGAGGCGCGCAAGCAATTGCTGCCATTCCTGCCGACGGTCGTTGGCGTGGTGACCTCGCCGACGGGCGCTGTGATCCGCGATATTCTGCATCGGCTCTCGGACCGTTTCCCGCGTCACGTGCTGGTCTGGCCGGTGCGGGTGCAGGGTGACGGCGCGGCCGAGGAGATCGCGGCGGCGATCACGGGCTTCAATGCGATCCCTGAGGGCGGCGCGATTCCACGCCCGGACATTCTCATCGTCGCGCGTGGCGGTGGATCGCTGGAGGACCTCTGGTGCTTCAACGAGGAAATTGTGGTGCGTGCGGCGGCGGAGAGCATGATCCCGCTGATCTCCGCGGTGGGACACGAGACCGACATCACTCTGATCGACTTTGTCTCCGACCGCCGTGCGCCGACACCCACAGCCGCGGCCGAGATGGCCGTGCCGGTGCGTTCCGAATTGCTGGTGCGAATCGCCACGCAGGCGCGCCGCGTTTCGGCCTGCTGGTTGCGTGGGCAGGAGGCGCGCCGCACCGAACTGCGGGCTGCGGCGCGGGCGTTGCCCTCGCTCGATAATCTCCTCGCAGTCCCGCGCCAGCGCCTCGACGCAGCGGGAGACAGGCTGCCACGCGCGCTGCGCGCTAATGCGCATGTTCATCATCGGCAATTCGAGCGCATCGCCGGGCGTCTCTCGCCGCAGCTCCTGCGCACGCGTCTGGTGCGATGCCGCGAATGGATCGCGACGCTCACGCAGCGCGGAGCATTGTCTCGCAAGGTTTATTTCGAGCGCCGGATGGAGCGTCTGACGTCAGCGGATAAATTGCTGAACGCATTCTCCTATCGTGCCGTGCTGAGCCGTGGCTTCGCGCTGGTTCGCGACGGTAAGGGATTTCCGCTGCATTCATCGGCGGAGGTTTTGCCCGGCATGTCGCTCGACATCGAATTCGTCGACGGCCGCGTCGGTGCGACAGCGGACAAGGAGCCGCGTACCAAAAAGGCTCGCGGCGGCGGCCCGTCAGGGCAAGGCAGCCTCTTCGGCTAGCGGTATTTGGATGAGACTTCGCTGAGGCAAGGATCTCAGCGCGACAGCCATTGCTGCACACGCTTGAGCGCATCCGCGCGTGCTTCGGAATTGGTGCCGATGGTGACGCGCCCACCAGGGTCTGGTGTAAAGGCGACCTTCGCCCGCTGCGTGACCGGTACGTTCTCAAGGTCGAAAGCGTGATGCGCGCCCTTGTACTTGACGATCACCGCCTGCGCTGAACGTCCGCGCGCATTCCTGACCATGTCCTCGCAGTGCTTCGCCGGGGTCCAATTGTCGAGCGCTCCGATCAGGATCAATGTTGGAACGCGTGAACTCCAAGCGGTGTCGCCAAGCCTCCGGCAGCCCGGATAAAATACGGCTGCGGAACGGAAGTCGGGCCTGTCATCGTCCGGCTCCAGGCTCGGCCGGACCGTCCACAGCGCCGTGATGCCGCCATTGGCCCATCCGAGAAGACTGACTCGATCTTTCCGGATGAAATCCTGTTGCTGCAGCCAGTCTCGTGCCGCGCGTGTGTCAGCGACTCGTTCCTTGTCAGGCCTGATTACAGGTGTCTTGATGCTGCATTGATGGGCAAGCCCGCGCGACCCGTAGCTGTCGGGGAAAAGTACGACAAAGCCTGCTGCAGACAATAGCTGCCCCCAATCATTCAGCGGTTTGCGCATCTGCCCGTTGTTTCGGCGCAGGCCGTCGCAGCCATGCAGCGCCACGATCGCGGCAAATGGTCCGGCTCCCTCGGGACGAAAGATCACGGCCTGCAACGGCTTGTCATCAGTCGGGATTTCGATCTGTTCGGACGCCGCCGTCTGCGCCGCGCCGCCGAGGCACAGCAGGGTCGCAAGAAGAACGTTTTTTTGCATGGCAGGTCTTAGATCGCTACGGAACCCGTCCGATACGGGCATCATGGCCAGAAAGCGACAGCGAGTCCCTTTGACCTTCGTCACCGTGCCATTATGTTGAAACGCTGCAATCGCCACCTCATTCCCGTCCGGGACCCGGAATCCAGGAGGAATTCTAGTGCTGAACCGCTTCGATCGCCCCCCACCCATGGCCGGCGAGGCCGAGGTGAAGTTTCTGGACGGCGATTTCCGGATCGTGCGGCCGGGTGCGTTCGTGCGCTGCGCGGTGACAAATGTGCCGATCCCGCTCGAGGAATTGAAATACTGGAGTGTCGACCTCCAGGAAGCCTACGCCACGCCTCATGCGGTCCTCCAGCGGATCCAGGCGCGCTAGCTAGCGCCTCGCGTTCAGCGCGTCGTCCAGCAATCTGTCGAGCATCGCGGGATCATCCGGGACCAGCGTCACCGGAACGGCCTTGGCAGCCTCAGCCAAGCGCCCCCGCGCCCCGTCCTGGCCGGACAACCGCGCAATATCCTTCTCGGTGGTTACGGGAACCAGCTTTTCCGCCTCGCAGCGCGCGAGGATGCGCGCGGCTTCGTCCTCGCTGTAGGGATGGTGGTCGGCGAAGCGTTGCTTGACGGTTGCGTCGATCCCCGCCGAGGCAAGCGTCAAAAAGAACTTCTCCGGATCGCCGATACCGGCGAAGGCGAACGCCTTCAGCGCTCCGATAGTCCTTGCGGTATCGGGTGCGGGGGTGAGGTGTGCGCGCACAAGCGGCAGGCCATGCGTACTGGCAAGCGTGATAACTGCGCCGAGGCCTTCGCCAGCGCCGACCGCGAGGATGCCGTGGACCCGCGCCAATTGTGTCGACAGCGGCGCGCGCAAGGGTCCGGCCGGAAACACACGAGCGTTGCCGAGACCGCGCCGCGCATCGACCACGGCGATCGAGATATCCTTTTGGAGTGAGGGGTTCTGCAATCCGTCGTCCATCACAATGACGGTTGCCCCGGCCGCCTGCGCGAATGCGGCACCGGCTGCGCGGTCGTGCGATACGATGGTCGGGCTTGCGCGCGCGAGCAGCAACGGCTCGTCACCGACATCGGTGGCGCGATGCTTTTCAGGATCGACGCGAACCGGGCCCGTGAGTAACCCGCCATAGCCGCGTGTCAGAAAAAACGGGTTCTCGCCCTTGGCGGTGAGCCGTTGCGCGATCGCAATTGCGGTCGGCGTCTTGCCGGTGCCGCCAAGAGTGAAGTTGCCGACGCAGATCACCGGAATTTCGGCCCGAAAGCCCGCGCGTTGCATGCGCAAGCCGGCGATTGTGCCGTAGATCAAAGCCAGTGGAGACAATAGCCAAGCCGCGGGGCCGGGCTTCTGCCACCAGAAGGCCGGCTCACGCATTGGATGCCTGGTACGAGATCCGCAATTGCATAAGGTAAGGCTCAAGGTCTGCGAAGGTTCGATCGAGCGCACCGCCGAGGCGGTCCACGGTGCGGAGCGCGGCGTCGCCTGCCGCTTTGCGGCTCGCTGGATCCTTCATGAGATCGCCGACGCGCATTGCCAGGTGGCCGATATTCTCGACCTCCTCGGCCCCGCGCGCTGCGTCGAGCGCCGCGTAGATGTCCTGGAAATTCCAGACATTCGGACCGTGGAGGATCGGCTTGCCCAGCTTTGCCGCCTCGATCGGATTTTGTCCCCCATGTTCCACGATCGAGCCGCCCACGAACACTACGTTTGCCAGCCGATAGAACAAGCCGAGTTCACCGATGGTGTCGGCGATATAAATGTCTGTCCGCACATCCGGCACGACGCCGCGTGAGCGCAGCATGGCGCGCGAGCCTGCGGCCACCGCACGTTCAAGGACCTCGGGACCACGCTCCGGATGGCGCGGCGCGATGATCGTCAGCAGGCGCGGCCTGGTTTTGCGGGTGCGGCGATGCGCCTCGATGATCGCGTCTTCTTCGCCCGGATGGGTGGAAGCTGCGACCAACACTTGCCGGTCGGCAACAGCACGCTGCATTTCCGCAAGCTTCGCTTCGTTGGCGGGCGGTGCCGGTACGTCGAGCTTGAGATTGCCGGTCACATGAACGGCCCGCATGCCGAGTTGCGAAAAACGCTCGGCATCGAGCGACGATTGCGCAAGGCAGAGGTCGAAATTCTTGAGCAGCGCCTTGGCTGTGCGCCGCAAAGAGCGCCAGCCCTTGAAAGATTGCTCCGACATGCGGCCGTTGATCACCATGAGCGGGATGCGGCGTCGTGCGGCTGCAACAATCAGGTTCGGCCACAGGTCCTGTTCGATGAACAATCCAAGGTCAGGGCGCCAATGGTGCAGGAAGCGTGTCACGAAGCGTGGCGTATCGAGCGGGATGAACTGATGCAGGACGTCGTCGGGGAGGCGATCTTTCACGACCTGCGCGGAGGTGACGGTACCTGACGTCACGAGCACCCGCACATGTTGCGCGCGCAGCCGCTCGACCAGCGGAACCACTGCCATCAGTTCGCCGACGCTTGCGCCATGCAGCCAGACCAGCGGGCCGTCGGGACGAGGCAGGCTCGCCTCGCCGTGTCGCTCTCCCAGACGCTCCTCGATCTCCTTGCCGCGGCGCAGGCGGCGCTTCAGCCACATATCGGCAAGGGGAGTGGCCACCGACATCGCGCGGCGGTACGCCCGCAGCGTCATCGGCAGGCGTTCAACCACGTGGTGCACTCTCGATTTTACCGTCGGCGATCGCGTAAGCGTGCTCGGTTGCGCTGTTCAGCGCAGCCTCGAGCGACAGCCGTGCCGCTTCCAGTTCTGCTTCGGTAGCAGCCGCGCTGACGCGGACGGGATCACCGACAACGCCGGCGATCAGACTGAAGGGAAGATTGATGGTGGTCCGGTCCCAATTGTTGAATACCTTGCGCCGGCTCGAAGCCAGCGCGACCGGATAAATCGGGCGCCCGGAATCGCGCGCAAGGCGGATGATCCCAGCGCCTGCAACACGTGACACTTTCGGCACGTCCGCGGTCAACGCCACATTGTACCCCTCGGATAGCGCTTCCAGCATTTGGAAATAGGCGCTTACTCCGCCCTTGTGATGAAACCCGGTGCCATGATCGCCCGAGCCGCGGATAGTCTGAACACCCAGCCACTCCGCCGCAACCGCATTCATTTCGCCGTCGCGATGCCGGGAAATCAGCGTTTTAGCCTTGTATCCACCCTTGATGAAGGGGGCCATGAAATGCTGGCCGTGCCACATCGCGAGGATGACGGGAAGTTCCTGGCGGGCGCGCTCATGGACGTCGCCGGGCACCGTGACGGTGCGGCTGGTCAGGTTGACGAACCGTAGATACTCCGCGGCCAGAATGCCGGCCGTTTTCTGTACCCAGCGCGCGCGCGCAAGACGCCGTGACGAAAGCATACCAGGTTCCGTTCAGGCGTCAGCGCTTGGCTTGGTTCGGCATTTCGGGATCGAGCAGCCGGTGCAGGTGCACGATGAAATACCGCATCTGGGCGTTGTCCACGGTCTGCTGGGCCTTCGCCCGCCATGCCGCATAGGCGGTCGCATAGTTCGGATACACTCCGACGATGTCGAGCTTGTTGAGGTCCTTGAATTCGATGTCGTCGAGGCGCTCGAGTTCGCCGCCAAGTACGAGATGAAGAAGTTGCTTCGGTGCAGCCTGATCAGACATGAAGGTTTTCCTGAAGGTCAGGCGAATTCCCTGCGGCGCTTGCGCACAAGGTCAAGCATCGCTGCATGCCTGTCGCGACCGGCCGCGAGAATCGCGCCGTGAACAGGATCATGCAAGTTGTAGACCAGCGCTTCTCCCGCGAAATTCGTCATCGCGCCGCCAGCTTCGTGCACCAAAAGGTCTGCGGCTGCAAGATCCCAATCATACGCATTGACGGAGGCGAAGGCTGCGTCGATTCGGCCCTCGGCGACGCGGGTCAGGCGCAGTGCAAGCGAGTGGATTTTCGGTTCCTGGATCATCGCAGGGTCGATTGCGGCTAGCTGTTCCAGCACTTTCTTCGGGCCCGCGATGCGCGCACCCGCGAGTGCGGTGCTTTCAGTCGTTGCGATCCGGATTCCGTTGCGGCTGGCGCCTTGCCCTCGTGCGGCAACGTAAAGTTCATCGTCAACGGGCACGTAAACCGCGGATGCAATCGGCCGGCCCTTCTCCACCACCGCTGCTACGATCGACCAATCAGTCCGCCCCGCGAGATAGGACCGCGTTCCGTCGATAGGATCGACGATAAACAGTCGCTCTGCGGACAGGCGTATACGGTCGTCCTGGCTTTCCTCAGAAAGCCATCCGAAGCCCTCCCGCGAGAGTCGAGCGCGCAGGAATTCGTCCACCGCGATGTCGGCTTCGGAGACGGGTGAATCGTGGCCTTTGGTCCAGCTCTTGATCGGGCCACGGAAATATTTCAGCGCGATCTGGCCAGCCTCGCGCAAAGCGACGCCGATTTCGTCGGCTAATACCGCGTTCTGATTGCTGTGATCATTGACCGGCAACCGTCAGGCCCTCCACGCGCAGGGTTGGCGCATTGGTCACGAACTTGAACGCGAGGTCGTTCGCCGGCGTCAGCGAACGGAACATATCGAGCAGGTGACCCGCAATCGTCACTTCGCTGACCGGATAAGTCAGTTCTCCATTCTCGATCCAGAATCCGGCGGCGCCACGGCTGTAATCTCCGGTCACCAGATTGGTACCCATGCCGATGAGGTCGGTGATGTAAAAGCCGGTACCGGTTTCGGCGATCAGTTGGGCAGGCGTGAGTGTGCCCGGCTCAAGGTACAAGTTGCTCGGGACAGGAGAGGGCGGCGCGGACACACCGCGTGCGGCATGGCCGGTGGTTTGCATGCCGAGCTCGCGCGCCGTTGCGCTGTCGAGAAACCAGGTCTTCAGAACGCCGTCATCGACGAAGTTCATCTTCTGAACCGCGACGCCCTCGCCATCGAATGGATGTGAGCGCAATCCACGCCGGCGCAGCGGATCGTCGACGATCCGGATGCCTGGCGCGAACAGTTGCTCGCCAAGCTTGTCCTTCACAAAGCTCGCCTTGCGCGCAATCGACACGCCATTGGAAGCGCTCGCGAGATGGCTGATCAGCGTATTTGCCAACCGGGAATCGAAAATGACCGGGACGCTCTGTGTCTTCACCTTGCGAGGATTGAGGCGACGCACGGCGCGCTCACCTGCGCTGCGGCCGATCGCCTCCGGTGCGTCAAGATCGCTGCCGTGTAACGCGGAGGAATAGTCGTAGTCGCGTTCCATGCCGGTCCCTTCGCCGGCAATGGCCATCATCGACACGCTCTGACGCGATGCGAGATAGGAGCCATGGAAGCCGCCGCTGGTGACCAGCACCATGCCGCTGATTCCTGCGCCGGCCGAAGCGCCACCGCTTTTGGATACGCCATTGACGGCAAGCGCTGCTTCTTCGGCAATACGTGCGCGGCGCTCCAGTTCGCTCACTTCGGGAATGTTGGGATCGATAAGGTCGAGATTGGGGCGTTCGCGCGCGAGGCGATCGGAATCGGCTAGCCCGGCAAACCGGTCGTCGGGCGCCACCCGCGCCATTGCGACGGCGCGTTCGGCAAGCACCGCCGGATCCGCGCCCGCGATATCGTTGGTCGATACGACCGCCTGTTTGTGGCCGACAAAAACGCGCAGGCCGACGTCGTCGCCTTCGGACCGCTCCGATTCCTCGACTGCGCCGTCGCGGATATCGACGCCGACGGACACCGAGCGAACAGCAATCGCGTCGGCGGTATCCGCTCCCGCTTTCTGTGCGGCGCGGACCAGGCCTTCGGCCAGTTTGCTGAGTGCGGATTGATCGAGAAGGGCTTGCATTAGCGGGTCCGATTTAGGGGGCTGGGTCGACTCTGACAAGGACAAGGTTAGCGGAAAAGCCGCAAGTGCGACGATGGAGGCAAGGAGTTGTCAATCATGGGAATCGAGGGCGTTCGCGAAATGCCTGATTAACCAGGCTTTTTAAGCGGTTTCCGACGGTCTTGTGGCAAGGTTCTGCACATAACGGACGAAAAAGTCCGGGGGAGCAATTGAGGCGTCAAATGGAAGCCGGCGGGGCCTTGCCTGCCGGGTCGGGCCGTGCACTGCGGCTCGACCCCTTCGCTTTGCCAGTTCGATTTCCGGCACGTGATGCCGGGGCGGATGGGCAGATGCGGCAAATCGAACTCGACCGTGATCGCGTGGTGCTGCGACGTGCAGTCCACGGGATGCGGATGAAAATCCGGCTGGCGGTCGACGCATTCGTCGGCATCACGCTGGTACCGGCCGAGGACGGCAGTCCCGCCGCTTCCATCATTCTTGATCATGCCGATCCGGGTTTGTCGGTCCCGCTGCTCGAACTGGCGCCGGCCGATGAGGCTGCATTGATGTGGCGGGCCTGGGGCCGTGTCCTCGGGCTGTCGCTGTGGCAGCGCGATGCGACCGGCGACGTTCGTCAGGTCTGCCCGGGCCGCCGCACCCTGCAGAATGGAAAAGAAATCGGCCGCCGGCGCCGCCGCTCCGCGATCAGGAAACGCCGTCCGTCGATTCTGATGCGGCGCAAGCCGGGCCGGCATATCGGGGTGTCGTCGGTGCATCGCGGCGAGCGCGAAATCATCGCGCGCAATTAGGCTAGCGGATCGCGGCGTCAAGGATCATTCCGGCGAACAGGATCAGTCCTGCGTCGCGGTTTGATTTGAACAGACGCAGGCACAGGGCCGGGTCGGCAATGTTGAGCCGCCAGACTTGCCACGCAAGATGCAGGGCGAACGCGGTAAGGCCGATCGCGAAAATCGTTCCGCCGCCCGCGAGCCAGCCGGCCATTCCGATCAGCGCAACTGCTGCTGAAAAGAACAGCGCAAGCATCGACCGGGTGCTTTCGCCGAACAGAATTGCTGTCGACTTGATGCCGATCAGTGCGTCGTCCTCGCGATCCTGATGGGCATAGATCGTGTCATAGGCGACCACCCACGCGATAGATCCGGCGTAAAGAACAAACGCCGCAGGATCGAGCCGGCCAAAGATCGCCGGCCAGCCCATCAGCGCGCCCCAGGAAAAGGCGAGTCCCAACCCGATCTGCGGCCAGTGCGTGACGCGCTTCAGGAAGGGATAGATCGCGACGGTTCCGAGCGACAATATCCCAACCAGAATTGTGAATGCGTTGAATTGCAGAAGGACAGCAAGTCCGACAAGCGCCTGCAGCACCAGAAAGACAGCGGCCTGACGCGCGGTCACCTGACCAGAAGGGATCGGCCGGGATCGTGTGCGTTCGACCTTCGCATCGAGGTCGCGATCGACGATGTCATTCCAGGTGCAGCCGGCCCCGCGCATTGCGAATGCGCCGATGAAGAAGAGCAGGCAATGCCATGGATCGGGGTAGGGGCGTCCTGCGGCGATCGCTGCGAGTCCGGCGGACCACCAGCAGGGCAGCAGCAAAAGCCACGAGCCGATTGGACGGTCCAGCCGCGCCAGCCGCAGATATGGCTTGAGCCAGACTGGCGCTGCTGTGTCGACCCAGTTTCCGGTCGAATCGGCGACGCGACCGGCGGTCCCGCTCATCGGTTCAGCGGATTGCCGGTCAGCGTGTCGAACGTGCTGCCGCGCCGGGTGGCGGCCGGCGTATCGGTCGAGACCGAGGGCACCCTAGACGTCCCGAGCGCATCACTGAGGCTCGGGGCTCGCTTGGCGGGCGCTGCAGCCGTGTCGCAGACCTTGGTGCGGATCTCGACGATCTTGGCCATGTTGCCCTTACGCGCTTTCATGGCGTCCGGGGGGACGCCGCACTCGGCGCCGTTGTCCTCAAAATACTTGATAACCTTGCCTTCGGCCGTCGCCAGATTCCTGAAGGCTTGGCACACGATCGGCTGCTGCTTGGTCGCAGCTGCCTTCTGGATGGCTTTGCCCTTTTCTTCGGCGTCGGACAGGAGCGGCGTGATTTCGGCCATGCAATTGCGTCGCGAGCCACCGCCGGACGTAGACGGTCCATGGCCCGATGGCCCGAAGGAGGCCGCGGGTGCGCTGGACGGGGCGCTCGGCGCTGCCCATCCGGCTCCGGGCGCAGCCGGGGCGGCGGAGGGTGCCCCCCATCCTGAACTCGGCGGTGCGGGTTGCGCAGCCTGTGGGGCTCCTGGCGTCCCCCAGCCCGATGAGGGCGGTCCGGCCGGGTTGGCCTGCGCCAGCCTCACGCGGGCATCGTCAGACGCAGCCAGCACCGGCACTGCGAAGGCAGCCAGCGTCAGTGCGGCGGACAGGCTTGCAAGCAACCTCATGTCGGCTCTCCCGGCCCCTCGGCCTTCCGGGCGGCCCCGTGATCAAGCCCGGAAACTAGGCGAGACGGCGGCAAAACGCGATTCAGTTCATAATAGAGGGCTTGCCGGTTACGACAAAGTTGCAGCCCCGGCGCTCACGTTGGTTTGAACCATGTCCCGCTATGATTTTCGTACCCCGCGCCTGTTTGTCGCGCCTGTTCTCAGCCACGGCGTGAGTGTCGCCCTCGACAAGGGGCAAGCCAATTATCTGTCTAATGTCTTACGGCTGGAGCCCGGTGATTCGGTGCTGGTGTTCAACGGGCAAGACGGCGAATGGCGCGCGGAACTACAGCGAGAAAGCCGCAAGTCGGTCGCGCTTTCCGTCGGCGAACTGACCCGGCCGCAGCATCATGCCTGCGATTTGCATTACCTGTTCGCACCGCTGAAACACGCGCGGCTCGACTACATGGTGCAGAAGGCGGTGGAACTCGGGGTTTCGCGTCTGCAGCCTGTGACCACGCGTCACACTCAGGTGGCCCGCGTGAATGTCGAGCGTATGCGTGCGAATGCCATCGAGGCCGCGGAGCAATGCGGCGTACTCACGATTGCCGAGACCGATGACGCGATCTCGCTCGCGAAAGCGCTGGACGGGCTCGCGACTGATCGCGTGCTGATCTTCTGCGACGAGGATGCCGACACACGCGATCCGGTTGCGACGCTCTCGCATCTTCCGCGCGGCACGCCGCTTGCGGTGCTGGTCGGGCCGGAAGGCGGTTTTGCCGAGGAGGAGCGCGCGCTGTTGCTCAAGCATCCGAAGGCGGTGCGGCTCGCGCTTGGTCCACGCATCCTGCGGGCCGACACGGCAGCGGTCGCAGCGCTGACTCTTGTTCAGGCGGTGGTCGGCGATTGGAGTTGAGCGAGCGCTGGCCGGAGCGCGAAGGCGAGCGGCAGGGTCAGCAGCACCATCGCCCCGACAACGATGACACTCCCGGTGAGTCCGATCCTGTCACCGATGAACCCGTAGATGATCGGCGCGATCGCACCCGCGCCGATCGTGCCGGTATAGAACTGTCCGAACGCACGTGTTCGTTTCTCGGGTGCGACCAATTCCGGCACCGACCCGTAAAGCACCGACGAGGTGCCGTTCAGCACGATGCCGAGGATCGGCAGAATTACGAACGCGGCTTCGAGTGGGAGCGGCAGGATCGCGACCATCAACGCCAGCGTCAGCACTTCGGTGAGGAACACCGTATTGATGATGCCGATGCGCGCGCCGATGAAGGCGCAGACCAGTTTCCCCACCGCGCCGCCAGCGAAGACGAGGGTCAAAGCAATGCCGATCGCCGGCAGACTCGCGCCTTTGGCGGTGAGGATGAAAGGCAGAAAGGTCAGGAAGCCCATTCGGGTGGCGGAGTCGAT
>CAZIKZ010000107.1:0-12743 GCA_964539845.1 uncultured Hyphomicrobiales bacterium
GCGCTCGTGTTCGGCGCGGACGTCTGGACCGCGTATATCCGTGACGCGATGCCGCCGCAGCGGCGCTACGCGTTCGAGGGTTTCTCGAATTTCATGATGCAGATGCCGACGCCCTTCATGAACGCGAAGGTGGCGGGTCTTCCGCTCTGGGCGTGCTTCGCGCTTCAGGGCATTGTATCCGCGGCGACGCTCGTGGCTGTGGTGTGGACCTTCTGGCGCAGGCGCGATCCGGTGCTATCGATAGCGCTGTTCGTCACAGCCATTTTCACCGTGACGCCTTACGCCTTCAACTACGACATGGTGGTGTTCGGCTGGGTGATCGTGAAACTGATGGACCGCGCCGACAACGAGCCGCTCGATTACGCGCTGATGCTGGCGGTGTTCGCAACTCCGGCACTGACCGTGATCATGGGCATGACCGGTGTGATGCCGTTCTCGTCGTTGCCGCTCATGGCGTTCGGCGCACGCCTATGGTGGCGGCTGCAACACACGTCTGCGTGACGGCCCGTTTACGACGCACCAAACCGCAGGTTGTCTGCGCGAGATTTCCATCGCGGATCGCACGACATTCATATAGGTACGTCGGTGCCGCGGGCTTCCACGCCGACAGGATGGATTTCGTGTTCACAAGAGCCATTGTTTTTTCGATCGCCGTTTCATCCGCACTTTTCACCGTCATTCCCGCCCACGCCCAGCGCATCGATATCGAGGCCACCAACCAGCGCTATCAACGCCTCTACGCCGCCGGCAATTACGGCGCGGCGCTGGTCGAGGCCCGCAAACTCGAACAGGCGGTGCGCCAGATCGGCGGCACCACCCATTCGAACTATCCGCTGGTGCTGGAATTCGTTGGCAATTCTCTGACCGGCCAGGGCAAGTATGCGGAGGCCGAAGAGGCGCATCTGCGCGTGCTTGCGATCCGCGAAAAGATGTACGGCGCATCCAGCACCCAGGCCGCGGATTCGCTGAACAACCTCGGCAACGCCAAGCTGAGGCAGGGTCGCCTTGACGACGCCGAAGGCTATTTTTCGCGGTCTGTTGACATCTATCAGCAGGCGAAGGGACTGAACTCACCCGATGTCGTGTTCATTCTGAGCAATCTCAGCGTGGTCTACCAGGCTCAGGGCAAGTATTCGCAGGCCGAAAAGCTTCGCAGACAGGTGATCTCCGTCTACGAGGAGGCGCGGGGCGCCGATCATCCGACCGTCGCCGATGCCGTCGCGAAGCTTGCTAACCTCTATCAGGTGATGGGCCGCTACAACGAGGCCGAGCCGCTGTTCAAGCGGGCGCTTGCGATCCAGGATCGGCCGGGTGCAAGCCAGATCGAGGCCGCGTATACTCACAACAATCTCGGCATCATGTATTTCGGCGTCGGCAAGCATTCGGATGCCGAGGTCAATTTCAAGCGCGCGCTCGCAATCGAGGAGCAGATCGTCGGCCCCAGTCACCCGATGGTTGCCGAGGTGCTGCAGAATCTCGGCGCTGTGATGAAATCGCAGTGTCGTTATGAGGAAGCGACGAGCCTCGCGCAGCGCGCGATTGCGATCCGGGAAAAGGCGCTCGGACGCGACCACCCCGACGTCGCCTCGACGCTCGTGAACCTCGCCAATGTCTATTCGCTGCAGGCCAAGTTCGACGAAAGCGATCCGCTCTACAAGCGCGCACTCGTACTGCAGGAACGCGCGCTCGGCAGCGATCATCCGAACGTGTCCTACACGTTCCACAATCTCGGCTACGCAGCGGAAGCGCAGAAGCGTTACGACGAGGCGGAGGGCTATTACCGGCGCACCGTTGCGATCCGTGAACGTGTCTTCGGTCAGACCCACCCGGAGCTTGCCGCCTCGCTCAACAATTTCGGCAATACACTGATCGCCCTGAAGAGATACGACGACGCCGGCGCCGTGCTCGAACGCGCATGGACCATCTACGTCAACACCGTCGGGCCCGATCACGCCGATGCGGCGCGCGTCGCCAACAATCGCGCTCGCCTGGAATTGCTGCGCGGGAAAGCGCCGGCGGCGCTCGACCTGTCACGCAAGGCGACCGACGGATTGTTGAAGGCCGCAGCGACCGCATCGTCGAATACGCAAGGCGGCCAGGGCTGCCTGGTCGAGGATCTGTCGAGCCTGTTCACGACCCGGATTGCGGCGCTCGCGGCCGCGAATGTAAAGCGCTCACCCGCAGCAACAAGCGAAGCATTCGAGATGGCGCAATGGGCGAACCATTCCGCCGCTGCGGCAGCCTTGCAGCAGATGGGTCTGCGCTTCGCTGCCGGGACCGGCGCGCTGCCGGCGCTGGTGCGCGAGAACCAGGATCTGATCGCGGCCGCGCGCGACCGCGACAAAGCGCTGGTCACAGCGATCTCACGACCGGCCGGTCAGCAGGATGCCGCCGCGATCGCACAAATCCGGCAATCGCTCGCCGACATCCGCGGCAAGCTGGCCGATGTCGGATCACGGCTGGAAAAGCAGTTCCCGGATTTCGTGGCGCTGACCAGCCCGAAGCCGCTGCCGGTCAAGGATACGCAGGACCTGCTCGGTCCCGACGAGGCGCTGATTCTGTGGATCGCGTCCGAGGACAAGACGGAATTGTTTGCGCTGACACGCGAGGGCGCGGAGTGGCATACGCTGCCGATCAAAGCGGAAGACCTGACGAAAAAGGTCGCCGCCTTCCGGCGCGGTCTCAGTGTCGACGCCGCCAGCGGCAGCACTGCCGAACAATTCGACCTTGCGCTCGCCCACGCCGTCTACAAGGACCTGCTCGGCCCGGCCGAAGGCGTGCTGAAGCACAAGCGCAACCTGCTGATGGTTCCGTCCGGTGCGCTGACGGCGGTGCCATTCCAGTTGCTGGTGACGGAGCCGCCGGTGGCTGCATCGGGCGATCTCGGCGCCTATCGCAACGCGGCCTGGCTGGTGAAGCAGAATGCCGTGACCATCGTGCCGTCGGTGTCGGCGCTCAAGGCGCTGCGCGTCTTCGCCGCGAAAGACCAGGCGACAAAGCCGATCGTCGGTTTCGGCGATCCGGTCTTCGATCCCGGCACGGCGCCGGCTCCTGCCGGCCAGCGCTCGGCTGCCAAAGCGAAGCCGGCCAAAACCGCGAGCACCAGGACCGCGAGCGCCGCCAAGCAGGTCAAGACCGCGGCGCCTGCGAAGAAAACGACGCGCTCCTATTCGGACTTCTGGCAGGGCGCGAGCGTCGATCCCGCGCGGCTCGGACAGGCGCTGACGCCGCTGCCGGACACCGCCGATGAAATCCGGGACGTCGCCAAACGGCTCGGTGCGGCGGATGGCGACATCTTCCTCGGCCGCGCCGCGAGCGAGGCCACCCTGAAATCGCTTCCGCTCTCGGATTACCGCATCGTCTATTTCGCCACCCATGGCCTTGTCGCCGGCGATGTGAAGGGACTGGCGGAACCCTCCCTGGCGTTGACCATCCCGCGAACACCGACGAGCGAGGACGACGGACTCGTGACCGCGAGCGAGATCGCACAACTCAAGCTCAACGCGGATTTCGTGGTGCTGTCGGCCTGCAATACCATCGCCGGCGACAAGCCGGGCGCGGAAGCTTTGTCCGGCCTCGCACGCGCTTTCTTCTATGCCGGCACGCGCGCGCTGCTGGTCACGCATTGGGCGGTGGATTCCGCCGCGACCACGACGATTGCAACAACGACCTTCGCGAATCTCAAGGCAGATGCGAAACTCGGCCGCGCGGAGGCGATGCGGCGCGCGATGGTTTCTTATCTCAGCGACGAGGCGAAGCCGGAGCAGGCCTATCCAGGCTATTGGGGCGCGTTCACCATCGTCGGCGAAGGTGTCAGACAGTGACAGGAATGAACAGGATGACCATGCGTTCGATCGTCTGTGGACTTGCGATACTCACTCTGGCAGCGACACAGGCCGCGGCGCAATCGTCCAAGCTCGCCACCGACATGAAGCTGGAGGATGCCGGCTTCAAGATGCGCGAAGCCAACACGCCGGAAAAGATGGCGAGGCTCAACAAAATCCCGCCGCACAAGTTCGTTCCGCACCGCAAGAACGGCGCACGCTATTATGTCTATGCCGACCCGACCACGTGCCGGTGCGCCTTCGTCGGCGATGAGAATGCGATGAAGACCTACCGCGATATGGTCGCGCCCGCGCGCAATACGGGCTTACCGGGCGTTGGTGACATCGGCCGCGATACCGGCGGCGTCAATCTCGAAAACGAGATGCAGAACGAGATGGACGACGAAAGCGGCACAAATTTCGACGACATCTTCTATCCGGGCTTCTGACCTGAAGGAACCTGGGACCGGCTCGCCACCACTCCGGCGCGAATTTTGGGTCTTGCGCCCTCGTTAAATTGCGGGTCCACTGCGGCATGGCCTTGTCGCATGTATCCTCATCGACCGCAGCGCCTGCCCCGCTCGCGCGGCCGACCGCCGCAACGAAGCAATTCAAAATCGTTCTGATCAAGCCCTCGCACTATGACACCGAGGGCTATGTCATTCAGTGGTGGCGCTCGACCATCCCGTCCAACAGCCTCGCGAGCGTCTACGGCCTGTTGCGCGAATGCGCGGACGATTACGCGCTCGGCACCGATGTCGAAATCGACATCGAGGCCTATGACGAGTGCAACACCGTCATCGACACCAAGCGGATCGTGCGCGATATCCGCAACGCCGGCGGCGGCTTCGTCGCACTCGTCGGCGTTCAGTCGAACCAGTATCCCCGCGCACTCGATCTCGCACGCATCTTCCGGCAGCAGGACATCAAGGTCGCGATCGGCGGCTTCCATGTCAGCGGCGTGATCTCGATGCTACCGACACTGACACCCGAATTGCAGGAGGCGCTCGATCTCGGGGTCGTGCTGTATGCCGGCGAGGCCGAGGGCCGCATGGCAAACTTCCTGCGCGACATGGCGTCGGGACAGACCAAAGGGATCTACAATTACCTCAAAGACTCACCCGGCATGGAAGCGGCAACCTTCCCGATCCTGCCGCGCGAGGTGGTGACGCGGGTTGCCGGGCATTATGCGAGCTTCGACGCTGGCCGCGGCTGTCCGTTCCAGTGCAGCTTTTGCACCATCATCAACGTGCAGGGCCGCAAATCGCGCTACCGCACCGCCGACGATGTCGAAGGCATCGTGCGCGCCAATGCCCAGCAGAACATCACCCGCTTCTTCATCACCGACGATAATTATGCGCGCAACAAGAACTGGGAGCCGATCCTCGACCGGCTGATCGAGTTGCGCGAAAAGGAAGGCTTCAAGATCCGCCTGCTGCTGCAGGTCGACACCCTGTGCCACAAGATCCCCGGCTTCATCGAGAAGGCGGCGCGCGCGGGCTGCACCGCGGTGTTCATCGGACTCGAGAATATCAATCCGCAATCGCTCGCAGGCGCAAAGAAGCGGCAGAACAAGATCTGGGAATATCAGGAGATGTTCCACGCCTGGCGCCGGGCCAAGGTGATGACATTTGCCGGATATATTCTCGGCTTCCCCAACGACACGCCGGACTCGATCGCTCACGACATCGAAATCATCAAGAAGGAATTGCCGGTCGATATTCTCGAGTTCTTCTATCTGACGCCACTGCCCGGCTCAGAGGATCACAAGATCCTGCACCTGAAAGGCATCCCGGTCGATCCGGACCTCAACAAATACGATCTCGAACATGCCTGCACGGCGCACCCGATCATGTCGAAGGAGACCTGGGAAGAGGTCTATCGCAGCGCATGGACCCGCTATTACAGCGACGAGCATGTCGAGACTATCATGCGCCGCGCCGCCGCAACCGGTCTCAACAAGACCAAGGTGATCGACGGCATCACGCTGTTCTCGGGCGCATCGCGGATCGAGGGCGTGCACCCGCTGCAATTCGGCTTCGTACGGCGAAAAATCCGGACCCAGCGCCGTTACGGCATGCCGATCGTCAATCCGCTGGTCTTCTACCCGTGGCGCGCTTTTGACTTCACGCGGACGGTCGTGCGGTGGGTCAAGCTGGTGCGGAAATATCGCAAGATCGTGAAGCGGGTCTATGCCGATCCGAATGCGAGCCAATACACCGACCACGCCATGGAGCCGCCGGGCGGGCACAACGCGCCGATGTCGGATTTCGTAAAGGCCTATGCGGACAAGATTCCGCAGACGCATGGCGCGCCGGTGCGCGAGGCCGCCGTCGGCTAGCGACCGGATTCCGGCGTTCGCATGGGACACGCTTCGCGCTCAGGCCCGCCGGCCATGCAATCCGGTCACGATTGATCGAAAAGCCTCCCGGAGAAAAAGCGGCGTGTCCTTCAAGGAGTTACGCTGCTCGCCCCTCGCATTTTCGTCCGGAATACCCATATTGGGGCGATCACCGGCAACGGCTCGATTCCGTAGGCGCCGGTGGCTGAGAGCCCAAGGCTCCCGCCTGCAAAACAGCGGAGAGCTCTGATGGTTTCACAACGTCTGCTCAATATCCCTCGTTCGCCGTCGCAAGCGACGGTCCAGTGCAAAAGTTGCGGAAAAGACATGCACTGCGTTCGCAGGACGTCGTTGTCCGATGGTGAGCGCCAGTCATTCACATGCGACGCATGCGGCGATTGGTCGGACCGCACGGTGGGTCTGGAGAACCGCGAACTGGGCCTTGAGGCAATATCCGGTTCAGGGGGCGCGCGTCTACACAGCGCAGCGCCGGCGGCTCTCGCAGCGCGCCGATATTAAAAACAAAAGCAGGGCTGAGCCCCAATCGACGAGACCGCGACTGAATGAGGGATGAAGTTAGAAAAGAGGCAGCCCGGGAAGTGGCGGAAGGTTATGCGCCCCAGCCGATGGACGGGACCGTCATGTACGGATTTGTCGGCGCAATGCTCGCGCTGCTCGGCCTTATCGCATTCGGCGCCTTTTACGATTTTGACTTATCGATCCATCCGCTGGAGGCGATTGCTGTCATCGCAACGGCATCCGCCGTGGCGCTTGTCCTGCGCTTCATCAGGCACCGCCGGCATGCAACGGCCCATCGCGCGGAATACGACAGGATTTCACACGACTGACGGCCCCGCGCAACGGGAGCGACACAGTTCAACGATTGCAGGAGCAATGCCAGACCATGACCGGTATCGCGTCAGATACGTCCGACACTGAGCTGATCTATTCGCCGCTGTCGGGCGATTTCACGCGCGACGGCGTCACAGTCAAGGTCGAGATCTATCGTCTCAGCGATGGCGGCGGCTGGGCGCTGGAAGTGACTGACGATGACTTTGCATCGACGCTGTGGAAGGAAGAATTCGCGACAGACCAGGCCGCGTTCAACCTGTTCATCGAAAGCGTTGCGATTGAGGGATTGCGATCACTGCTAAGTACCTACAAAGGCCGCCTGCATTGATGTGGCAATCTCGGTCAGCGCTTCTTGGTCAGCGCTTTTTGGAAGACGCCGCCACACGGGTCTTGGAAGGCGCCGCCACGCGGGACAGCCGCAATGCCCGCAATTTTTCAGTCTTTGCGCGCACCGCCTCGGCGGCGGCATCGTAATCGGCTCGCGCTCGGGGCGCATCTAGCCGCAACTCTTCCCTCACCTTGAAATGCGCGTCGGCAGCTTTTTTCTTGTCCGGGGTCAGCAAATTCGTTTCCTCCATCGGGCCACATCCATACGCAGCCGACGCGGACACCATAAAATAATTGTTCGTGTACCATAGACATATAGGGTTGAACTTCGAAAGATCAATGGATGCGGGAACGCTCGCAGTTGCAGCATTGATAGGACGCGCGCTAATGCTCAACGCATGACCGAACGCACGCCCCCGACCGGCCCCCTCGCCGGCATCCGCATTCTCGACCTGACCAGCGTCATCCTTGGCCCCTACGCCACGCAGATCCTCGCCGATTTCGGCGCGGACGTGATCAAGGTCGAGGCGCCATCCGGCGATATCATGCGCCATGTCGGCCCGATGCGGAACAAGGGCATGGGCCACATCTATCTCAACCTCAACCGCAACAAGCGCTCGATTGCGCTCGACCTGAAACAGGAAGCGGCACGCAACGCACTGCGCAAGCTCGCCGCGACCGCCGATGTGTTCGTAACCAATGTGCGGCCGGCGGCGATGGCGCGGCTCGGGTTAGGCTATGACGATATCCGCGCCGCCAACCCGCGGATCGTGTATGCGAGTGCGACCGGCTTCGGCGCGCGCGGGCGTTACGCGGGCAAGCCTGCCTATGACGACCTGATCCAGGGCTTGTCGGGGATCGCCGCGATCGCGCCCGACGCCTGGGGCGGCGAGCCGCGCTACATGCCGATTGCGATCGCCGACCGCACCACCGGCCTCTATCTCGCCAATGCGATCTCGGCTGCGCTCTATCATCGCGAACGCACCGGTCAGGGTCAGGCGATCGAAATTCCGATGTTCGAGGTGTTCGCGGAATATCTGCTCGGCGATCACCTGTCCGGCCTCACCTTCGATCCACCGGAGGGCCCGCAATATTATCCGCGTCTGGTCTCGCCGCATCGCAAGCCCTACGCGACCAAGGACGGCTATGTCTGCGCGCTGGTCTACACCGACACCCATTGGCGGAGTTTCTTCAAGGCCATCGCACGCGAGGATCTGTTGCAGGATCCGCGCTTCTCGACCCATGGCGGGCGCGCCGACAATATCGACGAGGTGTACGCGTTCGTTGCCGATACGCTGAAGACCAAGACCACCGCGGAATGGGTCGCGCAGCTCGACGCGGCCGATATTCCGGTCGCGCCCCTCCACGACATCGCAAGTCTGTTCGACGATCCGCATCTGAACGATGCCGGCTTCTTCCGGTTCGTCGATCATCCGACCGAGGGCCGCCTCCGAATGACCGACGTGCCGGGCACCTGGTCCGGGTCGCAGCCGGCGGTCCGCAGCCTGCCGCCCAACCTCGGCGAGCACACCGCGGAGGTGCTCCGCGAGGCTGGCTTGTCCGAGGACGAGATCGTGGCGGCTGCACAGACAAAGGCCTGAATGGGAAAACCCCTCGCCGGTTAACCCGCAGTTTCCGCCCCGCTTGCAGCTTCGGCGCATTCCCTGCCAAAATGGCCGCCGGTTACCGGTTGGGATGGGGGTTGAGTATGCGCGCGCGGGCATCTGCGTGTTTTGGCGCGGCCGCAATAGCGGCTGTTTTTTCGATACCGTTCGGCGCGCTTGGTGCCGAAATCGAGCGGCCGGCGTCGTACAGCCCCGGCAAAATCCCCGGGATCAGTCCCTCCGCTCCGAATTATACCATCGCAAACCCGGTTCGTAGCGACGGCTTCCTGCGAATCTACACCGTGCGCTCGCCCTACGGCGATTTCACTGTCGTCAGCGACGCGATGATGCAGATGCGCATCCGCGAACTCGCCGCCGTGGCGGAACTCGACAAGCTGACAGAGTCGAACGAATTCAATAACGCACTCGGCCAGGCGGGTCTCGCCCCCGTGAAATTCGCGGGCGAGATGCTGGTCAATCCGGTCGAGGCACTGGGCAACACGCTCGCCGGGATCGGCAACCAGATCGGCCAGATCGGCTCCGGCATCCACAACGCGGGGAAGTCACAGGACCAGGCATTCGGCGGTTTCGGTGCCGACCAGAAGCGGCGTGAACTCGCCGCCAAGCTGGGCGTCGACCCCTATACCGATTACGCGCCGCTGCAGGCGCGGCTGCAGAAGCTGTCACAGGCTGCCGCCGCCGGCGGACTTGTCGTCACCGGCGCGATGATGGCGATTCCCGGCGCTGTCGGGATCGTGGTGTCGAATGTCGGCACCTCGGGCCGGGTGAAGGATTCGCTCCGCGATCGCACCGCGGCCCAGCTCATGGATATGAACCGCGAAAAGATGATGGCGATGGGGCTCGACCGCGCCACCGCCGACGCGCTGCTGCAGAACCGCAACTACACTCCGCTCGACATGACCTCGATGGTGTCATCGCTCGAAGTCGTGCCGGTCGCCGGCCGCCCGGAATTCCTGCGCCGCGCAGTCGGCGTTCAGCGCCGCGACGCTGCGGTGTTCAACCGCCGCTATACCGAGATGGTCGCGGACTATCACCTGAAGAACAAGTCGATCGTCAGCTTCGTGTCGGCTGGCGAATTTCCGTTCAACCAAACCGCCAACGGGACTGTCATCGGAATCTGGCCGGTCGACGCGCTGTCCTGGACCGAAGGAACGAGTCGCTCCATGAGCAATGCCGCGTCCGCGATTCGCACCAATCGGCTCGGCCACCCGGAATTGCGGATTGCCGGGCAGATAACACCGAAGGCGCGGGAAGGCCTGCGCGAACTCGGCTTCACGGTCGCGGACAATACGCGGCGGTAGCCACGTCATTCCGAGTCGCAGCGAGTCAACCACCCTGCCGCAGATAAAGGACTCGCCCAGCAGGGGCAGAATCGCGATTCATGCGGACCTGTCGAACGCACCCGTCAGGATCGGCCATGCTGCCTCTGTCCCGCCCGCTTTTCGACCAGCATGCTGCGCAGCTAATAACGCTGTGCGTGGCAGCAGCGCTTGTCTCCGCCACGCTGGTCGTGGTCGCGGTCCTCGCCGCGTAATCCGCGAGGCCGTCAAGGCGCAACTTTATCGATCGCGAGCTTCAGCCCGTCGAGATCGAACGGCTTGCCGAGAAAGCAGATCGGCTCGAAATCCTTCAATCGTGCGCTGACCTCGGTCTGATCTTCCCCACTCGCGACGACAAGCGGCA
Source organism: uncultured Hyphomicrobiales bacterium (assembly GCA_964539845.1). GTDB lineage: Bacteria > Pseudomonadota > Alphaproteobacteria > Rhizobiales > Xanthobacteraceae > Pseudorhodoplanes. The sequence goes on from CAZIKZ010000107.1 coordinate 10,653, forward strand.
AGCCGGCATGCGTCTGCCGGATCTCGCGCACCAGATCGTCACCACGCTTGTCGGGCAAACCGAGATCCATCAGCACCAGCGCGTATTCCGCCCCCGGCGCGCGCAGCAATTCGAGCGCCTCGGCCGCGGTCCCGGCCTCGTCGGCATCGCGCCCGAGATCGAGCAGCATGTCGACCGCCAGCATGCGGATCAGCACTTCGTCCTCGACGACGAGTACGCGGCCCGAACTCATGTCCCCTCACTTTTCGCGCCGATTCGTCCAAGGTCAGACGCGACGCATTCCATACCTTAAAAAAAGCCGGCGGCGAGCTTCAAGCCCGCCGCCGCATATCTGGTCCGTCGCAGCGCTCAATCGGTCTGCGCGCCGCTCTTCAGGATCGGCTCACGCCACTTCGCGATCTCTTCCTTCACGAACTTGTCGAGATATTGCGGCGACCGGCGATCCGGCGCGACGATCGTTGCACCCAGGGTCGCCAGCCGCTCCTTCACGGCGGGCGTTTCCATCGCCTGGTTGGCGGCATCGGCGAGCTTCTTCACGATCGGCTCGGGGGTGCCCTTCGGCAGGAAAATCGCATTCCAGGTATAGGCTTCCATACCCTTGGTGCCCTGCTCTTCCGCGGTCGCCAGATTCGGCAGTGCCGCCGAGCGCTCCTTGGTCATGATCGCGATCGCTTTCACCGTGCCGCCGTCGATCTGCGGCTTGGCCGTCGAAATGATCTCGCACAGGAAGTCGATGCGTCCGCCCTGCAGATCCTGCATCGCGGGTCCAGTGCCCTTGTAGGGAACATGGACGATGTCAGTCCCCATCACCATGTTGGCAACCACGCAGCCGAGATGCGTCGCCGAGCCCGCGCCCGCCGAGCCGAACTGCATCTTGGCGGCATTGGCCTTCGAATAGGCGACGAATTCCTTCAGATTGCTGGCTGGAAAATCCTTGCGCGCAATCAGCGCGATCGGCACTTCCGCGATCAGCGCGACCGGGGTGAAGTCGGCCGCGGCGTTGTAGAGCGGCTTCTTGCTGAGCGTCTGGCTCTGGGCGTGCGTGCCGACGGTGCCAAGGACGAAGGTGTAGCCGTCCGGCTTCGCCTGTTCGACGCGCTTGGAACCGGTCTGGCCGCCCGCGCCGCCGACATTTTCGACCACCACCTGCTGGCCGAGCACTTCGCCCATTCGCTGCGCCAGAACGCGGCCGAGCACATCGGTCGGTCCGCCGGCCGCAAACGGGATAATCATGGTGATCGGACGGGTTGGAAAATCCTGCGCCGACACGGGGCCGGGCACGGCCATGAGACCCGCAGTTGCGGCTGCGAGTACAAGTTTCTTGAACATGAAGTCCTCCCTGAAGTTTCCAGCAGACTTGCCCCCGGGCGCCACCGGGGTCAAGCCGGACCTTGTGGCCAGGTTGGCGCAGACGTAAACAGCGCCCTGACCCTTGGCGGAGCGGATCTGACATTCGCAAAGTGCCTTCCGCGAAGAGGGGCGAATGTTAGAACCGGACCACCAGGAGAACCCCACCACGATGCCGGAAATTCGCGTCGCTATCGCCGGGCTCGGAGCCATCGGCCGCATGCTCGCCCGCAAGCTCAATGCGGGTCTGCCCGGGCTGAAACTCGCCTGCGCCGCGGCAGGCGACCGGGCCAAGGCACAGGCCTTCCTCGATGCCGAAGGGATCGCCTGCCCGATCGTGCCGCTGAGCGAATTTCCCGCTTATGCGGACATCGCCGTGGAATGTGCGCCGGCGGCGATCATCGAGGATATCTGCCGCCCGATGCTGGAGGCCGGCAAATCGGTGATCGTGCTGAGTTGCGGCGCGCTGCTGCCGCGGCCCCAAATCCTGGAACTGGCCGAGGCGAAAGGCGGACGGATCATCGTGCCGACCGGCGCCTTGCTCGGGCTCGACGCGGTGGTCGCCGCCGCCGAGGGCGAAATCGAGTCGGTGCGCATGACCACCCGCAAGCCGCCCGCCGGCTTGAAGGGCGCGCCCTATCTCGAAAAGAACGGCATTTCGGTCGAGGGGCTGACCGAGGCCAAGCGTGTCTTTTCCGGCAGCGCGCGCGAAGCGGCGGCCGGCTTTCCGGCGAACGTCAACGT
>CAZIKZ010000108.1:0-1688 GCA_964539845.1 uncultured Hyphomicrobiales bacterium
CCGATGCGACCACAAGCATGCCCGGAGGTTCGCCGTCCGCTAAGTCGCGCCGGTTGGTGACTACGCGTCCTGCTTGGACCAGCCCTTGCGGAGCCCCGATGACGTGCCCCAGCTTAAATTCCATGAGCGCTCCGACCAGTCCGGGACCGATGGCTGCGTGATCCGAAGTGCGGATTCGCGTCTTTGAATGTGCTCGCAGAGTGAATTGAACGCACGATTTGCAAGACGCGTGATGTCGTTCTCGCCTTCGCGATGCAGTCGCATGATCTCGCGGGCGATGAACAAGAGAACCTCTACTTCGGAGACCTCCGACTTGCGGTGCCGCAGAAGATCGCAGCGACTGGCGGCGAGTTTTTGCGCCTCTAGAACGCACTGGGCGTCAATGGGCGTGAAACGGTACATCATGCGCACAGCTCCGTTGGCGTAGCGCAAACGTCAAACGCGATGTCGTGGTTCCGATCTCTAAAGTTGCATACCCCAATGAACGGAGGGCTACCGCCGCGCAGTACCAAGGCGCACGTATGGCCGAATGGCTGACCTGAGAGGCGGCCGCTAGGCGCTGTGTTCTTTGGAGGTGACCACCGAATAATAAGTCTTTGGTTCGATCGCCTGCAGGCCGACGACAGTGGCGACCGCTACCACCTTGACCTCGATCACGTGCACGATGGCGCCGTTCTTGTCGACTTCGGCGACTTTCGATCCGGGTATGAAACCGATGGTCGCAACCACGCAAGCATGGTCGTCGCCGGCTTCGCGATTGACTGCAAGCAGCGTCTCCTCGACGTCGTCGCCCATCAGCGAGACGAAGCGCTGAGCCTGCTCCTTGGTATCGCAGACGAGGCCGGAGCCCGTGACAACGTCGTCCGGCGGCGCGGTTTCGGCATTCGCAATTGTGCCTGAACAGAGCAACGCCGCAGTCAGCATTCCGCACAGATATCGCATCGCTGCCTCCAGCCGGCCTCGCCCGAATCAGCGTGCGCCGGAATGTTCCGATCGTAATGTCTTCGGCGGCAACGCTGGTGCGCATGCGACGTTCCATGCGCGGAGGTTATGGTGGGGCAGCGGTGCAGTCAGGCGCTGCGGTCGGCGGTCGCGATCACCGAGTAATAAATCTTCGGCTCGATCATCTGTACGCCGCCGGTGGTTGCGACCGCCAGCACGCGGACCTCGATGACATCGACGATCGAACCGTTGCGCTCGACCTCGGAGACGGTTTGGCCCGGGACGAACCCATACGTTGCCATCATGCACGCATTCGGCGTGCCGGCTTCGGTGTTCACGGTACCAAGGGCTTTCTCGATGTTGTCGCGCAAGACCAGGACGAAGCGTTCGGCCTGTTCGCGCGTATCGCAGATCAGGCCGGAGCTGAAGCGCGGGGCTTGTTCCGGCGTCTGCTCGAGGGCTTGCGAGGCAGCAGGCGACACGGCCGCCGCACCGATCAGCATCAGGCCGGACAGGATCGTTCCAGACAGGCGTCGCATCGCGGCCTCCACGGCTGGCTCGCGACCTTCGGGGGAGCGAGCGATGTGCCTCATCACCATTTGTACCGGCTTGCGGGACAACGGTTCACGAGAGCTGCGCGCGGCGCGGCCGCGTGGTGCAGGCCGGCGATGACAATTCAGTGAGGACGACGCAACGCGCGGCGGCATGCGCTTGTTCACAGTGATGATGCCGTGATCCGGCGCGCC